>NZ_CP031611.1:0-304133 GCF_001687475.2 Campylobacter hepaticus
CTTTTAAACCAACATTTTTGCATTACGCAAAAGAATATTTTTTAAGGGTTGAATTTGAAGATGGAAGTGATATTATTACAAATATTGAAGAATTGGCTTTTTATACTGATCAAAGAAAAAAGATAAAGCAAGCTAAAAGTTTGCATATTTTTGCACCTATCCCTTTACTTAAAAAAATTACCCTTGTTGATACTCCTGGTTTAAATGCCAATGAAAATGATACTTTAACAACATTAAATGAACTTAAAAATATTCATGGGGCTATTTGGCTTAGTTTAATAGATAATGCAGGTAAAAAAAGTGAAGAGGATGCAATAAAAATAAATTTAGAATTATTAGGTGATTATAGTATTTGTGTATTAAATCAAAAAGATAAATTAAATGATCAAGAATTAGAAAATGTTTTAAATTATGCAAAAAATGTATTTTCTAAATATTTTAAAGAGCTTATTGCTATTTCGTGTAAAGAGGCTAAAAATGAAAAAACTTATGTAAAATCAAATTTTCAAGCTTTATTACATTTTTTACAAAATTTAGATGTTGACAGTTTAAAAGAAAAATTTACTCAAAGAAAAATTTTATATTTGTGCGAAATTTTAGAAAATGAGAATAAACTTTTTAGGGAAATTTTTGATGTTTTATTAGAACAATTTCAAAATTATGAAAAATATTTGTTATCAAGTTATGAATTTTTTTTAAAAGAAATTGAAATTTTAAATCATAAAATTTTAGAACAACTTAAAAGCATTGGTGAAAAAATTGCTAATGAAATTTTTATTAATATTAAAGAAAAAGATGCTTTCTTTTATAAAAAAAATAAAGGACTATTAAAAAAAGATTTATATAAGAGATATGATTATAAAACTCCTTATATTTCAAGCGACGATGTGTTTTTATCTATGTTTTATCATAGTGATGTTATGAATAAGGAATTTAAAAAAATTGAAAATGAATTTTATAAATCTTTTAAAGAGCTTAAAATTAAATTGAAAAATTTTATAATTGAAATTGAGAAAAAAATTTTACTCTTTAAAGCAGAATTTTCAAATATTCAAAAAGATCATGTTTTGCAAAGTGATAAAAATTTTAGTGAACTTAGGGCCTTTTGTAGTGCAAGCGAAGAATATTTTTTAACAGATTTTAGAGAACTTTTATTTAAAAGTATTTTAGAATTTGATTTATTTTTTGAAAAACTTAATCTTAAGGTTTTTGCTAATTATAAAAATGCGGCAAAATTAAGTCTTGCATTTTTTGATTATAAAATCAATGAAAGTCGGATTCTTTATGAACTTGATAATTCTGAATTTGTACTTTTTTATCCTAAGAAAAGTGAGATTTATGAAAGAGTTTTACATGAGCTTAATGTTTATGAATTTGAATCTTTGCTTATTGATAAACCTATTTTAACAAAAATTGCTAAAAATTTTTTGGAACAAAATCAAGAATTAATTCAAAAAAAAATTCAAATTGTAGATTTGAAAAAAATAGAGCTTCAAAAAAGAAAAGAGCAGATTTTTAAAGTTAGTAAAAATATTAAGAAAGATTGATAAAAATATTTTTATCTTGTTTTTATTCATTTTAAATAGTTTAAAAAATTTTAATATTTTTTAAAGAAAATAAATTTTTGGAAAATTTTATAAAAGATATTTTAGTATTTATATGTGTAAAATCATAGGAACGATATTAAAGTTTTTGCTATTTTATTTTTAAAAATTAAAAATGTATTATTTAAGTCTTTTATGTTTAATTTTTGAAAATTAAGATATATTTTTGATTGAAAAATGAGATTTTGGAATTTTGATTTTTAAAGGAAATGAATGATTTATGAAAATGATTTAATTTATATTGATAAGGAAGAATCTCAAATACCTTGGGTAAAAATTTTTACTAAAGAAAATTATAAAGAAATTAGTGATTGTCCTCTAGATTTACAAAAAGAACTTTTTAGCAAAGTTTTATTGTGCGAGAAAGCTATGATAGAATTTTATAAACCTGAAAAAATTAATATAGCTTCTTTTGCAAATTATGTTCCAAGGGTACATTTTCATGTTATGGCAAGATTTAAAACAGATGCTTTTTTTCCTGAATGTATGTGGGGAAAACAACAAAGATTGATGAAAGATTTGAAACTTCCAAGTTTTGATCAATTTGTAAAATTTTTAAATGCTAAAATTTATTAACTTATATTAATTATGTATTATTTATTATTTGGTTAAAATTCATAATATTAAAATTTTAAAAAAAGGAAATAATGATGAGAAAAATTTTATTCAATTTATTTGCTATGATGTGTTTGTTAAATGTAAATACATTTGCTAAAGAATTTGTTTTAGATAAAGCTCATACGCATGTTGGCTTCAAGATTAAACATTTGCAAATTAGTAATGTTAAAGGAAATTTTCAAGATTATGATGCTGTAATTGATTTTGATCCTGCAAAATTAGAGTTTAAAAAACTTGAGGCCCTTATTCGAGTTAATTCTATTAATACAGAAAATCAAGCACGAGATAATCAATTGCAACAAGATGATTTTTTTAAAACCAAACAATATCCCGATATGGTTTTTATAATGAAACATTATGAAAAAATTGATAATCAAAAAGGTAAAATGAGTGGAAAATTGACGATAGCTGGAGTTTCCAAAGATATTGTTTTAGATACTGAAATTGGAGGTATCATTAAAGATCAAGACGGTAAACAAAAAATAGGATTTTCTTTAAATGGAAAAATTAAACGCTCTGATTTTCAATTTGCTTTAGGTACTTCAACCATTGCTTTAAGTGATGAAATTGAACTTAATATCGAAGTAGAAGCCAATGAAAAATGATTTTTAGCTTAAAAGTTTTTCTTTTAAGCTTTGTAAATTTTGTTCTAGGTTTTTTTGATTTTCTTGCCAAACTAGTTTAAAATTTGGTTTAAAATTTTCATTTTCTAAGATAAATTCTGTATTTTTTAGCGTAGATTCTAAAAATGCAAGATGATTTAAAGCTTTATTTTTATCATTGAAAATTAAAATAAAATCATTTTCTATAATGAAAATTTTTGCTTTAAAGCGTTTTAAGATTTTTGCAATTTGTTTTAAAATGAGTTTTGTATAATTGTCTTGAGTTTCTTTTAACTCGTTAAAATGAAGCAAGGCAATAATATAATTATTCTTGCCTTTTATAAATCGTATAAGATTTTTTTCATTGGGAAGTTTGGTTAAAGTATCAAAGAAAGCTAACTTATAGACATGATTTAGTAGATAAAAACAAAAGATTAAACTTGCTAATTCAAAATATTTGATTCCAGCTCCTTTTTGAAATAAAAATTGTAAATAAGCACCAAAAAATGCTACTAAAAGATAGTATTCTTTGGATTTAAAAGTTTTAATTAAAATGAGGAAAAGACCTGTTAAGAAAAATAAAAATCCTAGCTCATTGACAGGTTTAAAAAAATTAGATGAAATAAAATGAAAATCTAAATTGGCGCTATTGAAAATTGTATTTTTAGGTAAAATTAAACTTAAAATATTTATAAAAATGATACTTGATAAGGAAATAATATTTCTTTTATTTAAGATTAAGATATGATGTTTTCCAAGACAAAATAAAGTAAAAATCATAGGTAAAAATAAAGATATAAATAAATTAGCTTGGAAAATACTTGAATAAAAATAAGGTACTTTAATACTTAATAATGTTAAAGTTAAAAAGAAAATTTTTGAATTTTTAAAATAAAAAGATAAGATTAAAGTTAAAATTTCAAAAATGAGGCTTAGTGATATTAAAAAATCAATTAAAAACATTATATAATGAATCCTTAAATTATAAAAAATAATTTTATAGAAAAAAACTTAAAAATTATTTTGTTTGAAATAATTTTATTTAAAAATTGTTTTAATTTATATTTTTGATTGTAATTTGGCATTATATTTTAAGCTTTATATGAAATTTTATAGATGCATAAAAGTAAATTAATTTATAAAATTTAAGTTTTCAAAGTGATTTTATGGGAGTTAATATATTTTAAAATTTATATTGAAACTAAAAATTTTTAATTATCTATTTAAAATAAAGTGATACAATTGTTTTCTTTGAAAAACTAATTTAAATCCAAACTATTGGCTACATGTTTTAAATGAAGGATTATTCTTATGGTTGAAATAAAAAATCTTACAATGCGTTTTACAAGTCAACTTTTATTTGAAAATGTTAATTTAAAGCTTGTACGAGGACAAAGATATGGACTTATTGGAGCTAATGGTGCAGGTAAATCTACTTTTTTAAAAATTCTTTCAGGAGATCTTGAGGCAAATAGCGGAGAGGTGATTTTTGATGAGGGTATAAAAATCGCTGTTTTAGGTCAAGATCAATTTGCTTTTGAAAATTATACTATCAAAGATGCGGTTATGTGTGCTAATAAAAGACTTTTTGATGCTCTAAAAGAAAAAGAAAAGCTTTATAAAAGCGAAGAATTTAATGATGAAATTAATGAACGTTTAAGTGAACTTGAAATGATAAGTGCTGAAGAAGACCCAAATTATGATTGTGAAACACGTTGTGAAAAAATTTTAAGTTCTTTGAAAATTAAAGATTTTAATGCTTTAATGAGTACTTTACCAAGTGCAGATAAATTTAAAGTTTTGCTTGCTCAGGTTTTATTTTTGGATGCAGATGTGCTTTTTTTAGATGAGCCCACAAATAATCTTGATTTAGATGCCATTTCTTGGCTTGAAAATGAACTTTTAAGGCATGAAGGAACTTTAGTTGTTATTTCGCATAATAGACATTTTTTAAATAAAATTTGTACTAGAATTTTAGATGTAGATTTTAAACAAATTCGTGATTTTGCTGGAAATTATGATGATTGGTATATAGCTTCAACACTTTTGGCAAAACAAGTTGAACTTAAACGCAATAAAACTTTAAAAGAAAGAGAAGAATTAGAAAATTTTATACATCGCTTTAGCGCAAATGCTTCTAAGGCAAAACAGGCTACAAGTCGTGCTAAAGCACTTGAAAAGCTTGAGCTAGAAGAGATTAAAATTTCAAGTCGTAGAGATCCTAGTATAGTATTTAGGATAAATCGCGAAATAGGTAATGAAATCTTGGAATTTAAAGGTATAAGTAAGACTTATGATAAAGATTTATTTTCAAATTTACAATTAAAAATAGAAAAAAATGATAAAATTGCTCTTATTGGACCAAATGGTGTAGGCAAATCTACTTTAGCAAAAATTATAGCTAATCTTGTTAATCCAGATCAAGGAAATTTACATTTAGGGGCAACTATAGAACTTGGATATTTTCCTCAAGATACAAGTAATTTAATTTGTGAAAATTTGAAACTTTATGAATGGCTTATGAGTGAAAAATTTAAAGATTTAGATGAAATTCGTAAGTGTTTAGGTAGAATGCTTTTTAGTGGCGCTGATCAAGAAAAAATAGTGTCAAGTTTAAGTGGAGGAGAAAAACACCGTTTGATGCTTTCTTCTTTAATGCTAAAACGTCCAAACTTTTTACTTTTGGATGAGCCAGATAATCATTTAGATCTTGAAAGCATTATTGCTCTTGGGGAGGCTTTATATAATTTTAAAGGGGTTGTACTTTGTATAAGTCATGATAGAGAATTGCTTTCTGCTTTTGCTAATAGAATTTGGTATTTAGAAAAAGGTAAACTTATAGATTTTTATGGAACTTATGAAGAGTTTTTAGGAGAAAACAATGGCTAAATTTAAAATTCAATATAGTGCAGGCTTTGGACATTATACGCAAAATCATAAGGGCTTTGGTCCTACAATTTATATAGAAGAAATCGTAGAATTTGATAATGGTAAAGATTATTTTGATTATTTAGATTTTTATAAAACTTATTCAAAGATCGATGATACTTATTTCCATATTAGTTTTTTAGAAAATAGACCTTTAAGTGATAAGGAAATTGCTATTCGCAATGAATATCGTAAATTACGTGATGAAAATTGTCAAAAAGCAAAGGAAGAATTTATAGCCAATAATGAACTTGAAGTAGAACATTTGCCAACTCATCATGATTAATTTTTTATATTCTTTAAAAAATATAAAAGAATAATATATTTTTGATAAATAAAAATATTTCTTGATAAGAATTTATATTCTTTCTATCTCATAAGGTGTAAAATTTTGACAAAAAATTTCAAATTTTTCTTTTTCTTTTTCATTAAGTTTAATATGTAATATAGCTTTTTCATTTTTAAAATCTCTTGTAAAATTGAATAAATTTATTTTTAAAAAATGTTCAAAGCGATTTAGAATTTTTAAATCAATCATAATACTAATATTTTTTTCAAATTTAAATGTAAATAATATAGAATTACGGATAAGTGTATTTGCAGCTTCATTATAAGCCCTTGCTAAACCTCCTGTGCCAAGTTTTATGCCTCCAAAATATCTTACGGTAATAAGACCCACATTAATAAGATTATGTTTTCTTAAAACATTTAAAGTTGGCATTCCTGCAGTACCTTTGGGTTCTTTATCATCACTTTTATCTTCTATGATTTGATTTAATTCATTTAAGGTGCGATAAGCATAAACAAAATGAACAGCTTTGGGATGCTTATTCTTTAAATCCTGGAATAAATTTTTAAATTCTATAAAGGGGCAAAGAAAGGATAAAAAATTCGATTTTTTAACCTCGATAGTTGCTTGAAAAATTTGGTTAACAGTTTGCATCTTTACCTTTTTTATTTAAGATTATAGCCTATGAAAACTAAAATCAATTTGATGAAATTTTTTAAATATTTAAGATTAAAAATTAAAATTGATTACAATAAATTGCTTAGCTTATAAAATTTATTTAGATTTTATGTAATTCATTTTTTATGAAAGTATTGTTGATTGTTATTTTAAGTTTAATTTTGTAAAATTTTATTTATGGAAAAAATTAAAAATTTCAAATTTGTCATTCTTTTGTTGAGTTTTGATATTTTAGCTTTATTGTATGGAATTTCAACGTTAAGTATTAGTACAGATGAGGCTAATATTTATTTTGATCAACAAAAAAATTCATTTATCTTTTCACATAATTTACTTTATTATATATCTCATTTGGGAACTTTTATTTTTGGACAAAATGATTTTGGTTTAAGACTACCTTTTTTATTTTTTCATTTTTTAAGTTGTTTGCTTCTTTATTTATTAGCTTTAAAATATACTAAAACTCAACTTGATGCTTTTTTTTCTTTATTATTATTTATTCTTTTACCTGGAACCGTTGCAAGTGCTTTATTGCTTAATGCTGCATCTTTAGTGATTTTTTTGACTCTTGCTATACTTTGTGCCTATGAATATAAAAAAAAATGGCTTTTTTATATATTATTAGTTGGAGCTTTATTTATTGATAAATCTTTTAATATTTTATTTTTAACCTTTTTCTTTTTTGGAATTTACAAAAAAAATGCTATTTTATTAACTTTATCTTTGATACTTTTTGGAATGAGTATTAGTTTTTATGGTTTTGATACAGGTGGACGTCCAAGAGGATATTTTTTAGATACTTTAGGAATTTTTGCAGCTTGTTTTTCTCCTTTGGTTTTTATATACTTTTTTTACACTATTTATCGTTTAACTTTTCAAAAACATAAAAATTTATTATGGTTTTTAATGAGTGTAACTTTTGTTTTTTGTTCTTTACTTTCTTTAAGACAAAAACTTTTTTTAGATGATTTTTTACCTTTTTGTGTTATTTGTACTCCATTACTTGTTAAAACATTGATGCAAAGTTATAGAGTGCGATTACCAGTTTTTAGATTAAAATATAAAATTTTTATAGAATGTGCTATAATTTTTTTAATATTATGTTATTTTGTAATTGTAGCTAACCAAATATTGTATTTTTTTATAAATGAACCCCAACGTCATTTTGCTAATAATTATCATTTTGTTAAAGAGTTAGCTTTAGAATTAAAAAAGGAAGGTGTTTTAGAGCTTAAAACAGAGCCAAATTTACAAAAACGATTACAATTTTATGGAATTAAAGATAGTAAGGTTGTTTATTTAAAACTTTTAAATAACAGAAAAAAAATAAATCCAAATGAAAAAATTATCAAGATAAAATTTGGAAAGTATGAAAAAATTTATCAAATTATAAATTATGATTAAAGCTTTTAGTTTTTTAGAAGTGATTTTAATGATATTAATTTTAAATATAATTTTTAGTTTAGGGAATATTTATCTAAAAAAGGATTATTTACTAGAGGGTGCTAGTCAAATTCTTAATGATATACAATATACAAGAACTTTAGCTATGATGCAAGAAAGTTTTAGAATTGATGAATTAGCAGTTGCGAAAAAAGAATGGTATAAAAGCAGATGGCAAATTTATTTTATTAAATCAGCGGCTACTAATTATGATCAAACTTATACAATTTTTTTAGATAAAAATGGTGATGGGAATGCTAATTTAGGTAAGAAAGAAGCTAATTTAGATAGGGAAATTGCTGTAGATATAGTAAATCCTAATAAATTGATGAATTCAGGTCAAAGTGGTGTTATTGATAAAGATAATGAAAGAACTACAAAAAGATTTAATATTACAAAGAGATTTGGAATAGAAAAAGTAGAATTTAAAGGATCTTGTTCAGGAGCTACTAGATTAATTTTTGATGATTTAGGAAGAGTATATTCTCCATTAAAAAATGCCAATAATATTTACGAGAAAACTTTAGCTAAAAAGAATTCAAATTGCATTATTCGATTGTCATCAAAAAAACACACTCTTTGTATACTCATAGATACACTTAGTGGTTATGCTTATATTCCAAAATTTAAAACGCTTAATGAGCAATATATCAGTATAAAAAATAAAGACTATAAATGTTCTAATATATAATAAGTCTTTATTTTCTTTAATTCCTCTTTAAGCTTAATTAGTTATAATTTCATTTCCTTTTTTAAAAAAAGGACTTAAAATCTTTTAAATTATAAAGTTTCACCAAGCTAGATTTTATAAATTAGGCTTTATCTTTTAAAGTTTTTTTATAAATCTTATTTTTTTAATTTAAACTTTTCTTTTAAAAATGATTTTTTGTTTTTGTTCTTGTTCTTTATAATTTAATATTGTTATTTCAATTCTTATGAGTCAATCTTTAAAATCTAAATAAGTGATCGATTGAGCCAAAAAAGATTTAGGCATAAGCAATTATGTAAAATCTATCAATCTAATATTAAGAATAAAAATAAAATTTTATTCTTTAAATATACTTTTTCTTTGAAGAAAAAGATTAAACTATCTATAATTATTATGGAGAGTTTGATCCTGGCTCAGAGTGAACGCTGGCGGCGTGCCTAATACATGCAAGTTGAACGATGAAACTTCTAGCTTGCTAGAAGTGGATTAGTGGCGCACGGGTGAGTAAGGTATAGTTAATCTGCCCTACACAAGAGGACAACAGTTGGAAACGACTGCTAATACTCTATACTCCTACTTAACACAAGTTAAGTAGGGAAAGTTTTTTCGGTGTAGGATGAGACTATATAGTATCAGTTAGTTGGTGAGGTAATGGCTCACCAAGACTATGACGCTTAACTGGTCTGAGAGGATGATCAGTCACACTGGAACTGAGACACGGTCCAGACTCCTACGGGAGGCAGCAGTAGGGAATATTGCGCAATGGGGGAAACCCTGACGCAGCAACGCCGCGTGGAGGATGACACTTTTCGGAGCGTAAACTCCTTTTCTTAGGGAAGAATTTTGACGGTACCTAAGGAATAAGCACCGGCTAACTCCGTGCCAGCAGCCGCGGTAATACGGAGGGTGCAAGCGTTACTCGGAATCACTGGGCGTAAAGGGCGCGTAGGCGGATTATCAAGTCTCTTGTGAAATCTAATGGCTTAACCATTAAACTGCTTGGGAAACTGATAATCTAGAGTAAGGTAGAGGCAGATGGAATTGGTGGTGTAGGGGTAAAATCCGTAGATATCACCAAGAATACCCATTGCGAAGGCGATCTGCTAGAACTTAACTGACGCTAAGGCGCGAAAGCGTGGGGAGCAAACAGGATTAGATACCCTGGTAGTCCACGCCCTAAACGATGTACACTAGTTGTTGGGGTGCTAGTCATCTCAGTAATGCAGCTAACGCATTAAGTGTACCGCCTGGGGAGTACGGTCGCAAGATTAAAACTCAAAGGAATAGACGGGGACCCGCACAAGCGGTGGAGCATGTGGTTTAATTCGAAGATACGCGAAGAACCTTACCTGGGCTTGATATCCTAAGAACCTTATAGAGATATGAGGGTGCTAGCTTGCTAGAACTTAGAGACAGGTGCTGCACGGCTGTCGTCAGCTCGTGTCGTGAGATGTTGGGTTAAGTCCCGCAACGAGCGCAACCCACGTATTTAGTTGCTAACAGTTTGGCTGAGCACTCTAAATAGACTGCCTTCGTAAGGAGGAGGAAGGTGTGGACGACGTCAAGTCATCATGGCCCTTATGCCCAGGGCGACACACGTGCTACAATGGCATATACAATAAGACGCAATACCGCAAGGTGGAGCAAATCTATAAAATATGTCTTAGTTCGGATTGTTCTCTGCAACTCGAGAGCATGAAGCCGGAATCGCTAGTAATCGTAGATCAGCCATGCTACGGTGAATACGTTCCCGGGTCTTGTACTCACCGCCCGTCACACCATGGGAGTTGATTTCACTCGAAGCCGGAATACTAAAATAGTTACCGTCCACAGTGGAATCAGCGACTGGGGTGAAGTCGTAACAAGGTAACCGTAGGAGAACCTGCGGTTGGATCACCTCCTTTCTAGAGTACAAAGTAACTAGTCTCACAACAGTTGCTTCAATATAAACTCAATCATCCTTGTTTAGATTTTAAAGATTGATAAAACAATTAAGAGCAGATGAGTATATCATCTTCCTAATGGGGAATTAGCTCAGCTGGGAGAGCGCCTGCTTTGCACGCAGGAGGTCAGCGGTTCGATCCCGCTATTCTCCACCATACAAAGGGCCTATAGCTCAGCTGGTTAGAGTGCACCCCTGATAAGGGTGAGGTCACAAGTTCAAGTCTTGTTAGGCCCACCATAAATGTCAATCTTAGCCTATTTTAAATCTTTTTATTATCTTATACTATGAATACCATTATATATAATTAAAACAAGATATAAGAAAAATATTATTTAATGGAAAATTCAAAAACTTTATTTTTTATTATAAATTTTAATAAATTACATTTTTATATATTTAATAATTGATTTTAGATTTTTTAAATTGATAAGTCATATTAAATTATAAAAATTAAATAATAATTACTTATGTGAAATTTATGATTATTTTATTTATTAATTTATGAATCTTTCATATTTTTAACAATGGTTTTTTATTGATTTGATATTTTTGAATTATATTTAATATAAATAATTATTAAATTAAAAATATAATTCTTATTGAAGTATTTTAAGTTCAAGAGTTTTAATTAAAATCATAATTTATTTTTTATTGATTTGATAAATAAAATTATTAGCTTGATTGTGTAAGAAGATTGGAGTGATTGATTAATACATGTTTTAAGAAAATTAGGATTTTTGGGTTTTATAAAATTAAATATTTAAAATTTCTAGTGTATTTTTGAAACATTATTTAATTTATATACTTATTTTTGTAATATTTTTACTATTTTTTAATTTTATTATTAGATATCTCATTTAATATAAGTTATTTTTAATAAAAAATGTTTATTTTTGAAACTTATATTATTTTTGTTTGGTAAAAATATAATTTTTTAATTAAACACAAGTGTTTATAAAATATTATAAATTAAATACCAAAAAGGAGGAAATTTTAATGATAAAAAAAGTAATTTATATTATTTTATTATTTGCAAGTGTTCTTTTTGCTTTTACAATAGAAGAAAAGTTGGCCAAAGAACAGAATTTTATTTATAATGCTGGTGCTGCTCCTCAATCTTTAGATCCTGCTAAGGTAGAAGGAGTTCCTGAGGGGGTATTTGCTAGAAGTTTGTTTGAAACTTTGGTTATTTCTGATGAAAACGATAAGCTTATACCTGGAGTAGCTTTGACTTGGAATCATAGCGATGATTATAAAACTTGGACTTTTAATCTTAGGAAAGATGCTAAATGGTCTAATGGGGATAATGTTACGGCTAAAGATTTTGTTTTTGCTTGGAGAAGATTAGTTGATCCTAAGACTGCTTCACCTTATGCATCTTTTTTAACTTATATGAAGCTTCTTAATGCTTCAGCTATTTTAAATGGTCAAATGAGTCCTGAAGCATTAGGTGTAGAGGCTAAAGATGACTATACTTTGGTTTTGCATTTAGAAGATTCTGTGCCTTTTGCAGATCTTTTAACTGAATTTTATGTACTTTCTCCTGTTCCGCAAAAATTAGTAGAAAAATTAGGAGATGCTTGGAGTGAACCTAAAAATATAGTGGGTAATGGAGCTTTTAAATTAGATTCTTTGGTGCTTAATGAAGAAGCTAAATTATCTAAAAATCCTTATTATTGGGATGTTAAAAAAGTCTTACTTGATAAGTTGACTTTGCTTCAAATTCAAAATTCTTCGGTAGCTTATACAAGATACAGATCAGGAAAACTTGATGTAGGTGAATTTCCTTTAGAACTTTTAGATAGTGTACATAAAGATTATGCTCAAGAATTAAATATAGGACCGGTTTTATGTACTTATTTTTATGAATTTAATGTTAAAAATCCACCTTTTGATAATATAAAAGTACGTCAAGCTCTTTCTATGGCTTTAGATAGAAATATTATCACAGATAAAATTTTAAGACAGGGACAAATTCCTGCTTTTGTTTTTTCTCCACCTGCTATTAATGCAGCTGAATTTATTTCATTACCGCAATGGTCTAAATGGGATGATAATAAACGTCATAAAGAGGCTATTAAACTTCTTAATGAGGCAGGATATAATAAAGATAATCCTTTAAATTTTACTCTTTTATATAATACTAATGAAGATCATAAAAAACTAGCTATAGCTGCTTCTTCTATATGGAAACAAAATTTAGGAAGTATAATTAATATTAAATTACAAAATCAAGAATGGAAAACCTTTCTTTCAACTAGACATTTAGGACAACATCAAATGGCTAGAGCGGGTTGGTGTTCTGATTATGATGAAGCTAGTAGTTTTTTAAATACTTTTTTATCAGACTCATCTAATAATACTTCAGGTTTTAAAAATGTTCAGTATGATAAGGCTATTAAACAAGCTTATAAAGCAAAAACTGAAGAACAAAGAGCTCGATTTTACGCACAAGCAGAAGAAATTTTAGATCAAGAAGTTCCTTTAATACCTGTTTATTTTTATACAAAAAGTCAACTTGTAAAACCTTATGTTAAAGGATTTAAAATTAAACCTTCACAAAATTATTATTTTAAAGATGTTTATATTTTGGAGCATTAAGGATTTTAATGTTAAAATTCATTCTTTTTCGTATTTTGCAAGCTATTCCTACTTTATTTATTCTCATTACGATTTCTTTTTTCTTAATGAGACTGGCTCCTGGAAGTCCTTTTATGGGAGAAAAAGTATACCCATCAGAAGTTATGGCTAATATTAATGCTAAGTATGGTTTGGATAAACCTCTTATTGTTCAATATGGGGTTTATCTTAAGGATTTAATTCGTGGGGATTTTGGTCCTAGTTTTGTTTATAAAGATTTATCGGTAAATGATCTTTTGTCTCAATCTTTTTTAGTTTCTATCGTTTTAGGAGTTATGGCTTTTATTGTGGCTGTTGTATTAGGAGTTATGGCTTTTATTGTGGCTGTTGTATTAGGAGTGAGTGTAGGAATTATAGCCGCTTTGAACCAAAATAGAATAATAGATTATTGTATTATGACTTTTGCTATGATAGGAGTTGTTTTACCAAGTTTTATTATAGCACCCTTGCTTGTTTTGATTTTTGCTATTAAGTTGAATGTTTTACCATCTGGTGGATGGAATAATGGGGAAGTTCAATACTTAATTTTGCCAGTTTTGGCTTTATGTGTTGCTTATATTGCTACAATTTCTAGAATTACTAGAGGTTCAATGATAGAAATTTTACATTCTGATTTTATAAGAACTGCAAAAGCTAAAGGTTTATCTTCTTTTAGAATCTTAGTTTATCATGCTTTAAAACCTGCTTTAATTCCTGTGGTTTCTTATTTATCTCCAGCTTTTGTTGGTATTATTACAGGGTCAGTGGTTATAGAGACTTTTTTTTACTATTCCAGGTGTAGGACAGCTTTTTGTTAACGGGGCTTTAAATAGAGATTATTCTTTAGTGCTTTCTTTGACTATTATAGTAGGATTTTTTACTATACTTTTTAATGCTATAGCTGATATTATTTATGCTTTTTTGGATCCTAAAATAACAAATTAAGGTGTAAGATGAATTTATTTAATGGATATAAAACAAAAAAATTAGTTAAAGATTTGGCAAGAATTCTTGATGTAAATTTAGAAGAACTTAGGAAAGATTGGGAAAAGCAAGCTAAATATCCTCAGATTTTAGATTATAAAATTCTAAAAGGAAGGAGTTTATGGCAAAATGCTATGAGAAGATTTTTTAAAAATAAGGCCGCAATGATTAGTTTGGCTTTTATTATTATAGTGATTTTATTCTCTCTTTTTGGTTCTATTTTATCACAATATGATTATGATCAAACAGATTTTGCTTTGATTGCTTCAGCACCTAGTTTTGAAAATGGACATTATTTTGGGACTGATAATTCAGGTAGGGATTTATTTGTAAGAGTGGCTATGGGCGGTAGAATTTCTTTATTAGTTGGTATTATAGGTGCTTTAATGGCTATAGTTATTGGAGTAATTTATGGAGCAAGTTCTGGATATATAGGAGGTAAGACAGATATTATCATGATGAGAATTTTAGAGATTTTTTCTGCTTTGCCTTTTATGTTTCTTGTCATACTTTTAATTACATTTTTTGGACAAAGTATTTTTTTAATTTTTGTTGCTATAGGGGCGGTTAGTTGGCTTGATATGGCAAGGATAGTAAGAGGACAAACTTTAAGTCTTAAAAACAAAGAATTTGTTCAAGCTGCTTTGGTATGCGGTGTTAGCACAAGAAGCATTATTTTTAAACATATAATACCCAATTTATTAGGACTTGTAATTGTGTATGCATCTTTGCTTGTTCCTGGAATGATATTGTTTGAGTCATTTTTGAGCTTTTTAGGTCTTGGGGTTCTTTGATGAATGATGGAATAAGTTCTATAGAGCAAACTCCTTGGTTGATTGGATTTCCATCAACTTTTTTAGTTATAACTTTGTTTTGTTTTAATTTTATAGGCGATGGTTTAAGAGACGCTTTAGATCCAAAAGATAGATAAAATGTTATTAGAAGTTAAAAATTTAAAAATTAGTTTTAAAACAGCAGATGGAGTTGTAAAAGCTGTTAATGATATAAGTTTTAGTTTAAATAAAGGTCAAACCCTTGGAATAGTTGGAGAATCAGGTTCTGGAAAGTCTCAAAGTGTATTTGCTTTACTAGGTTTGTTGGCAAAAAATAGTATAGTTGAGGGTATTATTTTATTTGAAGGTGAAGAAATTTTAAATTTAAATTCTAAGAAGATGAATGCTTTACGTTTGGAAAAAATATCTATTATTTTTCAAGATTCTATGACTTCTTTAAATCCCTATATGAAATTAGGAGATCAGCTTATGGAAGTTTTGATTGTACATAAAAAAATGACTTATAAAAGAGCTTTTACTGAATCGCTTCATATGCTAGATGCAGTAAAAATTCCAGAAGCTAAAAAAAGAATGCAAATGTATCCTCATGAGCTTTCTGGGGGAATGAGACAAAGAATCATGATTGCTATGGCTCTTTTATGTAAACCTAAACTTTTAATAGCAGATGAACCTATTACAGCTTTAGATGTAACAGTGCAAGCGCAAATTATGGCTTTACTTAAAGAATTGCAAAAAGAATTAGATATGGCTATTATTTTAATTACTCATGATTTGGGAGTTGTTGCAAATTCTTGTGATAATGTTTTAGTTATGTATGCTGGTAGGGTTATGGAATATGCTAATGTAGAGGATATTTTTTATTATCCAACTTATCCTTATACTTTAGGGCTTATAAAAACTATTCCACGTTTAGATTTGCAAAAAAAGAGCTTCATTTGATTCGAGGAAATCCTCCTGATTTGCTTAATCTTCCAAAAGGTTGCCCTTTTGCTCCTAGATGTATGTTTGCAAAAGAGATTTGTTTAAAAAATCCTATTTTAGAAGAGTTTTATCCAAATAAAAAAAGGTCATGTTTTGCCCCAATAGATCTAATAAGGAGTTGTTTATGAAAGAATTACTTTTAGAAGTTAAAGATTTAAGTATATTTTATACAATTAAAACCAATGAAGGTTTTTTTAGAAATAAAAAAAATAAAATGAAAGTTGTTAATAAAATAAATTTTGAACTTTACAAAGGTGAAACTTTAGGTATAGTTGGTGAATCAGGTCGTGGAAAATCAACTTTAGCTAAGGCTCTTTTAGGATTAAATAAAGATTTGAGTGGACATATAATTTGGCTTGGAAAAAATATAGAAAAGCAAAATAAGCAAGAATGGAAAAGTACAAGAAAAGATATACAAATGATTTTTCAAGATCCTTTAGCTTCTTTAAATCCTTGTATGAATATAGGTGATATTATTGCAGAACCATATAAAAATTTATTTTCCTAAAATGAGTGCTAGAAAAATTAAAGAAAAAGTTGAACAAATGATGCAAAAAGTAGGCTTGCTAGAGCATTAATTTTAGAACCTAAATTAATAGTGTGCGATGAACCTGTTTCAGCTTTAGATGTTTCTATACAAGCTCAAGTAGTTAATTTGCTTAAAAATTTACAAAAACAAACTCAATTATCTTTAATTTTTATTGCCCATGATTTGTCTATTATAAAGCATATTTCAGATAGAGTTTTAGTGATGTATTTGGGCAATTTAGTTGAAATAGCAAATTGTGATCAACTTTATAATAAAGTAAAGCATCCTTATACCCAAGCTTTACTTTCAGCTATACCTATTCCAGATCCTAATATAGAAAGAAATAAAAAAATTCAGTTTTTAGAAGGGGAGTTGCCCTCTCCTATAAATCCACCAAGTGGTTGTGTTTTTAGAACGCGTTGTCCTTTAGCAAGTAAAGAATGTGCTTTAAATATACCTATTCTTCAAGGTAAAAATGAGCATTTTTATGCTTGTTTTAAATAGATATTTAAAAAAATATAATGAGTATAGTATTTTTAAAAGGTTTTTTATTCGCTCTTTCTTTAATAGTAGCTATTGGCGCTCAAAATGCTTTTATTATTAAACAAGCTTTACTTAAAAGATATGTTTTATTATTTGTTTACTTTGTTTTTTATCTGATATTTTTTTAATGGGTATAGGAATTTTTGGAGTTGGTGAATTTTTAGCTAAAAACAAAATTTTTCATTTTATTTTAGCGCTTTGTGGTACAGTATTTACTTTATTTTATGCTTATATTTCTTTAAAAGCTGCTTTGATAAAGCAAGTTATAAAAGAAGATGAAATAAACAATGTTAATTCTTTGAAAAAAACTATATTTTTAACTTTAGCTTTTACTTATTTAAATCCTCAAGTATACTTAGATACTATCCTTCTTGTAGGCGCAGCAGCACTTAATTTCAACATTGAAGAGAAAATTTTTTTGCTTTAGGCACTTTTAGTGCTTCTTTTGTATGGTTTTTTTCTTTGGGTTATGGAGTTAAATTTTTGAGTAAATATATGAAAAATCCTAAATTTATAAGTTTTATAAATCTTTTTACAGCTGGAGTCATGCTTGTAGTAGCTTATTCATTAATTTAGGTATCTTTTTAAAAATTTCATCTTCCCTTAAGCTTATTCTTGTATAATTTCAACTTTCACTTCTTAAAAATCAATCAATAAAACTTTTTAAGAATATGTTCTTTAACTTATCATTGTTAAGAGTCACAAGCAAGTTTTAATAAAAACAATTTTACTAAACTTGTTAAAGCATAAAATGCTTTTATCTTTTCTTTAGTTAGTACTATTAAGTATTATTAGCTAAATACTTATATAAATACTTATTGAAATTAAATACTTAAATATTTCTATAATTTATAGCAAATATTTCTATATTTATAGAATATATAATTATATGTATTTAAATTAGGAATTAAAATATTTCTATATTTAAATTAAGATTTATTAAGTTAATGCTAATACTATCAAAGAACTTAAACACTAAAGATAAGTTTCAAATTCACAGCTTATATTCTTTGCTTGATTATAAGTATTTGAATGCTTTCCGTCTTAAGATAAAAAACATTTTATTTAAATTATTTAAAAACTTTAACAAGGAAGTGATGCGTTTTAGAATAAAAAAGCTCAAAATAATATTTATATAATCTTTATATATAATCTAATGCTTATATATAAATATGCTTATATGAATCTATTTAATAGCTTTTATGCAAAAACTTTTTTAGTGAATTTAAAACTAAAAAAGATAAAAAGGTAAGCTACTAAGAGCGAATGGTGGATGCCTTGACTGGTAAAGGCGATGAAGGACGTACTAGACTGCGATAAGCTACGGGGAGTTGTCAAGAAACTTTGATCCGTAGATTTCCGAATGGGGCAACCCAATGTATAGAGATATACATTACCTATATAGGAGCGAACGAGGGGAATTGAAACATCTTAGTACCCTTAGGAAAAGAAATCAATAGAGATTGCGTCAGTAGCGGCGAGCGAAAGCGCAAGAGGGCAAACCCAGTGCTTGCACTGGGGGTTGTAGGACTGCAATGTGCAAGAGGTGAGTTTAGCAAAACATTCTGGAAAGTATAGCCATAGAGGGTGATAGTCCCGTATGCGAAAAACAAACCTTAGCTAGCAGTATCCTGAGTAGGGCGGGACACGAGAAATCCTGTCTGAAGCTGGGTCGACCACGATCCAACCCTAAATACTAATACCAGATCGATAGCGTACAAGTACCGTGAGGGAAAGGTGAAAAGAACTGAGGTGATCAGAGTGAAATAGAACCTAAAACCATTTGCTTACAATCATTCAGAGCACTATGTAGCAATACAGTGTGATGGACTGCCTTTTGCATAATGAGCCTGCGAGTTGTGGTGTCTGGCAAGGTTAAGCAAACGCGAAGCCGTAGCGAAAGCGAGTCTGAATAGGGCGCTTAGTCAGATGCTGCAGACCCGAAACGAAGTGATCTATCCATGAGCAAGTTGAAGCTAGTGTAAGAACTAGTGGAGGACTGAACCCATAGGCGTTGAAAAGCCCCGGGATGACTTGTGGATAGGGGTGAAAGGCCAATCAAACTTCGTGATAGCTGGTTCTCTCCGAAATATATTTAGGTATAGCGTTGTGTCGTAGTATAAGGGGGTAGAGCACTGAATGGGCTAGGGCATACACCAATGTACCAAACCCTATCAAACTCCAAATACCTTATATGTAATCACAGCAGTCAGGCGGCGAGTGATAAAATCCGTCGTCAAGAGGGAAACAACCCAGACTACCAGCTAAGGTCCCCAAATCTTACTTAAGTGGAAAACGATGTGAACTTACTTAAACAACCAGGAGGTTGGCTTAGAAGCAGCCATCCTTTAAAGAAAGCGTAATAGCTCACTGGTCTAGTGATTTCGCGCGGAAAATATAACGGGGCTAAAGTAAGTACCGAAGCTGTAGACTTGCACACAACTTAGATTATTTAAGTTTAAAATATAAAACAAGGTAAGTTATATTTTTACTGATTTTTATAGAATTAAAAACAGAAATAAAATTTAAGTCATAATATACTTAAAGCTAAGTAGTTTAAGTTGTGTGCAAGTGGTAGGAGAGCGTTCTATTTGCGTTGAAGGTATACCGGTAAGGAGTGCTCGAGCGAATAGAAGTGAGCATGCAGGCATGAGTAGCGATAATTAATGTGAGAATCATTAACGCCGTAAACCCAAGGTTTCCTACGCGATGCTCGTCATCGTAGGGTTAGTCGGGTCCTAAGTCGAGTCCGAAAGGGGTAGACGATGGCAAATTGGTTAATATTCCAATACCAACATTAGTGTGCGATGGAAGGACGCTTAGGGCTAAGGGGGCTAGCGGATGGAAGTGCTAGTCTAAGGATGTAGGAGCTTATACAGGCAAATCCGTATAAGAATACTCTGAGATCTTAAAGGCTTTTTGAAGTCTTCGGATGGATAGAAGAACCCCTGATGCCGTCGAGCCAAGAAAAGTTTCTAAGTTTAGCTAATGTTGCCCGTACCGTAAACCGACACAGGTGGGTGGGATGAGTATTCTAAGGCGCGTGGAAGAACTCTCTTTAAGGAACTCTGCAAAATAGCACCGTATCTTCGGTATAAGGTGTGGTTCGCTTCGTATTAGGATTTACTCCAAAAGCGAAGAAACTTACAACAAAGAGTCCCTCCCGACTGTTTACCAAAAACACAGCACTCTGCTAACTCGTAAGAGGATGTATAGGGTGTGACGCCTGCCCGGTGCTCGAAGGTTAATTGATGGGGTTAGCATTAGCAAAGCTCTTGATC
This sequence comes from Campylobacter hepaticus, assembly GCF_001687475.2. Taxonomy (NCBI): domain Bacteria; kingdom Pseudomonadati; phylum Campylobacterota; class Epsilonproteobacteria; order Campylobacterales; family Campylobacteraceae; genus Campylobacter; species Campylobacter hepaticus. Next base: position 20,548 of record NZ_CP031611.1, read on the forward strand.
GAAGCCCGAGTAAACGGCGGCCGTAACTATAACGGTCCTAAGGTAGCGAAATTCCTTGTCGGTTAAATACCGACCTGCATGAATGGCGTAACGAGATGGGAGCTGTCTCAAAGAGGGATCCAGTGAAATTGTAGTGGAGGTGAAAATTCCTCCTATCCGCGGCAAGACGGAAAGACCCCGTGGACCTTTACTACAGCTTGACACTGCTATTTGGATAAGAATGTGCAGGATAGGTGGGAGGCTTTGAGTATATGACGCTAGTTATATAGGAGCCATTGTTGAGATACCACTCTTTCTTATTTGGGTAGCTAACCAGCTTGAGTTATCCTCAAGTGGGACAATGTCTGGTGGGTAGTTTGACTGGGGCGGTCGCCTCCCAAATAATAACGGAGGCTTACAAAGGTTGGCTCAGAACGGTTGGAAATCGTTCGTAGAGTATAAAGGTATAAGCCAGCTTAACTGCAAGACATACAAGTCAAGCAGAGACGAAAGTCGGTCTTAGTGATCCGGTGGTTCTGTGTGGAAGGGCCATCGCTCAAAGGATAAAAGGTACCCCGGGGATAACAGGCTGATCTCCCCCAAGAGCTCACATCGACGGGGAGGTTTGGCACCTCGATGTCGGCTCATCGCATCCTGGGGCTGGAGCAGGTCCCAAGGGTATGGCTGTTCGCCATTTAAAGCGGTACGCGAGCTGGGTTCAGAACGTCGTGAGACAGTTCGGTCCCTATCTGCCGTGGGCGTAAGAAGATTGAAGAGATTTGACCCTAGTACGAGAGGACCGGGTTGAACAAACCACTGGTGTAGCTGTTGTTCTGCCAAGAGCATCGCAGCGTAGCTAAGTTTGGAAAGGATAAACGCTGAAAGCATCTAAGCGTGAAGCTCACTCTAAGATGAATCTTCTCTAAGCTCTCTAGAAGACTACTAGTTTGATAGGCTGGATGTGTAATGGATGAAAGTCCTTTAGCTGACCAGTACTAATAGAGCGTTTGGCTTATCTTTATAAAGCATCACTTCCTTGTTAAGGTTTTTAATAAAGCTTTAAATATTTTTATATGAAATCTTTTAGAAAAATTATATTTTTAAGCTTAATAGAAATCTTACAAGTAAAGTTTATATTAGAACTTGCTCTTAACATTGTTTTTTAAATATTCTAAAATAAAAACTTATTAAAGATAATAATAAATTTAAAAAATAAAAAAGAAGAAAAGAAATAAAAAAGAATAAAAACTAAAAAATAAAAGCTTTATTCTAAACTAGATTTTTCAAAGAATATTTAAATAACAATGTCCGTGATTATACAGATGTGGAAACGCCTTGCTCCATCCCGAACCAAGAAGCTAAGCACATCGTGGGTGATGATACTACGCCTTACTGGCAGGGGGAAAGTAACTCATTGCGGACTTGTTAGACTGCTTTATTATTCTTAGTTTTTCTTTCTTTTATTTCAATCTTTTAAATTATTATTGTGTAGAGGCTTATGGTTTATTTTATAGTATTTATACTTGTATAATATATTATTTATATTTTTAATATTTATGCTTATAGTATTTTTTATTTTTAAATTGAAAAATTAATTTATTTATTAAATAAGTTTTATGTATTGATAGAATTAAATGGTAATGATGAGAATATGAGTTGAATGGTTTTTAGCTTTAAGATTTTTTAATTTATATATTCTAACTTATTGGTTTTTTAATTTATTATAATTTTTAGTATCACTAAAATAGAATTCTTATATATTATTATTGTGTTGTTACTTGTTTATATATTCTTAGCACTTATAATTTATCATGCTTTGGTTTTAATATTTTAGTAAGCATGTTTAAAAGTTTATAGTGTTTTTAAATTTAAATTATTAAATGAGGATTTATAAAGTGTCTTGATAAAATATGAAAATTTATAATTTAAATTTTAAAGTATTTTTACTTGAAGCAAGGAGTAATAGTTTGATTATTAAGGCTTATGATTCTTGTGAAATAGTAGAGTTTAATAAAGAAATGATTGAAGGTTGAAGATAGGTAAAAGAATTATAGAAAAAAAGAAATGCATTGAGTTTAATTTCATCTTTTAAATCATTGGTTAAGGTTTTATACTTGTAAATAATAGTAACATATATTTTTTACTTTTTGAAAAATGTATAGAAGTTATACCTTATTTAGAAAAGGATGAACTTATAAAAGAAATTTGTTCTTTTGGTTTTAAAAAAGACTATGTATTAAATAGTCTACGCTTGTTGTTTTTAAAAAGGATTAATCAATGCAAAAATTTATACTTTTACTTGGAGTAAATCAATACTTAAGAGAAAGAGCTTTAGCTGGGGCAAGAAAAGCAAGTGATGCTAAAATTTTTATAGCTGATAAACAAGGAGTCTTAAATAAGAATAGATATTTTGATGGTTGTTTATTGTGTGAGTGAAAAATATCTTTCAGATGAACCTTATTTTAGTGAAATGGCACATTTGGTGCCAAGTCATAGACAAAATGATCATACTTTAAATGATTTAGCTCATAAAGCTTGTAAGGCTTTAGGTATTGATAGAGGTATAGCTCATGTAGAGATTAAAATCAAAGAAGGTGAATTTTATCTCATAGAAGTTGGAGCAAGAACAGGTGGAGATGGGATTATGGATCAAATTGAAAATGCTTTTGAGTTTAATCCTTATTATTTACATATTGCATCTTATTTGGGTGTAGATTTATCTAATTTTAAAATCCCAAAACCAAAAAGAACTTCGAGTATAGCCTTTTTAAAGGCCAAAGCGGGAAAAATAAAAAAGATAAATCTACCAAGAGAATTTCCTAAAGAACTTACAAGCATAAAAATCACAACAAGTATTGGAAATGAAAGCGTGGTAGCAAAAGATTGGAATGCAAGAGAAGGGGTTGTGGAATTTTCTTGGGAAAATCATTTTTTCAAAGAAAAAACAAATTTACCTATTGATTTGGCAAATACCTTAAGCGAACAAATTTTTGAGCTTGAGTAATGTATGTTTATATCTTTCTTTCAAGGCTTTATCATTTAAGTTGTGGAGCTTTAATCCTCGTGATTAATTGGCTTATGGCTACAAGAAATGATTCTTTTTCTTATTTAGCTATTTTAGTTGCTTTGACTTTTTTTTGCCTGTTATTCTTGTCCCTTTGTTTTATAAGAATAAAACAATGAGTGGTTCAAAGCTTACAGCTTTTGCACTTCTTGCTTCTTTTTTTATTTCTTTGCTTTTATTTTTTGCACACAATCAAATTGTAATTCTTATTTTAAATACAGTGTTTTGGTTTTTCTTTTTTATTATGGAATCAAGTTGGGAGTCGTGATTTGCAGATTTAGCTAAGGCTTATATAGAGGAAAAAAATTCTTAAATTTAGCTCTTTATCTATGAGTGTAAATCAAGTAAGTTTAATGCTAGGACCTATTATCTCAGCTTTTATTTTTAAAGATAACCCACAAATTGTTATTTTAGTAAGTGCTTTGCTTTTTTTATTTATTTTTTTATAGGTATGTTTTATCACACAAATCAAGGAGAATTAAAAGAAGAAGTGAGTGTGGATAAAAAATAAAAATATCTAGTTTAGAATTGTCTTTGGTGTTAATATGGCAGACTTTAGCTATTTTTAATTTCATGCTTCCTGTGCAAGTTGCTTTTGAAAAAGGAGCTATGGCAGAAGTTGGAATCTTAGATGCTGTAATGGGTTTGGGCATGATATGTTCTAGTATTTTGCTTTCTAAAAAAAATATGGCACCGTCATACATTATAAATTCAGTATACTTTTACTCTTGCTTGTTATTTTGTTTTAGGGTTTGGACAAGGTTTTGTTTTTAAAGTCATTTCTGTTTTTATTCTTGGGCTTTGTTTTAATATGAGTAGAATATCATTCGCAGTTCTTTAGCACAAAAATATGAGGCAAATCTTGTGGGAAAGCTAGTTTCTAAGGCGAATTCATATTCTTTTTTTATTATCATTTTTACTTTATTTTTTGTTTATGACAAAGTGGATATTAATTACATTATACCTTTTGTTTTTACTATTTTAATTTGTTTGTTGAATTTTTCTAAGATTAAAAAATAGCAAAATTGTATTAAAATTTATTGATAAACAATGTTTTTATAAGATAAAGTAATTTGCATACAAAAATAATGAAATAGATTAAAATTCTAAAGAATATTAAAGTTGTTTTATGGATTCTTTAAAGACTTCTCCACGTTGTACATAGGAGCTAAATTGATCTAAACTTGCACAAGCAGGACTTAGAAGTGCTACTTCATCAATTTTTAGTTGTTTTGAAATTTCCATCACAGCTTTTTGTAATATTTCACATTTATGGGCTTTTAAATTGATTTTTCTTGCATAATCAAACATTTTTTGTGTGCTAGCGCCTATGATATAAAGTTCGATATTTAAATTTTTCATAAAGCAAAATAAATCGCTTAAGTTAACCCCTTTATCATCTCCACCTATGATAAGATGGATTTTTTTATCTTTATAGCGATTTAGCGCAGCCATTGCAGCGCTTTCATTAGTAGCTTTTGTATCATTAACCCAAAGTCTATTTTGACTGTCTTTTAATTCTTCAAGTTTATTTTCTTCTAATATAAAATGATTTAAGAGTTCATAGCTTAAAGTATCAAGTAAAATTTTTTCTATACTTAAAGCCATAATAGCATCAAGTAAAAAAGGGCTTTTAAAGGGAATATTTTCTGTTTTGATATGGAATTTTTTTGCAAGCTCTTCTTTGTTTTCATAGCTGATAATATGAGCTTTTGTTGGGGTATTTGTATATGGTTTTGGTAATATTGCTACATCACATTCATTCATCCTTTGTAAAACACTAAGTTTAGCTTCTATGTAATTTTGAAAATTTCCATGCCAAGAAAGATGATCAGGATGTATGGGTAAAAGTACATAAATTTCAGGTTTTGCTATGCGTGTATAATGCAAGGTAAAAGAGGAAGTTTCAAGTATCCAAAGTTTTGCTTGAGCATTAAGTTGTGCTAAAGGTGTGCCTATATTTCCACCCGCAAGTGCACCTATACGTGAGAGTAAATGTGCACTCATTTGTGTTGTGGTTGTTTTACCATTAGTTCCACTTATCCATACAGATTTTGGCATGGCATCATAAAAAAAGTCATATTCACTTTGTAGATTTTTTGCTTGTTTGATAAGGGTATGATTAGGTGGAAATCCAGGACTTGGAATTTCAAGTTTGCTTGTATTTTCATTAAAATCTTTAGGATTTAAGAGTTTATTGCCCCATACATCTTTGCTTGCTTTTTTAAAATGATCATCATAAATATTAAAAGTGCCAAATTGTTTTGTTAAGTTTTGAGCTATTGCGCGTGTAGTTTTTCCATATCCAAAAAGTGAAATTTTCATTATCTTAACTTTATTGAGGCAAGTGCAAGCAGATTAGCTAATAAGGCTATCATCCAAAAACGTACTATGATTTTATTTTCTACCCATCCTATTTTTTCAAAATGATGATGAATGGGAGCCATCTTAAAAACCCTTTTGTTAAAAATTTTAAAACTTCCTACTTGTAAAATTACTGAAATAGTTTCAAGAACAAAAATAAATCCTATAAGTAAAAGTAAAATTTCATTTTTGCTTATAATGGCTAAAAATCCTATAAATCCACCTAAAGTTAAACTTCCACTATCGCCCATAAAAATTTGTGCAGGGTAACAATTATACCATAAAAAGCCTATTAAAGCTCCAATGAGTGCGGCACAAATGATTACTACTTCACCTAATCCTTGGATTTTTGGTAAAAGTAAATATTCGCTATAGTTTAAATTTCCACTTAAATATAAAAATATTCCTAAGGTTGATAAAGAAAAAATACTAGGAACAGTTGCTAAACCATCAAGTCCATCTGTTAGATTAACAGCATTGGAGCTAGAAATTAGTACTAAAACCCAAAAAACTATAGCAAAAATTTTCATATCAAAAAGAGAGTGTTTATAAAAAGGTATGAAAAGTTCTGTGCTGAGTTCTTTGCTAAAATATAAAGGTAAAATACAAATGAGTCCAGCAGTAATTTGGGCTAAAAGTTTTATTCTAGGGCTAAGTCCTGAATGATTGTCTTTTTTTAAAACTTTACCTAAGTCATCTATAAGTCCTATAAAACAAAAAAATACTAAACAAAGTAAGGCACTTATAGCAAAAATATTATCAAATTTAATGCAAAATAAACTTGCAATAATTGCGCTACTAATAAAGATAACTCCACCCATAGTTGGAGTGTGAGATTTTATTTTATGGCTTTGTGGGGCGTATTGGTAAATAGGTTGGTTGGCATTTTTAGCTTTTGCCCAAACAATAAAACGAGGTATTAAAAATAAAGACAAGCATAAGGCGATAAAAAATGCAAAACCAGCACGTACGCTAATATATGTAAAAAAAGCATAATGACTTAAATCTGAAAGATAATACAAAATTCAAACCTTTTTTTGGTTTTTTAAAAGTTTTATTTTAGTAAAATCTAGCCAAAAAAATTCTTATAAAAGAGTGAAAAATGAAACAAAGATGTGTTTTAATAATTACAGATGGAATAGGATATAACACAAGTAGTGATTTTAATGCTTTTCAAGCAGCCAAAAAGCCAACTTATGAAAGGCTTTTTAAAGAAGTGCCTAATTCTTTATTGAAAACAAGTGGTTTAGCTGTAGGTTTACCAGAAAATCAAATGGGCAATAGTGAAGTAGGCCATATGTGTATAGGAAGTGGTCAAATTATTTATCAAAATTTGGTACGGATTAATCAGGCTATTAAAACGAAAGAATTGGAAAAAAATGAAAATTTACAAAAGCTTTTGACAAAATGTAAAAGATTGCATGTTATAGGACTTTATAGTGATGGCGGGGTGCATTCTATGGACACACATTTTAAAGCTATACTTGAAATTTGTGCTCAAAATGGCAACGAGGTTTTTGCTCATGCAATTAGCGATGGGCGTGATGTTAGTCCTATTAGTGGTTTAAATTTTATGAAAGATTTGAAAAATTTTTGTGACAATTTAGGGATCCATTTTGCAACTCTTTGCGGTCGTTTTTACGCTATGGATAGAGATAAACGTTGGGATAGACTTAAAGAATATTATGATTGTTTATTGGGTAAATCTCTTAAAGTTTCTAATTTGATTGATTATATGCAAAAATGCTATGATGAAAATATTACAGACGAATTTATAAAAGCAGCTCAAAATGAGAATTATGAGGGCATGAATGAAGAAGATGGTTTGATTTTTATTAATTTTAGAAATGATAGGATGAAGCAACTTATTGAAGTTTTAAATGCTAAAAATTTTGATCATTTTAAACGTGATAAAGTGTTTAATAATTTATTGACCATGAGTGTTTATGATGATAAATTTAATCTTTTAGTGCTTTTTGAAAAAGAACAAATTAAAAGTACTCTTTCAGAAGTAATTTCTAAGGCAGGTCTTAGCCAACTTCATACAGCTGAAACTGAAAAATATGCTCATGTTACTTTCTTTTTTAATGGTGGAAAAGAGGAGCTTGTGGAAAATGAAACTAGAATTTTAATTCCAAGTCCTAAGGTAAAAACTTATGATGAAAAACCTGATATGAGTGCTTTTGAAGTATGTGATGTGGTTAAAAAAGGTATTGAAAAAGGTGAAGATTTTATAGTGGTAAATTTTGCAAACGGTGATATGGTAGGACATACAGGAAATTTTAATGCAGCTATTAAAGCTGTAGAGGCAGTAGATGCTTGTTTGGGTGAAATTATAGAGTGTGCTAGAAAGCATGAATATGCTTTTATTATTACTAGTGATCATGGAAATTGCGAAGCTATGAAAGATAAAAATGGAAATTTATTAACTAATCATACTGTTTTTGATGTGTTTGTCTTTGTAGAAGCTAAAGGGGTTTATAAGATTAAAGATAATATGGGGTTAAGTAATATAGCTGCTAGTGTGTTAAAAATTTTAGATCTTGAAATTCCAAAGGAAATGAATGAAGCTTTATTTTAATTTATTTGCCTTTTTTATAAGAAATTTGTTAAGATTTCAATTTTTAAAGATTTAAAAGGATAGATTAATGAAATTTAGTGGAAAAAATGTTTTAATAACAGGAGCAAGTAAAGGCATTGGAGCTTCTATTGCAAAAACTTTAGCAAGTTTTGGTCTTAAAGTTTGGATAAATTATCGTTCAAAACCTGAACTTGCTGATGCTTTAAAAGAATTTATTGTTGCAAATGGGGGTCATGCTGCACTTATTAAATTTGATGCCAGTAAAGAAGATGAATTTGAAAATGGTATTAAGACTATAGTAGAAAGTGATGGCGAATTAAGTTATCTTGTAAATAATGCAGGTATAACAAATGATAAACTTGCTTTGAGGATGAAATTAGAGGATTTTAGTAGTATTGTAGATATGAATTTAAATTCAGCATTTTTAGGTTGTAAAGAAGCTTTAAAAATTATGAGTAAAAAACGTTTTGGTGCAGTAGTAAATATTGCTTCTATTGTAGGAGAAATGGGTAATATAGGTCAGGTAAATTATTCTGCAAGTAAAGGTGGTATGATTGCTATGACTAAGTCTTTTGCTAAAGAAGGAGCTAGTAGAAACCTACGTTTTAACTGTGTTACTCCAGGTTTTATAAAAAGTGATATGACAGAAATTCTAAGCGATGAAATTAAACAATATTATCAAGATAATATTCCTTTAAAACGTTTCGCAGAACCTGAAGAGGTAGCTCATTGTGTAGCATTTTTATTAAGCGATTATACTTCTTATGTAACAGGAGATGTTCTTAAGATAAATGGTGGTTTATATATGTAAGAGAAGTCTTTATGAATTTAAAAGAAATAGTAGAATTTTTAGATAATAATACTCCATCCTTTTTAGCAACTTTGGGTACTTGTGGAAATCCTAGAGTGCGTCCTATGCAAAGTGCTTTACTTGTTGAAAATAGAATTTATTTTTGTACAGCAAATACTAAAGGACTTTTTAAGCATATAAAAAATTATAATGGTGTTGAGTTTTGTTCTTGTGCTAAAGATGGTACTTTCTTAAGACTTAGGGCTAATGCCATTTTTGAAGCTAATTTAGAAGTTAAAAATATGATGTTTGAAAAATATCCTTATTTAATAGATTTGTATCAAACACCTAAAAATCCTAAATTTGAAGTATTTTATCTTGATAATTTGAGTGCTAGAAAAGAATTGCCAAATGGAGAAATTGAACTTTATAGGGTTTAAAGTAGTTAAGATATTTTATATGTGTATATATTAATGTATGTAATATTTAAGTTATTTTAAAATTTTTTATGTTAATTTCTTATATCGATTTAAGTTTTAATCTAATTGATTTAGAATAACAATTATAAAAATATACTTATATAATACGTAATTGTATAAGTATATTAAAAATTATTATGACTTTTGTACTTGAATAAAATTTTATATTTAAATCATTAGATTAATTTTTAGAATTTTAAAGATTATTTTAATTTTATAATGATTTTAATGATATAAATATTCATCCTCAATTTTTTGATTTTACTTTAAAACCTTAAAAATAGCACCTTTTCTTTATTAGATTATAAATATTTCCTTTCAAGCGTAATTAAAACTATAACATAGTTTAAGCTTTTTATAGTAAAATATGCTTTATTTTAATTTTTAAGGAGAAATAAATGGCGACATTTGATGATGTAAAAGCAGTAGTAGTTGAACAATTAAGTATTGATGCAGATACAGTAAAAATGGAATCAAAAATTATTGAAGATTTAGGAGCAGATTCTTTGGATGTAGTGGAGCTTATTATGGCTTTAGAAGAAAAATTTGAAATAGAAATTCCAGATAGTGATGCTGAAAAATTAATTAAAATAGAAGATGTTGTAAATTATATCGATAATTTAAAAAAATAATTTTTTCTTGCAAGGAGTTTACTCTTGAAAAGGGTTGTGGTTACAGGCATTGGTATGATTAATGCCCTTGGTTTAGATAAAGAAAGTTCATTCAAGGAAATTTGTAAGGGTGTAAGTGGAGTTGGAAAAATCACTCTTTTTGATCCTACAGATTTTCCAGTTCAAATTGCAGCAGAAGTTAAAAACTTTAATCCTTTAGATTTAATTGAAGGTAAAGAAGTGAAAAAAATTGATCGTTTTATACAACTTGGAATTCAAGCTGCGAGAGAAGCCATGCAAGATGCTCAATTTAATGAAGAATTAAACCAAGAAGATTTTGGAATTGTTTCTGCAGCTGGTATTGGAGGTTTGCCTAATATAGAAAAAAATTCTATTATTTGTTTTGAACGTGGACCTCGTAAGATTTCTCCCTTTTTTATACCTTCGGCCTTAGTGAATATGTTGGGAGGGATAATTTCTATAGAACATGGATTAAAAGGACCAAATATTTCCTGTGTTACAGCTTGTGCAGCAGGAACTCATGCTATAGGAGAAGCTTATAAAAGCATAGCTTTAGGAAGTGCAAAGAAAATGTTAGTTGTAGGTGCAGAAGCTGCAATTTGTCCTGTAGGTATAGGTGGTTTTGCTTCTATGAAAGCTTTATCAACGAGAAATGATGATCCTCAACGTGCTTCAAGACCATTTGATAAAGAAAGAGATGGTTTTGTGATGGGTGAGGGTGCTGGAGCTTTAGTTTTTGAAGAATATGAAGAAGCTAAAAAACGTAATGCTAGAATTTATGCTGAATTAATTGGTTTTGGAGAAAGTGCAGATGCAAATCATATTACTTCTCCTACTTTAGATGGGCCTTTAAGAGCTATGAAAAAAGCTTTAAATATGGCAGGAAATCCAAAAGTTGATTATATTAATGCACATGGAACTTCTACTTCAATTAATGATAAAAATGAGACAGCAGCCATTAAGGAATTTTTTGGAACCAATATTCCGCCAATAAGCTCAACAAAAGGACAGATTGGACATTGTTTAGGAGCTGCTGGTGCTATTGAAGCAGTGATTAGCATTATGGCTTTAAATAATGGTATAATACCGCCTACCATTAATCAACTTATCAAAGATGAAGAATGTGATCTTGATTATGTTCCTAATGTATCAAGAAAAGCAGATTTAAAAGTTATTATGAGTAATTCTTTTGGTTTTGGTGGTACAAATGGTTGTGTTGTATTTAAAAAAGTAGATTAACATGGCTTCGTATTTAGATTTTGAAAAAAATATTCAGCAAATTGATGAAGATATTATTAATGCACAAATTAAAGGGGATGTTGAAGCTGTATCGATTTTAAAGAAAAATCTTGAAAAAGAAATTGTTAAGACTTATAAAAATCTAAATGATTTTCAACGTTTACAATTAGCTCGTCATCCTGATCGTCCTTATGCACTTGATTATATTGAGATGATTTTAAATAATGCTCATGAAATTCATGGTGATCGGAATTTTAGAGATGATCCTGCTATTGTTTGTTTTATGGGATATTTAAGCGAAAGAAAAATTATTGTTATTGGTGAACAAAAAGGACGTGGTACAAAAGATAAAATTGCAAGAAATTTTGGCATGCCTCATCCTGAAGGTTATCGTAAGGCTTTAAGAGTGGCAAGACTTGCTGAAAAATTTCAAATTCCTGTTTTATTTTTAATTGATACTCCAGGAGCTTATCCTGGTATAGGTGCTGAAGAGCGTGGTCAAAGCGAAGCTATTGCTAGGAATTTATATGAATTAAGTGATTTAAAAATTCCTACTATAGCAATAGTGATTGGAGAAGGTGGTAGTGGAGGAGCTTTAGCTATAGGAGTAGCGGATAAGCTTGCCATGATGAAAAATTCAGTTTTTTCTGTAATTTCTCCTGAAGGTTGTGCAGCAATACTTTGGAATGATCCTGCAAAAAGTGAAGCTGCAACTAAAGCTATGAAAGTAACAGCCGATGATTTGAAATCTCAAGGCTTAATTGATGATGTGATACAAGAACCTATAAATGGTGCACATCGCAATAAAGAAGCAGCTGCAGTTGCAATTGCTGATTATGTAAAAAAATCTTTAAATGAGCTTGAAAATATTGATGTAAGAGAACTTTGTGCAAATCGTATGCAAAAGATTTTAAAAATTGGCGCTTATCAAGAAATTTAAATTTTTGATTTTTCTAATTTCACGATTAATGATAATTTTAAGATAAGCTAAAATTATTTTAAATTGATAAAAATTAAAATAATTTTTAGAATTAAAAATAATCTAATTTTATTTAAATAGTTTGAAAAATTAATGAAAGCAAATTATCCAAGTTAAAAATATAATAAAAATTAAATCTTAATAAGATAATTTTAAGTTTGTATATATATATTAAGATTAAAAAATAATCTTAATATATCATTAATAATTCATAAAAAGTAATATTTTAATTCAAATATTATTTAATATTTGAATTTTCTATCTAAAAGTGAATATATGAAGTAAATTTTAATGATATTTAGAATTTTGTATTAAATTTAAGCTTTTGTATGGAAAGTTGAGAGTAAAATCATAAATATTATTTATATAAAAAATTACTTATTTTATTATATAAAAACTTAATTTTTATTTACTATAATTTTATATATCAAGTAATTTTAAGTAAATTATTATTTTAAAGAAAAAAGGTTGGAAAATGGCATTTAAAAATTTCAAAGAACTTCCTTTTGAAAATTCAAATTATATTAAACCTAAAAGATTTTCCTATGAAAGCAAAGGTAAAATTTGTACTTGGGATTTTATAGAGGCTAAAGATAGTGTATCAGTGCTTTTATATCATAAAGATTTGGAAAGTTTCATCTTTGTGCGTCAATTTCGTATACCGCTTTGGTATCATCAAATTCATGATATTGAATATAAGCAAGATGAAAATATGGGTTATACTATAGAACTTTGTTCAGGACTTGTGGATAAAAATTTATCTTTAGAAGAAATAGCTAGAGAAGAGTGCGTAGAAGAACTTGGATATGCTCCTGAAATTTTAGAGAAAATAGGAGATTTTTATACAGGTTTTGGTTCAGGGGTGAGTAAACAAAGTTTTTATTTTACTCAAGTTGATGAAACAAATAGAGTTTCTCAAGGCGGTGGTGTAGATAATGAAGAAATTGAGCCTATTTATGTCAAAATAGAAGATTTTGAAAAAATATGTAAAAAAATGATAAGAACACCTTTGCTTGATTTTGCTTATATGTGGTTTTTAAAAGAAAAATGGAAAAAATAAAGTTTTAATTAAATCTTTGTTAGAGATTTAATTAAAAAATTTTTTAATTACTAGAAGATTCATCAAGCATTTCTTTAAAGATATCAAAAAGTTCAAGCGAAGCATGTTCAGCAACTTCACATTTATTAATAATTTTATATTGAGTAGAATCTTTGCTAATATTTTCTGTATTTGCTATTGTTATAGCCATGTTCATATTTTCATGAACTTTTTCGTGAGGGGCGTTAATTTTTAAGAAGCTTCTACTATGGCCAAATCTTTCTTTACCTGTGCTAGCAAGCCATTTACCTAGACGACAAGAAGTATGATCTGTTAGTTGTTTTCCTGATTTTGAGAAAATTTCTTTATAGCCATTTAATTTAAAAGCTATATGATCAAGTTTTGCTAAGGATACAAAAGCTTCAGAAGCAATACCTACTGCATTTGAATTAGTAGAGTGCGCTTCATTGACTAAATGGGTAAATTTTTCTGAAAAATTCATAATATGTGCATTAGAATCTATGGAAATTTTTTCAACTTGTTCGCTTTGAGTATACATTTCATTTGCATTTTGTTTAAGAAGATTGATGTTCATTTCAACTTCTGTGGTTGCTTTTTGTGTTTTTTCTGCTAATTTTCTTACTTCATCAGCAACAACAGCAAAACCACGACCGTGTTCACCCGCTCTAGCAGCTTCTATAGCTGCATTAAGAGCTAGAAGATTGGTTTGATCAGATACATCTTTAATTAAATTAATTACATTAGTAATTTCATCAACACTTCTATGTAATGTTCCTGCAACATCTCTAGTTTTATTTGCTGATTCAGTAATATCTCCTAAAGATGCATTAATAGAATTAGCTATATGATTAAGTTCATCCATCTCTGCAAGAGAATTTTTAGAATAATTAGAAATAATTTCTGCTTTATTTACATTTTCTAGCATATCTGCTTGGACTATAGTAATGTTTTTTAAAACTCCATTAAGTAAAACATTTAAAAGTTCTGTTTTAAGTTTGGATTCTAAGGCTGCTTGTTCAAGCGATGAAATTTTATTTTTTAATTCTACATTTTCTGATTGCAACTTTTTAACTTGATGTATAAGATCTTTGTTTTCTTCTTCAAGTTTTTGAAGATTAGTATGATTTATTTTACTTCCAAACATTTTATTTCGCCTTAAATTTTTTATTTTTTGTAATTTGCTAAATATTGATTAAGTTCATCTTTTATATGGAGTTTTTCTTTTTTTAGGGTAGAAATTTCCATATCACTAAGAAGAGATCTGCCTTCTTCTGCATCTTTAATCATATCATCAAGTTCATTATGACGATCAAATAATTTATTAAAATAATTGTCTTTTCCTTTTAATTCAGACATTAATTCTCTATATTCATGTAACATAAATTCTCCTTAATAGTGGATAAAATTTAAATTAGTCTTTATTATTGATCAATTTATGATATTTTATCCTATTAAATGATATTTTTAGCTTAAAAAATAATAAAATTAATACATAATTTTTAAATATGTATTATATATAATTTTTATTATTTTAGATAAAATTATTTTACTTAGATTTGAAATGTTAATAATGAGGAATAAATCCTCAAAAATTATTTAGAATTTTGTTTTTTAAGAGTTCTTAAAGTAGAAGCAGCAATTTTCATTTTTCTTATAGAGCCATCTTCTAAAGTGATGCGAACTGTTCTAAGATTAGGTAAAAAGCGTCTTTTTGTTTTATTGTTGGCATGGCTGACATTATTTCCTACCATGGGACCTTTTCCTGTGATCTGACATATTCTTGCCATATTTTTATCCTTGAATCAAATTTTATTATATAAATCTTATCAAATTTAAGCTTAAAATATTCACATATTTATAGTTTTTTTAATGTATAAATAGATAAAATATGTTTTATTTTATAAATTTTATATAATTTAATTTTATATTTTTAAGGTTTTTTAATGTATGTAGCTCCTAGTTTATTATCTGCAAATTTTTTAAAATTAGAAGAAGAAATTAAAGCCGTTGATGATGCAGGAGCAGATCTTTTGCATATTGATGTAATGGATGGACATTTTGTTCCTAATCTAACTTTTGGTCCTTGTGTTTTGGAAAAAATTGCAACTATTACTAAGCTTCCTTTAGATGTACATTTAATGGTTCAAAATGTGAGTAAATTTGTAGATCTTTTTATTCCTTTAAGGCCTAAATTTATTTCTTTTCATCTAGAAAGTGAAAATCATCCTATAAGGCTTTGTGAATACATAAGAAGCCATGGTATTCATCCAGCTATTGTATTAAATCCTCATACCCCTATAAATTCTATCAAACATATGATAGAATTTATAGATATGGTACTTTTAATGAGTGTTAACCCTGGTTTTGGTGGGCAAAAATTTTTACCTTTGGTTTATGAAAAAATTAAAGAATTGCGTCAATTGATTGATGAAAAAAGTGCTAAAATTTTTATAGAGGTTGATGGAGGAGTTAATGGTTTAAATGCTAGTGATTTAGAGCTTGCTGGAGCCGACATTTTGGTAGCAGGAAATTATATTTTTTCTTCGGATGATTATAAAAATGCCATTTCTTCTTTAAAGCTTGAATTTTGAGTTTACAACAAATTGATCAAATTATTTCTATATTAAATAAACAAAGTAAGCCTTATGATTGGGTTGTTGAAGAATTTTCTAAAATTCAAGAATTAAAAAATTTTGATTTAGACTTAGAAACTTTCGAACTTTTAGGTTTAGGATTAACTTTAAATAAAGATAATACTTTTACTCTTAAAACACGTACAAAAAAAATTAAAGAAGAAATTTTTTGTGTGGTAGATATAGAAAGTACAGGAGGGGTTAATAAGGGTGAAATATTAGAAATTGGAGCTGTTAAAATTCAAAATTCTAAACAGATTGGAGTTTTTCAAAGTTTTATTAAGGTTAAAGCTATTCCAGAGAATATTTCAGAGCTTACAGGCATTACTTATGATATGGTAAAAAATGCTCCAAGTCTAGCAAAGGTTTTAAATGATTTTAGGCTTTTTTTAAAAGATAGTATTTTTGTTGCCCATAATGTTCGCTTTGATTATAGTTTTATTTCTAAGGTTTTAGATGAATGTGATTTTGGGATTTTGCTCAATCGTCGTATTTGTACTATAGAGTTTGCACAATGTTGCATACAAAGCCCAAAATATAAACTTGAAGTTTTAAAGGAATTTTTGGGTATAGAAAATGTTCATCATAGGGCTTTAGATGATGCTTTGGCTGCTGCTGAAATTTTAAAGTATTGTTTAAGTAAACTTCCTTATCATATTAAAACTACAGAAGAATTGATTCATTTTATAAAGACTACACGTTTAAAAACAAAATAAACCATTAATGATAATATCTTATAATGTTTTTATAAATGACGGGAGCTTGTGGTACAGGCTGAGAGTAAGTTAAAAGCTTAGACCGAACCGGATCTGGGTAATGCCAGCGTCGGGAAGATTTATAAATTTAAATGCTTTCAAAAAATTTATATTACCCTTCATTTATCCCAAATTTTTTATTAAGGATAAATTTATGAAAACTCAAATGAATTATGCCAAAGAAGGTGTATTTACTAAAGAGATGCAAATTGTTGCACAAAAAGAACAAGTGAGTCAAGATTTTTTACTTGAAAATTTAGCTTGTGGTAAAATTATTATCCCTGCAAATATTAATCATAAAAGTCTTGATCCAAATGGTATAGGATTAGGACTTCGCACTAAAATAAATGTGAATTTAGGGGTTTCTAATGATTGTGTTGATTATAGCGAAGAGATGAAAAAAGTTGAACTTGCTCACAAGTTTAATATTGAAGCAATTATGGATTTAAGTAATTATGGTAAAACAAGTCATTTTAGAGATCAGCTTATTAATGTTTCAAAAGCTATGATAGGTACTGTACCAGTGTATGATGCAGTAGGATTTTTAGAAAAAGATTTAAAACAAATTAGTGCTAAAGATTTTTTAGATGTGGTTTATTATCATGCTAAAAGCGGGGTCGATTTTATGACAATTCATGCAGGTATTAATTCTCGTGCAGCAAATATTTTTAAACAAGGTAAAAGATTGACAAATATAGTTTCAAGAGGAGGTTCTGTGCTTTATGCTTGGATGATGATGAAAAATGCTGAAAATCCTTTTTTTGAATATTATGATGATTTGCTTGATATTTGTTTAAAATATGATGTAACCTTGTCTTTGGGCGATGCTTTACGCCCTGGTTCAACACATGATGCAAGTGATGCAGCGCAAATTGCAGAATTAATTGAATTATCTTTGTTAACACAAAGAGCTTGGGATGTTGGAGTTCAAGTTATGATAGAAGGTCCTGGGCACATGGCTATTAATGAAATTGAAGCAAACATGCAATTAGAAAAGCGTTTATGTAAAGGAGCACCTTTTTATGTTTTAGGTCCTTTGGTTACAGATATTGGGGCGGGTTATGATCATATTAGTGGTGCCATTGGAGGAGCTGTTGCAGCAGCAAGTGGTGCTGATATATTATGTTATGTTACTCCTGCAGAACATTTAAGGCTTCCGAATTTAGAAGATGTTAGAGATGGTATAGTTGCAACTAGGATTGCAGCTCATGCAGGAGATATAGCAAAGCTTCCAAAAGAAAGGGCAAGAGATGATGCTATGAGTAAAGCAAGACAGGATATAGATTGGGAAAAAATGTTTAAACTTGCTATTGATGGAGAAAAGGCAAAAAAAATGTTTAATGAACGTCGTCCCGATGATTTAAATTCATGTTCTATGTGTGGAAAAATGTGTGCAATGAATACTATGAATCAAATTCTAAAAGGCGATGAGGTAAGTTTAACTTGAGTAAATTTTAAGAGCAAGGTATATATTAATACCTTGCTCTGCAGCTTGAAGTTTTAGTGGGTAATCTAGTTTGATTAAATTATCATAATTTTTTAAAGCATCAATAAAATCATAAAGATTTTTAGGATTGTTTATTGTTGCTTGAATATTTAAAAGACTTTTTAAATATTTTTCTTTTTTTTCTGGTTTATTTTCTTGAATTTTAATATTTTGAAAGTATTTTTGTAAGAAAATATTAAAATGATCAATATTAAAATTTTGCTTGAACTGTTCTAAGCTTTTAGGATTTTCATTTTTTAATTTTGTAATTTTATCTTTACTAAAATCAAAATTTGATTGAGTAGTTTTTAATATGCTAAGTTGTGAATGTTCTACAAGGCTTATTTGTTGATATTTCTTTAGCGCAGGTAAAAGTAAAAATAAAATTAAAGCTGTGCAAATACTTATAAAGCTTAATGTAAAAACTATGAGTTTTAATAAATTAATTTCTTCTAGGCTTTTATCTTTCATCTATAATTCCTGAAATTTTTTACTGATATTAACAAAACGATACCATCCATTATCTAAACGATAATAACTTGTATTGCTTTGATCAAAAATGCTTTTTAAAGGAGTTTCTAAAAGCAAACTAAACATTTCTTTAGTAGGAGTGATGCCAATAAGTTTTAAAGAGTATTTTTCTTGTTCCATGCTTTGAAGCGTAATATTGTCAGTTTTTACAATAATATCAAATAGATTTTTAAGGCTTTCTTTTAGAATTTGATTTTGGGTTGTAAAATTTTTAGCTATTTGACTTTGTTCGAGTAAGGTTGCATAAAGCGCATTATTTTGTTGTATTTTATTTTGTAGGGTAATGACTTGTTGTTTTTCATTGTAAATAGTATTATGAATCAAAGCTGTTTTTGTTGTATATATAAAATATACTAGTAAAATAAATAATATACTAAAGCTAAAAAGCCCTAGCCAAATTTTATCAAAAAGTTTAAAAATGGGTTTTTTTTTAGGTTGTATGAAGCTATAAGTCACTTAAGTTCCTTTTGCATTAGTTCTATCATAAGATCAAGTGTATTAATAGATTTGGTTTTTATTTCTAGAAAAGTTTCATTTTCTAAAAAATCAATAGCACTGATATCAATACTAGATTCGCTATATAATATAATATCATTAATGAAAACTCCTAAATATTTATCATCGTTATAAAATTTTTCAATACTACTAATTATATAGCGACAAAATTCCATATCATTATTAAAATGTTCAAATTCTTCAAATTCTTTAATATTTAAATCATTGTCTAAGGTATTAAGATGATCTTCTTGTGTGTTTGAATTAATTTCTTGATTTAAGTTTTCATCAAAATTATCTACAATTTGAGTATCATTGTTTGTTTGAATATTATTTTCTTTTAAAAGATTTAAATTCGAGTTTAATTCTTGCTCAAAGGTTTTAAAGTCTCCATATAAAATAGTAGTACCCTTGCTAATAATAATAGTTAAAAGTGAATTTTGTTTAAATCCATAGAGTATGATTTTATCATCAGTTTGTCTTTCTTTTTGTATATTGTAATAAAGAAGAGCAAAGGGAGAATATAAAAAATCTAAAGTTCCATGATCTTCAAAAAGCTCATTATAATATTCTATGTGTTCAGTAGCTGTGTAAATTAAAGCATTATTTAATAAGATATGTTTTAAACTGATTTTTCCTATATCAAAATGTTCATAATCTTTAATATTTGTATTAGGTATTAATCCTTGTTCTTTAGCGTCTAAAAATAAAGCAGTATAATAAAATAAGAAATGTTTGCTTAAATTTTTTATATATTCTAATAAATTTTCGCTTTTATCAAAGGTTTTTTCATTGCTACTTACTAATTTATTCGCTCTATAAATGGAAGTTTTTAAGATATTTTTTTTATCTTTTAATATAATGCTAATGAAAAGTTGCGGGAATATTTTTTTTAGTAAAAATAACATTTTATTCCTTAAATTGATCAGCTAGGCTAATTTTATTAAATTGTTCTATTAAAAATTCTTTAGCCTCTTCTTTGTTTAAATGTGAAATATCTAAAGGTTCACTTAAGCTATAGGTGATTTTACTAAAAGGTTTTGGTAATATCATTTTATCCCAACTCTTAAATTCCCAAAATCGGTTTGCTTCATAATTTAAAATTCTTATTTTTAAACCTTTTTTTTGGGCTAAACTAATAGAACCATCTGAAATACTATGATAAGGTCCACGTGGTCCATCAGGCGTAATAACTATATCGTCATTTTGCTCTAAAACTTTAAAAGCAGCTCTAAGGACTTTACTTCCACCTTTTGAAGTGCTTCCTCTTACAGTATGAAGTCTAAAAAGTTTAATAATTTTAGCAATTTGTTCTCCATCTTTATGATAAGAAATCATTACATAAGCTTTCTTATCTTTTTGTCTATAGTATTTAAAAGCAAAAGGCATTAAAGCTAATTTTCCATGCCAAAAAAGTATCACATTGGGTTTATTGTCAACTTTTTTGCCTTTATAATATTTTTTACACGTTAAAAAAATAAACCATTGTAAAATAAAAATTATATATGTTAAACAATAAATTTTAAACGATTTCCCCATATAAAACCATACGCTTTGCATTATTAATTTTCACTTCTTTTAGTTGTCCTAAAAGTTCTTCACTACCTTGAATTTGTACTAAAAAATTATTATCTGTTCTCCCAGCTATTGTGTTATTTGTTTTTAATTCTTCAAATAAAACTTTAAAAGTTTTATTTTCTTGTTTTTTAACAATTTCATCTAAAATCGCATTGTGGCGATTTTGTAAGATAGTGAGTCTTTGTGAAGCAGTTTCTTCATCAATTTGATTTGGTAAACTAGCAGCTTTAGTTAAGGGGCGTTTAGAATATTTAAAAGAAAAGATTTGTTCAAAACGTACTTTTTCTAAAACATCCATAGTTTCTTCAAAATCTTTTTCACTTTCTCCTGGAAAAGCTACAATAATATCTGTTGAAATACTTACATTAGGACAAATTTCTCTAAGTTTTAGGGCTCTATTTAAATACCATTCTTTAGTATAACCGCGTTTCATAGCATTTAAAATTTGACTTGATCCACTTTGTAAGGGCATATGCATAGATTTACAAATTTTTGGATTACTAGCAAAAACTTTTAAAAATTTATCATCCATATGTAAAGGGTGTGGACTTGTAAAACGAATACGTTTTAAGTCTTTTATCGCACTAAGTTCTTCTAAAAGATCAGCAAAATCCATTGCTTTGTGTTGATTTCTAAATCTTTTACCATAATTATTAACATTTTGACCCAATAAAAAAATTTCTTGAGCACCTTTTTCTACAGCTTTTTGGGCTTCTTGATAAATAATATTAAAAGGTATGGAAATTTCATCTCCACGTGTATGAGGAACTATGCAATAAGTACAGTGTTTATCACAACCTATAGAGATATTAATATAAGATTTATAAATACTATTTCTAAAATCTGCAAAAGCAAATTCACTTTCATCATAATCTATATCTATTCCCATAAATTTTGGAGTTTTTATAGCTTGAGTAATTTTAGAAATATTTCTTGCTCCTAAGACAAAATCTACATAAGGGGCGCGACGAAAGATTTCATTTCCTAAGTGCGAAGCAGTACAACCGCAAACTCCTATTTTAGCACCTTGTTTTTTTACTTTTTCAAAGCTACCTACTTCTGAAAAAAGCTTATGTACAGGTTTTTCGCGTACTGAACAAGTGTTAATAAGAATAAGATCAGCTTCTTTAATGTCTTGTGTTAAGGCATAATTTTCTTTTTGTGTAAGTTCTGCGATCATATGTTCAGAATCTCTGACATTCATCGCGCATCCTAGAGTTTGGATAAATAATTTTTTAGCACTCAAAGAATGTGTACCTCATACATAAAATCATTATCATCAAGTCCATATTTTACGGTTTTGTGATAGATACTTAAACCTTTTTTTTTAAAATGATTAATAAAGGCAATAAATTGTTTATGTGTATTGTCTTTATCAAAATAAAAAAATTTTTGTCCCTCTTTTTTTAAAAGATCTTCAATTGTTTCTAAATCGATATTTTTAGGTTTTGCACTGATTGAAGTTCTTGCTAATTTTAATTCCATTATTTAGTCCTTAAAATTTTGAATTTATTATGTATAATTTTAACAAATTTTACTTTTAATTAAACTTATTAAGGATATAATTTTAATCTACTTTAGTTAAAATTTCCCACAAAAAGGCTTTTAAAATATGGAGAAAATAGCAGATATCATTGAGTCCATTGCTAATGAAAAAAATTTAGATTTAGAAAATGTTAAAGAAAAAGTTATCATTGCTTTAATTAATACAGCAAAAAAAATTTATGGACAAGAATATGAATTTTTTGTAGAGCCAAAAAATTTAAACCTTTATCAAAAGATTACTATTGTGGCTGATGATGATGAAAGACTGCAAAATAAAAGTGAAAGTCTAATAGCTTTAAGTAAGGCGAAAATAGAAGCACCTGAGGTTGAAATAGGAGATGAATTAACTTATGAATGTTCTTTGGAAAATTTAGGTAGAACTGCAGTAAATATTTTGCATAAAGAACTTGAGTATCATATACAAAAATTATTAGAACAAACTATTTTTGAAAAATATAAAAATAAAATTGGACAAATGGTTTTTGGTAGTGTTGTAAGAGTGGATAATGAAGAAAATACCTATATAGAAATTGACGAATTAAGAGCTTTTTTACCAAGAAAAAATCGTATTAAGGGTGAAAAATTTAAAATAGGTGATGTAGTAAAAGCTGTGATACGTCGTGTGTATACAGATAAGGGTATTAAAATAGAATTAAGTCGCACAAGTCCTAAATTTTTAGAATGTTTACTTGAGGCTGAGGTGCCTGAAATCAAAGACGGGTATGTTAATGTAGTTGCTTGCGCAAGAATTCCAGGTGAAAGAGCTAAAATAATTCTTAAAGCTAATGGAGCAAATATCGATCCTGTTGGAGCAACAGTAGGGGTAAAAGGTGTAAGAATTAATGCTGTTAGCAAGGAGCTTCATAATGAAAATATTGATTGTATAGAATTTGTTAATGAGAGTGAAATTTTAATTTCTCGTGCTTTAGCCCCAGCTATTGTTAATTCTGTAAAAATTGAAGATAAAAGAGCTATTGTAAGTTTAAATAGCGAACAAAAAAGTAAAGCTATAGGTAAAAATGGAATTAATATCCGTCTTGCTTCTATGTTAAGTGGTTATGAGATAGAATTAAATGAATTAAATTCTCATTTGAACAATACTATGAGTAATCAAGAAATGGTTAAAAATCTTCAAGATTTATTTAAAATTTAAATATTTTGGTGATTTATAAATATTTATGATAAAACCATTTCCAATAAAATGCGGCTAATACAAAAATCATACCTAGTAAAAATGTGATAAATTGTAAATTTAAACCTAATTCAAATAAAAATCCCATAAGTAAAGAAATACTAGCACTAAAGCTAAGATAAACCATATCAGTATAAGCAATAACTCTTCCATGGTATTGTTTATCTGCATTTTTTTGTATCATGGTGTATGTGTAAGCCCAAAGTGTAGATGTAAAAAATCCAGCACCAATTAAACCTATAAAGGAAATATAAAAATTAAATTGAGTTATTGCCCAAAGTATAATACCTAAACCTTGTCCAAGATACATATAAAATAAATTATTGTTATTAATGAATTTACTTAAAATTATAGGTCCTATAGCAAGAGAGCAAGCTCTAATTGCATTTAAAAATCCTATTATTAGTGCAGCAGATAATACTTCTTTGTAGCTGTGTTGTGCTAATAATGTGACTAAGGTTTCATAAGCGGTTAAACCAATAAAAGCATGAAGTAAAATAAGATGAAGAATTATTTTGTTTTTTAAAACATAAAATAAGCCTTCTTTTATCATAATAAAAAAGTGGTGTTGTGTTTTTTGTTTAAAATTAAAAATATTAAGTTTTGATAAGCAATAAATTCCAATAAGTATAAGAGTGCAATCAAATAAAAAGGCAATTTTTACACCGAGAAAATAAATAAAAATTCCAGCACTTGCCATTCCGGCTGTGTAAGAGATAGCCCAAATTATACTATGCATTTCATTGACAAGTTTAAGTTCTTTGGGATTTAAAATTTTGGCCATTAAACTCATTTCAGCTTGAAAATAAATAGAAGCAATACAAAGTCTAATAAAAATTAAAATAAATAAAAGCCATAACATATCAAGGCTGGTGACAAATATAAGACAAAAAATTGAAATAAGTTCTATGCTTATCATACTAAGGAGGAGTTTTTTAGGTTTATTTTTTTCTACTATAACTCCATTTATAGGCGCTAGTAAAACTCCAGGTAAAAAAGCAAGCATGGCACTTGTGGCTGTTGCCCAAGTAGGAGCATTAAGTTGGACTAAAAGAGTAAAAACTCCTGTTTGTGAAAACCATGCACCAAAATATACTATAAATTGAACTGAAGCTAATATTCGAATATTTGTGTTGTTTTTTAATAAATCGATATAATTCATAAATAAAACTATAGCATAATTTATATTTTAAATGTTATAATTATTTTAATTTGTTAAAAAAACAAGGAAAAATTTTGAAACGACTGGATAAGAAAGAGGCTTTGTATTTGCTTCATCATGCAAGTTTAACTGAACTTGGGAAAATGGCTTATGAGAAAAAAATAGCCTTGCATCCTGAAAAAATTACTACTTTTGTTGTAGATAGGAATATCAATTATACTAATGTATGTTGCATTGATTGTTCTTTTTGTGCTTTTTATCGTCATCATAAAGAAGATGATGCTTATATTTTAAGTTTTGAACAAATAGGTAAAAAAATAGAAGAACTTGAGTCTATAGGCGGGACTCAAATTCTTTTTCAAGGTGGAGTGCATCCAAAATTAAAAATAGAATGGTATGAAGAACTTGTTTCTTGGATAAAAAAACATTATCCAAATATTACTATACATGGTTTTTCTGCAGTTGAAATTGCTTATATTGCTAGGGTTTCAAAAATTTCTATTGCAGAAGTTTTACAAAGACTTAAGGATAAGGGTTTGTTTTCTATACCAGGTGCAGGTGCTGAAATATTAAGTGATAGGGTGCGTGATATTATAGCTCCTAATAAATGTGATAGTGCCACTTGGCTTGAAGTGCACCGTCAAGCCCATAAAATTGATATTAAAAGTACTGCTACGATGATGTTTGGTACTGTTGAAAGCGATGAAGAAATTATAGATCATTTTGAGTATTTAAGGCAATTACAAGATGAAACAAATGGTTTTAGAGCTTTTATTTTGTGGAGTTTTCAAAGTGAAAATACAGCTTTGATTCAAAAACATCCTCAAATTATGAAGCAAAGTTCAAATAAATACTTAAGACTTTTAGCATTGGCAAGACTTTATTTGGATAATTTTAAAAATTTGCAAAGTTCTTGGGTAACACAAGGATCTTTGATAGGTCAACTTGCTTTAAAATTTGGTGCTAATGATTTGGGTTCAACTATGATGGAAGAAAATGTTGTTAGTGCCGCAGGAGCTAGTTATAGAATGAATCAAGATGAGATGATAAGATTGATTAAAAGTTTAGGAGAGTATCCTGCAAAACGTAATACTGCTTATGAAATTTTAGAAAGGTTTTAATGCAATTTTTAGAAGTAAATCAAAGTAAAATCCCTTTTATTTTTGAAGAAAATACAGATCTTCCTATCGTTATTTTAAGACTTGTTTTTAGAAATTGCGGTAGAAGTTATGATAAAATAGCAGGAACTGCAAAAATATTTGCACGTATTTTAAATGAAGGCGTAGATGATAAATTTTTTAAAGATTTGGAGTTTAAAGCAATTAATTTAGAAGCAAATAGTGGTTTTGAAAGCTTAGAAATCAATCTTTCTTGTTTGAAAGAAAATTTTAATTTTGCTCTTAGTAGTTTAGAAAAATTATTTTTAAAACCAAGAATAGAAGAGAAAATTTTAGAAAAATTAAAAATTAATGCTTTGGGTGAATTAGCAAGTAAAAATAGTGATTTTGATTATTTGGCAAAAAAATTACTTAATCAAGAGCTTTTTGAATATGAAGAATTTCAAAGTCCAAATGATGGAAATGAAAAAAGTATTAGTACTATTTCTTTAAAAGATTTAAGAGATTTTTATGAAAAACATATTAATCTTAGTAGTCTTGTTGTGGTTTTAGGTGGAGACTTGCAAGAACAAAAAGCTAAAGAATATATGTTAAAATTTTTAGTCAAATTACCAGTGGGTAAGTTAAATATCCAAAAAACATATGAATTAAGCAAGGTAATAAAAGACAAGATTTTAGTACGCAAGGAAAGTGAACAAGCTTATATTTATTTTGCTACACCTTTTTTTGCGAATTTGGAAGATAAAGATTTGTATTTAGCCAAAATAGCTTTATTTGTTTTAGGTCAAGGTGGTTTTGGATCAAGAATCATGGAGGAAATACGCGTTAAAAGAGGTCTTGCGTATTCTGCTTATGCTATGCTTGATATGAATATGTCTTTTTCAAGGATTTTTGGATATTTGCAAACTAAAAATGAAAGTGCTAAAGAGGCAAAACAAATTGTTAAAGAAGTTTTTGAAAACTTTATTAAACAAGGCATTAGCCAAAACGAATTAGATCAGGCTAAAAATTTTCTTATTGGTTCAACACCTTTGCGTTATGAGAGTTTAAGCAAGCGTTTGATTATGGCTTTTAGTGAATTTTGTCAAGGTTTAAATTTGGGTTATTATAAAACAGAATTAAAATTGATAGAAAATGTTGACCTTGAGCAAATTAATGCTTATATTAAAAAACATCAAGAGCTTTTAAATATAAGTTTTGCAAGTATACAGAATGAAAATTAAAGAAAATGATTTTGAATTTTTTAAAAAATTAAAAATTAGAAGTGCTATTGATTTAGCCCTTCTTTTACCCAAAAAAATTGAAAATTTAAATCCTAGTAAGACTCCAAAAGATAATGAGATTTGCACTCAAAAAATTCTTATTAAAAGTATTAATTCAAATAAAAATCAGCTTTTTGGTTTAGGTTTTTGTCAAGATTGGAATCAAAATGTTTCTTTTGTTTTTTTTCATCCTAAGTCTTGGCATTTTGGAATTTGCAAAATAGGAAAAGAAGTGGTTTTTAGTGCCAAAATTTCACGTTTTAATCATACTTGGCAGTTTAATAATCCTAAAATTTCATTTGCTTTTGAGGGCTTTAGTCCAAAATATCAAATTTTAGGCTTAAAAGATGCAAAGATTGTTGAGTTTATGCATAAATATCTTAATTATGAAAATTTAAAAGAAAGTGGCATAAAAGATAAATATATATATTTTCTTTTAAATTTACATGCTTATGATGAAAAAAGTTTTTTTATGTTTTCTAATTTGCAAAAATTTTATCAAGATTTAAAATATATAGAAATATATAATTTTTTAAAACGTTTACAAGCTAAAAAAAAATATTTTCAAGCTTATGATATACCCGTTTTTAATATTAATACTTGGATTAAAAATTTACCCTTTACTCCTACAAAAGATCAATTACGCGCTTTAGAAGATATAAAAAATGATTTATCTTCTAAAGAAGCTAAAAGACGTGTTATTATGGGAGATGTTGGTTGTGGGAAAACTTTAGTTTTATTAGGTGCAGCTTTAATGGTATATCCAAAACAAGCTATTTTAATGGCTCCTACTAGTATTTTGGCAAATCAACTTTATGAAGAGGCTAAAAAACTTTTACCTGATTTTGTAAATATTTTATTTATTAAAGGCGGTAAAAAAGAAAAAGATTTAGAAGATAGTATAAATCATGCACATCTTATTATAGGTACTCATGCTTTAATTCATATTAAATCCCACAATGCAGTGCTTGTAATGATAGATGAACAGCACCGTTTTGGTTCAGCTCAGCGTGAAAAAATTCACGCTTTAAATCAAGGAGATTTGGTCCCGCATTTTATACAGTTTTCAGCTACACCTATACCTAGAACTTTAAGTATGATACAATCAGAATTGCTAAATTTTACTTTTATTAAGCAGTTGCCTTTTGAAAAAGATATTACAACCTATTGTATACAAAATAAGGGTTTTGCTAAGTTAAGTGAAAAAATTAAAGAAGAACTTGCTAAAAATCACCAAATTATTGTGATTTATCCTTTAGTAAATTCAAGTGATATGATTCCTTATCTTTCTTTAGAACAAGCAAGAAAATATTGGGAAAGTCATTATGAGAAAGTTTTTGTAACACATGGTAAAGATAAGCAAAAAGATAAAATTTTAGAGCGTTTTAGGGATGAGGGAAATATTTTATTAAGTACTACAGTAGTAGAAGTAGGTATTTCTTTGCCAAGATTAAGTATGATAGTTATTGTAGGAGCTGAACGTTTGGGACTTGCCACCTTACATCAACTTCGTGGTCGTGTAGGTCGTGTAGGTCTTAAAAGCACTTGTTATCTTTATACAAAATTAAAAGAAATTCCTAAGCGTTTGCAAGAATTTGCTAATACTTTAGATGGATTTAAAATAGCAGAACTTGATCTTGAAAATCGTTTAAGTGGAGATTTACTTGATGGTTTTATTCAACATGGAAATGAATTTAAATTTTTTGATTTTTCTAAAGATGAAAAAATTTTAGAACAAGTAAAAAAAGATTTGGCAAAGTCTTTGCCAAATTAATCTTTATTAAATCTATATAAAATATTTTGAAAATGCGAGGCTATCATTTGAGCACGCTGCAAGATTACTGCTTGCATATTTTCATCATAAACTTTATCTAGGCTAGATTCAAAAAGCTTAAGCCATGTTTGAAAAAATTCTTGAGGAAAAGCTGGTAAATCTAAATGTTTTTTTAAAGGTTGTCCATTATAGTTTCCTTCTCCTAATAACATTCCTGCCCAAAAATTTCCTATTTTTGCCTTATGCTCCTTCCATTCTTCATCACTAGTTCCAATAGCATCATTGAAAATAGGACCTAAATCTTTATCTTTTCTCACTTTTTCATAAAATATTTCCATAAGTTTGGCTATATTTTCTTGAGTGATTGTTTGAGATTTCATGTGATCCTTTCTTAAATGTTAATTTTATGAAGTTAATATAACAAAAATAAAATAAAAGAAATTTAACATGAGTTAAGAACGGAATTATTTTAATGAAAGATTATTTAGAGCTTTTATCCGGGGTGGGAAAACTAAAAAATATTCAAAAAAATAATATTTTGTTTTATGAAGGAGAAGAGGCTAGAAATTTTTTTATTTTACTAGAAGGAAAAATACGTATTTATAAAAGTACAGTTAGTGATAAAGAAATTACTTTGCATTATTTTTATCCTCCTAATTTTATAGCAGAAATGCCCGCTTTTAAAAAATTAAATTATCCTGCAAATGCAATTTGTGAGGAAAATAGTAAAATTTTAGAAATTGATTTTGAAAATTTCCAAAATTTATGTAGTGAAAATAAAGAGTTTAATTTTTTACTTATAAGCTCACTTTTTGATAAAATCAAAATTTTAGAAAATAAATTATCTCAAAATACTTTAGATTTAAAAACAAAATTACTAAAGTATCTTTTAGAAAATGAAAAAAAATTAGATCTTATTTCTCAAAAGCAAATTGCTATTGATTTAAATGTTAGAGCGCAATCTTTATCAAGAGTATTAAAAGAACTTAAAATTTTAGAATTTATTGATACAAAAAAAGGTAAAATTATAATTTTAAATAAGGCTATGATTATAAAAGAAATTTGGTGAATTTAGGGTGAAAAATGGATTACAATTTTATATTAAATCAAATTCCTGCTTTTATAACAGCTACTTGGCTTACGTTAAAATTAAGTTTTTTTGGAATTGTTTTTTCTTTATTAATAGGTTTATTTTGTGTTTTTATGAGCTATTTTAAAATAAAAATAGTAGAAAATTTGTGTAAAATTTATATAGAATTTTCAAGAAATACTCCTTTATTGA
Organism: Campylobacter hepaticus; assembly: GCF_001687475.2. Lineage (NCBI taxonomy): Bacteria > Pseudomonadati > Campylobacterota > Epsilonproteobacteria > Campylobacterales > Campylobacteraceae > Campylobacter > Campylobacter hepaticus. Next base: position 50,528 of record NZ_CP031611.1, read on the forward strand.
TTCAACTTTTTTTCTTGTATTATGCTTTGCCAAAATTAGATATTCATTTAGATCAATTTCCTCCATTAAGTTTTATTTGTTTGAGTGTGGAAGAAACTTTAAGACCTTCTTTTGCTTGTGCTGTTGTAGGACTTAGCTTTTTGGGTGGATCTTATATGGCAGAGAGTTTAAGATCGGGTTTTGAGGCTATAAGAAAACAGCAATTTGAAGCAGGATTGGCCTTAGGTTTTTCCAAATGGGGTAATTTGCGTTATATTATTTTACCACAGGTATTGGCTATTGCTATGCCAAGTATTAGTGCTAATATCATTTTTTTGATCAAGGAAACTTCAGTAGTAAGTATTATTGCTCTACCGGATTTAGTTAATTTGATGACGAGTTTAAATTCTTTAACTTATAAAACAGATGAATTGTTATTTTTATTGTTTATAGGTTATTTATGTATGATTTTACCTTTATCTTTTATTCTATTAAAACTTGAAAAAAGGTTATTTCATGTTTGAGTTTTTAAATGCAGACACACTTTTAAGACTTTGGCAAGGATTATTTATCACTCTTGAAATTTCTTTTATAAGTATTGTAATTACTCTCATAGGAGGCTTATGTCTTGGAGTTTTAATGAGTTTAAAAAATACTTATATTTATATTTTTTGTCGTTTAGCTTTAGAATTTGTGCGTGTTATGCCGCTTTTAGTATGGCTTTTTGTTGTATATTTTGGTTTTCCTAGATGGTTTGGATGGGATTTGGGATCTGTGAATGCAACAATTATTGTTTTTAGCATTTGGGGTTGTTTTGAAATGATGGATTTAGTACGCGTTTCTTTGCAAAGTATTCCTAAGCATCAATATGAAAGTGCTGCGTCTTTAGGTTTAAGCACCTTGCAAAGTTTTACTTATATCATAATTCCTCAGGCTTTTAGACGTTTAATGCCTATGAGTATGAATTTGCTTACACGCATGATAAAAAGCACTACTTTTGCTTATTTAATTGGTGCAGTAGAGCTTGTAAAGGTGGGGCAGCAAATTATAGAATTTAATAATAAAAATGATTTAGCACCTTTTATTATTTATGGTTTTATCTTTTTTATCTTTTTTATTCTTTGTTATCCTATTACTTGGTATTCTAAAAAATTAGAGAAAAAATGGAGCTAAAATATGAGTATATTAAAAATAGAAAATTTGCAAAAATACTATGGCTTGCACCATGCTTTAAAAGATATTAATTTAGAAGTTAAAGCCAAAGAAGTTGTAGTGATTTTAGGTCCTAGTGGATGTGGTAAATCTACTCTTTTGCGTTGCATTAATGGTTTTGAAGATATTGCAAGCGGAGCTATTTATGTTGATAAGGAAAAAATAGATAAAGATTTTAAAGAATGGTCAAGAATACGTCAAAAAATAGGTATGGTTTTTCAATCTTATGAGCTTTTTGAGCATTTAAGTGTTGAGGAAAATATACTTTTAGGTCCTATGAAAGTACAAAAAAGAAAAAAAGATGAGGTTTTAAAAGAAGCTAAAATTTGGTTAGAAAAAGTAGGACTTTTACATAAAATTCATGCTTATCCAAGAGAATTAAGCGGGGGTCAAAAACAAAGAATTGCTATTGTAAGAAGTTTGTGTATGAATCCTGAAATTATGCTTTTTGATGAGGTAACAGCTGCTCTTGATCCTGAAATTGTAAGAGAAGTTTTAGAAGTAATGCTTAATCTTGCTAAAGAAGGTATGACTATGCTTATTGTCACTCATGAAATGGCTTTTGCTAAAGCAGTTGCTGATAAAATAATTTTTATGGATGAAGGTAAGATTATAGAAGAAAATGTTCCTAAAAATTTTTTTGAAAATCCAAAAAGCGAAAGAGCAAGAAAATTTTTAAATTTATTTGATTACCATAAATAAGAAATTTTTATTTTAAAAAGCTTATAAAAGTTCTTGACAAAATATTTTTTTTAAGTTATAATCTAAGTTTTATTTTTGCTGGTTTAGCTCAGTTGGTAGAGCAGCTGCCTTGTAAGCAGCAGGTCGGGGGTTCAAGTCCCTTAACCAGCTCCATTTTTTATAGCAGTGTTTGACCAGAATATTAAAAGCAATATTTTAAAAGGTGAGTTACTCAAGTGGCCAACGAGGGCAGACTGTAAATCTGCTGGCTTTCGCCTTCCGTGGTTCGAATCCACGACTCACCACCATGTGCTTTGCGGGAGTAGCTCAGTTGGCTAGAGCATCAGCCTTCCAAGCTGAGGGTCGCGGGTTCGAGTCCCGTTTCCCGCTCCATATTTATAAAGAACTGGGAGCTGTATTTTAACCATTAACTTACAGTATAATATCCCAAAGTTTTTTGTTGTCTATTTCATATATAATTTTTCTGAGCGCTCGTATGGCTCAGAGGTAGAGCACTCCCTTGGTAAGGGAGAGGTCGCGGGTTCAATTCCCGCTATGAGCTCCATGAATTGAAAAAATTATATTAAATCTAGACTTGCTTTGCTCAATTTATTTTATACGGAGGAAAAAAATGGCTAAAGAAAAATTTTCACGTAATAAGCCACACGTAAATATCGGTACTATTGGTCACGTTGATCATGGTAAAACTACTTTAACAGCTGCTATTTCTGCTGTTCTTTCTAGAAAAGGTCTAGCAGAACTTAAAGATTATGATAATATTGATAATGCTCCAGAAGAAAAAGAACGTGGTATTACTATTGCTACTTCTCATATTGAATATGAAACAGATAATCGCCATTATGCACATGTTGACTGTCCAGGTCACGCAGATTATGTTAAAAACATGATTACAGGTGCTGCTCAAATGGATGGTGCGATTTTAGTTGTTTCTGCTGCAGATGGTCCAATGCCGCAAACTAGAGAGCATATCCTTCTTTCTCGCCAAGTAGGTGTTCCATACATTGTTGTTTTTATGAATAAAGCTGATATGGTTGATGATGCTGAACTTTTAGAATTAGTTGAAATGGAAATTAGAGAATTATTAAGCTCTTATGATTTTCCAGGTGATGATACACCTATTATTTCAGGATCTGCTTTAAAAGCTCTTGAAGAAGCTAAAGCTGGACAAGATGGAGAGTGGTCAGCAAAAGTTATGGATCTTATGGCTGCAGTTGATAGTTACATTCCAACTCCAACTCGTGATACTGAAAAAGATTTCTTAATGCCGATTGAAGATGTTTTCTCAATTTCAGGTCGTGGTACTGTTGTTACAGGTAGAATTGAAAAAGGTATTGTAAAAGTTGGTGATACTATAGAAATTGTTGGTATCAAAGATACTCAAACAACAACTGTTACAGGCGTTGAAATGTTTAGAAAAGAAATGGATCAAGGCGAAGCAGGAGATAATGTAGGAGTTCTTCTTCGTGGTACTAAAAAAGAAGAAGTTATTCGTGGTATGGTTTTAGCTAAACCAAAATCAATTACTCCACACACTGATTTTGAAGCTGAAGTTTATATTTTAAATAAAGATGAAGGTGGTAGACACACTCCGTTCTTTAATAATTATAGACCACAATTTTATGTAAGAACAACTGATGTAACAGGTTCAATTAAATTGGCTGATGGGGTTGAAATGGTTATGCCAGGTGAAAATGTAAGAATTACTGTAAGCTTAATTGCTCCAGTAGCACTTGAAGAAGGTACTCGTTTTGCTATCCGTGAAGGTGGAAAAACTGTAGGTTCAGGTGTTGTTTCTAAAATTATTAAATAATTTACATAAGGTCAAGTATTTAAAACTTGACCTTAATTTTTTAAGGAAAATAAAATGAGAATTAAAGTCGGTTTAAAATGTGAAGAATGTGGTGATATAAATTATAGTACTTATAAAAATAGTAAAAATACTACTGAAAAATTGGAATTAAAAAAATATTGCCCAAGATTAAAAAAACATACACTTCACAAAGAAGTTAAACTAAAAAGTTAAGCTTTACGCCCTTAGGGCAATAGCTCCAACGGTAGAGCGCCGGATTCCAAATCCGATGGTTGGGGGTTCGAATCCCTCTTGCCCTGCCATAATTAAGGTTTAAATAAATGGAAAAATTAATAACTTATTTTAAATTATCAAAAGCCGAATTAAGGAAAGTAATTTTTCCTTTAAAAGAACAGGTAAGAAATGCTTATATTACGGTTTTTGTAGTGGTTACAGCAATTTCTTTGTTTTTAGCACTAGTGGATTGGATTTTATCCTCTATTGTTTCTGTGATTGTATAAGGAGGATATATGAGTACTCATAAATGGTATGCAATTCAAACTTATGCTGGCAGTGAAATGGCAGTTAAGAAAGCCATTGAAAATTTAGTCAAAGATAATGGAATTGAAGAACAGCTTAAAGAAATTGTTGTTCCGACTGAAGATGTTATTGAATTTAAAAATGGAAAAGAGAAAATTAGTGAGAGAAGTTTGTATTCAGGATATGTTTTTGCACTTCTTGATTTAAATACAGAACTTTGGCATCGTATTCAATCTCTTCCAAAAGTAGGTCGTTTTATTGGAGAATCAAAAAAACCTACTCCTTTAACAGAACAAGATATTAATTTAATTTTGGAAAAAGTACGTAATCGTGCTGCTCCAAAACCAAAAATTTCTTTTGAAGAAGGCGAAAATGTAAGAATCACAGAAGGACCATTTGCGAATTTTACTGCTATAGTAGAAGAATATGATATGGTTCGCGGCCTGTTAAAACTTAATGTTTCTATTTTTGGACGTTCAACTCCAGTAGAAATTTTATATTCTCAAGTTGAGAAAATAATTTAATTTATATTAAGTAAGGAGATTTGTTATGGCTAAAAAAGTCGTAGGTGAAATTAAATTGCAAATTGCTGCTACAAAAGCAAATCCATCACCACCGGTTGGTCCTGCTTTGGGTCAACAAGGTGTTAATATTATGGAATTTTGCAAAGCTTTTAATGAGAGAACAAAAGATATGGCAGGTTTTAATATTCCTGTTGTTATTACTGTTTATGCTGATAAGAGTTTTACTTTTATTACAAAACAACCACCAGCTACAGATTTAATTAAAAAAGCAGCTGGAATTTCTAAGGGTACAGATAATCCACTTAAAAATAAAGTGGGCAAATTAACTCGTGCTCAAGTTTTAGAAATAGTTGATAAAAAAATTGCAGATTTGAATACTAAAGACAGAGAACAAGCAGCGAAAATTATTGCTGGTTCAGCTCGTTCTATGGGTGTTGAAATCGTAGATTAATTCCTTTCACCGCCAAGGTAAAAGGCGGTAGCACTTTAAAATGCGGAGAAAATAAATGGCTAAGATAGCAAAAAGATTAAAAGAATTATCACAAAAAATTGATGCAAGTAAAGAATATGCTTTAAGTGAAGCGATTGATACAGTAAAAACTTTGAAATCTGCTAAATTTGATGAAACTGTAGAAATTGCATTAAAATTAAATGTTGATCCAAGGCATGCTGATCAAATGGTAAGAGGATCTGTTGTTTTACCTGCAGGAACAGGTAAAAAAGTTCGTGTTGCTGTTATAGCAAAGGATGCAAAAGTAGATGAGGCAAAAAATGCTGGAGCAGATATTGTAGGTAGCGATGACCTAATAGAAGAAATTCAAAAAGGAAATATGAATTTTGATGTTTTAATCGCAACTCCAAATTTAATGGGACTTGTAGGTAAGGTGGGTAGGATTTTAGGTCCTAAAGGTTTAATGCCAAATCCTAAAACAGGAACTGTAACTATGGATGTTGTTCAAGCTGTTAATAATGCAAAAAGTGGACAAGTAAATTTCCGTGTAGATAAGCAAGGAAATATCCATGCAGGTCTTGGTAAAATAAGTTTTTCTAAAGAACAGTTGTGGGATAATATAACTACTTTTGTAAAAGCGATTAATAAGCACAAACCTGCTGCAGCTAAAGGTAGGTATATTAAAAGTGCAGCTTTATCTTTAACAATGAGTCCTTCTGTAAAACTCGAGTCACAAGAATTACTTGATATGAAATAAGAGTTGCTTAGTAGCAACTCTTATATTTTAAAATAAATATTTGAAAAAATTTTTTGTTTTTTGAAATGTTTATTTTAGATTGAAGATAGTCGAGGCGTAAGCTTAATTGGATTTTCCGCTCTACTTGAAATCTCAATCGGAAAGGAGAAGATGTGACTAGAAGTGAAAAAGTTGAGATTATTGCTAAACTTGAAGAAGGTTTTAAAACTAGTGAAGCTATCGTAGTTTGTAACTACAGAGGTCTTAGTACAAAAAAACTAGAAGAGCTTAGAAATAATGCAAGAGAAAATAATGTAAAAGTTCAAATTGTTAAAAACACTTTGGCAAATATTGCTCTTAATAATTCCGGTAAAACAGGTCTAGTTCTTAAAGATACAAATATTTATCTTTGGGGTGAAGATCAGCTTAGCGTTTCAAAAGTAGCTGCTAAATTTGAAGAAAATAATGACAAATTTGAAATTAAAGCAGCTCACATTGAAGGCGAAGTTGCAGATGTTGCCAAGGTTAAAGCTCTAGCTAAAATGCCTTCACGTAATGAGTTGCTTGCTATGCTTTTGCAAGTTTGGAATGCGCCAATTACCAATTTCACAATAGGTTTAAATGCGCTTAAAAATAAAAAAGAATCTCAATAAATAAAAAAGGATAAAAAATGGCAATTTCTAAAGAAGATGTATTAGAATATATTTCGAATTTAAGTGTTCTTGAATTATCAGAACTTGTAAAAGAATTTGAAGAGAAATTTGGTGTTAGTGCTGCTCCGGTGGTAGTAGCTGGTGGTGGCGGTGCAGCTGGAGGTGCAGCAGCAGCTGAAGAAAAAACTGAATTTGATCTTGTTTTAATAGATGGTGGTGCTAAAAAAATTGAAGTTATTAAGATTGTTCGTGCTCTTACAGGTCTTGGTCTTAAAGAGGCAAAAGATGCAGTTGAGCAAACTCCTTCAACATTAAAAGAGGGTATAGCTAAAGCTGAAGCTGAAGAAGCTAAAAAACAACTTGAAGAAGCTGGTGCTAAAGTAGAACTTAAATGATTTAAGCTTGAAAGTTTGAAGAAGATTTGTTAATACAAGTCTTCTTTTTTTGTTTTTTGCCTAATGTTTTAGGTCTTCTTTTTTAAATTTACAAAATTTACCATGAGGTATGTGCGATATGTTAGATAATAAACTAGGAAATCGTTTAAGAATTAATTTCTCAAACGTTTCAAAACAAATAGAAATCCCAAATCTTCTCCAATTACAAAAAAAGAGTTTCGATTATTTTTTAAATATTGATAATGGTGAAAGTGGTATAGAAAAAGTTTTTAAATCTATTTTTCCTATCCATGATCCACAAAATAGATTAAGTCTTGAATATGTCAGTAGTGAAATTGGTAAACCAAAATACACTATTCGTGAATGTATGGAAAGAGGTTTAACTTATTCTGTAAATTTAAAAATGAAAATCCGTCTTACCCTCCATGAAAAGGATGAAAAGACAGGGGAAAAAGTTGGTGTAAAAGACATTAAAGAGCAAGAAATTTATATTCGTGAAATTCCATTGATGACTGATCGCGTATCTTTTATTATCAATGGAGTTGAAAGAGTTGTTGTAAATCAACTTCATAGAAGCCCAGGTGTTATTTTTAAAGAAGAAGAAAGTTCAACAGTTGCAAATAAGCTTGTTTATACAGCACAAATTATTCCTGATCGTGGATCTTGGCTTTATTTTGAATATGATGCAAAAGATGTTTTATATGTAAGGATTAATAAGCGTAGAAAAATTCCTGTTACTATGCTTTTTAGAGCTTTAGGTTATAAAAAACAAGATATTATTAGATTATTTTATCCTATTCAAACTATACATGTTAAAAAGGATAAATTTTTAACTGAATTTCATCCTAATGATTTTATGGATAGAATAGAATATGATATTAAAGATGAAAAAGGTAAAATTGTCCATCAAGCTGGTAAAAGACTTACAAAGAAAAAAGCTGAACAATTAATTAAAGAAGGTTTAAAATGGATAGAATATCCTGTAGAAATTTTACTTAATCGTTATTTGGCTAATCCTATTATCGATAAAGAGAGTGGTCAGGTTTTATTTGATTCTTTAACTTTACTTGATGAAAATAAACTTGCTAAGATTAAAGAACAAAAAAGTTTTGATATTGCAAATGATTTGGCTAATGGAGTTGATGCTGCTATTATTAATTCTTTTGCTCAAGATAGTGAAACTTTAAAACTTTTAAAACAAAGTGAAAATGTTGATGATGAAAATGATTTAGCTGCTATTAGAATTTATAAGGTTATGCGTCCAGGTGAACCTGTGGTTAAAGATGCTGCAAAAGCTTTTGTAAATGATTTATTTTTTAATCCTGAAAGATATGATCTTACAAAAGTAGGTCGTATGAAAATGAATCATAAATTAGGTCTTGAAGTTCCTGAGTATGTTACAGTTTTAACTAATGAAGATATTATTAAAACAGCTAAATATCTTATTAAAGTTAAAAATGGTAAAGGTCATATTGATGATAGGGATCATTTAGGAAATCGTCGTATTCGATCTATAGGTGAACTTTTAGCAAATGAACTTCATTTAGGTCTTGCAAAAATGCAAAAAGCTATTAGGGATAAATTTACATCTTTAAATACAGATCTTGATAAAGTCATGCCTTATGATTTGATTAATCCAAAAATGATTACAACTACTATAATTGAATTTTTTACAGGTGGTCAATTATCGCAGTTTATGGATCAAACAAATCCTTTAAGTGAAGTTACTCATAAACGCCGTTTATCAGCACTTGGAGAAGGTGGTTTAGTTAAAGAAAGAGCTGGTTTTGAAGTGCGTGATGTTCATGCAACACATTATGGTAGAATTTGTCCAGTTGAAACTCCAGAGGGACAAAATATTGGTTTGATTAATACACTTTCAACTTATGCAAAGGTGAATGAATTAGGTTTTGTAGAAGCTCCTTATAGAAAGGTTGAAAATGGTAAAGTTACAAATGAAGTTGTGTATCTTACCGCAACACAAGAAGAGGGTTTATTTATCGCTCCAGCTTCAACTAAAATCGATGCTAAAGGCTATATAGTAGAAGAATTTGTTGAAGCAAGACAAGATGGCGAAACTATACTTGCAAGACGTGAAGAAGTACAATTAATCGATCTTTGTTCTGGTATGGTTGTTGGGGTTGCAGCTTCTTTAATTCCTTTTTTAGAACACGATGATGCTAATAGGGCTTTAATGGGATCAAATATGCAGCGTCAAGCTGTACCGCTTCTTAGTGCTTCTGCTCCTATAGTTGGGACAGGTATGGAAAGAATTATTGCGCGTGATGCTTGGGAAGCAGTAAAGGCAAAACGTGGTGGAGTGGTTGAAAAGGTGGATAATAAAAGTATTTTTATTTTAGGTGAAGATGATAAGGGTCCATTTATTGATCATTACACTATGGAAAAAAATTTAAGAACAAATCAAAATACAAATTATATTCAACACCCTATTGTAAAAAAAGGTGATGTGGTAAAAGCAGGACAAATTATTGCAGATGGATCTTCTATGGATGAAGGTGAGCTTGCTATAGGTAAGAATGCTTTGATTGCTTTTATGCCTTGGAATGGTTATAATTATGAGGATGCAATAGTTGTTAGTGAAAGAATCATCCGAGATGATACCTTTACTAGTGTACATATTTATGAGAAGGAAATTGAAGCTAGGGAATTAAAAGATGGTATAGAAGAAATTACTAAAGATATTCCTAATGTCAAAGAAGAAGATATAGCACATTTAGATGAAAGTGGAATTGCAAAAATTGGAACTCATATTAAACCAGGGATGATTTTAGTAGGAAAAGTTTCACCAAAAGGTGAAGTTAAGCCAACTCCAGAAGAAAGACTTTTAAGAGCAATTTTTGGTGAAAAAGCAGGTCATGTTGTTAACAAATCTCTTTATGCAACAGCATCCTTAGAAGGTGTTGTGGTAGATGTAAAAATCTTTACTAAGAAGGGTTATGAAAAAGATGATCGTGCAATAAAATCTTACAATAAAGAGAAAATGGCTTTAGAAAAAGAACACCATGATAGACTTTTAATGATGGACAGAGAAGAGATGCTTCGTGTGTGTGCTTTACTTTCTAAAGCACCTTTAAATAGTGATCAAAAAATCGGTGATAAAAATTATAAAAAAGGACAAACAGCCGATATTGGCGAACTTGAAAAGATTAATCGTTTTACTTTGACAACTTTGATTAAAGCTTATTCTAAAGAAATTCAAAAAGAATATGATGATTTAAAAAATCATTTTCAAAATGAGAAGAAAAAATTAAAAGCAGAACATGATGAAAAACTTGAAATTTTAGAAAAAGATGATATCTTGCCAAGTGGAGTGATTAAACTTGTTAAGGTTTATATAGCCACAAAAAGAAAACTTAAAGTTGGTGATAAAATGGCTGGACGTCATGGAAATAAAGGTATTGTTTCTACTATAGTGCCTGAGGTGGATATGCCTTATTTGCCAAATGGTAAGAGTGTGGATATTGCTTTAAATCCTTTAGGTGTTCCAAGTCGTATGAATATAGGTCAAATTTTAGAGAGCCATTTAGGACTTATTGGTTTGAGATTAGGAGATCAAATTCAAGAAATTTTTGATAGGAAACAAAAAGATTTTATTAAAGAATTAAGAGCAAAAATGCTTGAAATTTGTTCACTTCCAAGACTTTCAAGTGAAAAAGAATTTATTAAAAGTTTAAGCGATGAAGAACTTTTAAATTATGCTAGAGATTGGAGCAAGGGTGTTAAATTTGCAAGTCCTGTATTTGAAGGTGTTAATATAGAAGAATTTACTAAGCTTTTTGAGATGGCTAAAATAGATATGGATGGCAAAACTGAACTTTATGATGGACGTACAGGAGAAAAGATTGCAGAGCGTGTGCATGTAGGTTGTATGTATATATTAAAACTCCATCACTTAGTAGATGAAAAAGTTCATGCAAGAAGTACAGGACCATATAGTTTAGTCACACAACAACCAGTAGGTGGTAAAGCACTTTTTGGAGGACAAAGATTTGGAGAAATGGAAGTTTGGGCACTTGAAGCTTATGGAGCAGCTCATACTTTAAGAGAGATGTTAACGATTAAATCAGATGATGTAGAGGGTAGATTTAGTGCTTATAAAGCATTAACAAAGGGTGAAAATGTTCCAGCAACAGGAATTCCTGAGACATTTTTTGTACTAACCAATGAGCTTAAATCTCTTGCTTTAGATGTTGAGATTTTTGATAAGGATGAAGATAATGAGTAAATTTAAAGTAATAGAAATTAAAGAAGATGCAAGACCTAGAGATTTTGAAGCATTTCAATTAAGACTTGCAAGTCCTGAAAAAATCAAATCATGGTCTTATGGGGAAGTAAAAAAACCAGAAACAATTAATTATAGAACTTTAAAACCGGAAAGAGATGGGCTTTTTTGTGCAAAGATTTTTGGTCCTATTAGGGATTATGAATGTCTTTGTGGTAAGTATAAAAAAATGCGCTTTAAAGGTGTAAAATGCGAAAAATGTGGCGTTGAAGTAGCAAATTCAAAAGTTCGTCGTTCTAGAATGGGACACATTGAGCTTGTAACTCCAGTAGCGCATATTTGGTATGTTAATTCTTTGCCAAGTCGTATAGGTACGCTTTTGGGTGTTAAAATGAAAGATCTTGAACGTGTACTTTATTATGAGGCTTATATTGTTGAAAATCCAGGTGATGCATTTTATGATAATGAAAGCACTAAAAAAGTCGAATATTGTGATGTTTTAAATGAAGAGCAATATCAAAATTTAATGCAACGTTATGAAAATAGTGGATTTAAAGCAAGAATGGGTGGTGAAGTTGTTAGAGATTTACTTGCTAGTTTAGATCTTGTAGCACTTTTAAATCAACTTAAAGAAGAAATGGCAGCTACAAATTCAGAAGCGAAGAAAAAAACCATTGTTAAGCGTTTAAAAGTTGTAGAAAATTTTTTAAATTCAAATCTTAATGCCAACACTCAAAGTGATGAAGTTGTTCCTAATCGTCCTGAATGGATGATGATTACTAATTTACCTGTCTTACCGCCAGATTTACGTCCTTTAGTGGCTTTAGATGGAGGTAAATTCGCTGTTTCTGATGTTAATGATTTATATCGTCGTGTGATTAATAGAAATTCGCGTCTTAAAAAACTCATGGAGCTTGATGCACCTGAAATTATTATAAGAAATGAAAAAAGAATGCTTCAAGAAGCAGTTGATGCACTTTTTGATAATGGTCGTCGTGCTAATGCTGTTAAGGGTGCAAATAAGCGTCCATTAAAATCTTTAAGTGAAATTATTAAAGGTAAGCAAGGTCGTTTTAGACAGAATTTGCTTGGTAAAAGAGTGGATTTTTCAGGACGTAGTGTTATTGTTGTGGGACCAAAACTTAAAATGGATCAGTGTGGTTTGCCTAAAAAAATGGCATTAGAGCTTTTTAAACCGCATTTATTAGCTAAACTTGAAGAAAAAGGCTATGCAACTACTGTTAAACAAGCTAAAAAAATGATAGAAAATAAAACCAATGAGGTTTGGGAATGTTTAGAAGAAGTGGTAAAAGGACATCCTGTAATGTTAAACCGTGCTCCAACTTTGCATAAGCTTTCTATTCAAGCATTTCATCCGGTTTTAGTTGAGGGTAAAGCTATTCAATTACATCCTTTAGTTTGTACAGCTTTTAATGCAGACTTTGATGGGGATCAAATGGCTGTGCACGTACCACTTTCTCAAGAAGCTATTGCAGAATGTAAAATACTTATGCTTTCATCAATGAACATTCTTTTACCTGCAAGTGGTAAATCTGTAACTGTACCTTCTCAAGATATGGTTTTAGGAATTTATTATCTTTCATTAGAAAAAGCTGGAGCAAAAGGTTCGCATAAAATTTGTACAGGTATTGATGAAGTAATGATGGCGCTTGAAAGTAAGTGTTTAGATATTCATGCGAGTATACAAACTATGGTTGATGGTAGAAAGATTACGACTACAGCAGGAAGGCTTATTGTAAAATCTATTTTACCAGATTTTGTACCTGAAAATAGCTGGAATAAAGTTTTAAAGAAAAAAGATATTGCCGCACTTGTAGATTACGTTTATAAGCAAGGTGGTTTAGAAATTACAGCTAGTTTTTTAGATAGACTTAAAAATTTAGGTTTTGAATATGCGACTAAAGCAGGTGTTTCTATATCTATTGCTGATATTATTGTTCCTGATGATAAACAAAAAGCTATTAATGAAGCTAAAAAACAAGTAAGAGATATACAAAATTCTTATAATCTTGGCTTGATTACTTCAGGTGAGAGATATAATAAAATTATTGATATTTGGAAAAGTACAAATAATATACTTTCTAAAGAAATGATGAAGCTTGTAGAAAAAGATAAAGAAGGATTTAATTCTATTTATATGATGGCAGATTCAGGTGCTAGGGGTAGTGCAGCTCAAATTTCTCAGCTTGCTGCAATGAGAGGACTTATGACTAAGCCTGATGGTTCTATTATTGAAACACCTATTATTTCAAATTTCCGTGAAGGATTAAATGTTCTTGAATATTTTATTTCAACCCATGGTGCTAGAAAAGGTCTTGCAGATACTGCTTTAAAAACGGCTAATGCGGGTTATCTTACAAGAAAGCTTATTGATGTGGCACAAAATGTTAAAATTACTATTGAAGATTGCGGGACACATGAGGGTGTACAAATCAATGAAATTACAGCTGATAGTTCTATTATTGAAACTCTAGAAGAGAGGATTTTAGGTAGAGTATTAGCTGAAGATGTTATTGATCCTATTACTAATTCTGTGCTTTTTGCAGAAGGTACTTTAATGGATGAAGAAAAGGCTAAAATTCTTGGTGAGAGTGGGATTAAAAGTGTTAATATTCGTACTCCTATTACTTGTAAGGCTAAAAAAGGAATTTGTGCAAAATGTTACGGTATTAATCTTGGTGAAGGTAAATTAGTTAAGCCAGGTGAAGCTGTAGGGATTATTTCTGCGCAATCTATTGGTGAACCAGGAACTCAACTTACGCTTAGAACTTTCCATAGTGGGGGAACAGCAAGTACGGATTTACAAGATAGACAAGTAAGTGCTCAAAAAGAAGGTTTTATTAGATTTTATAATTTTAAAACTTATAAAAATAAAGAAGGTAAAAATATTGTAGCAAATCGTAGAAATGCAGCAGTTTTACTTGTAGAACCAAAAATTAAGGCTCCATTTAAAGGTATTATTAATATAGAAAATATTCATGAAGATGTAATAGTTTCTATTAAAGATAAAAAACAAGAAATAAAATATATACTTAGAAAGTATGATCTTGCTAAACCAAATGAATTAGCAGGTGTTAGTGGTAGTGTGGATGGAAAACTTTATTTACCTTATCAAAGTGGTATGCAAGTTGATGAAAATGAAAGTATTGTGGAAGTGATTAAAGAAGGTTGGAATGTTCCAAATCGTATTCCTTTTGCAAGTGAAATTTTAGTAGAAGATGGTGAGCCTGTGGTACAAAATATCAAAGCAGGAGCAAAAGGGACTCTTAAATTTTATATCCTTAATGGGGATGGTTTAGATAGGGTTAAAGATGTTAAAAAAGGTGATATTGTTAAAGAAAAAGGTTTCTTTGTTGTTATTGCCGATGAAAATAATAGAGAAGCAAAAAGACACTATATCCCAAGAGAATCTAAAATAGAATTTAATGATAGTGAACAGATTGATGATGTAAATACTATTATTGCAAGTGCACCAAAAAAAGAAAAGAAAGTTATTGCAGAATGGGATGCTTATAATAACACTATTATTGCAGAAATTGATGGTGTGGTAAGTTTTGAAGATATTGAAGCAGGTTATAGCGCTGATGAGCAAATTGATGAGGCTACAGGAAAACGTTCTTTAGTAATTAGCGAATATTTACCAAGTGGTGTAAGACCGACTTTGGTTATCGCAGGAAAAGATGATAAAGCAGTACGCTATCAATTAGAACCAAAAACAGTTATTTTCGTACATGATGGTGATAAAATTGCTCAAGCAGATATTTTAGCAAAAACTCCAAAAGCTGCAGCAAAATCAAAAGATATCACAGGAGGTCTTCCACGAGTATCTGAACTTTTTGAGGCAAGAAAACCAAAGAATGCTGCTGTGATTGCAGAAATTGATGGTGTAGTGCGCTTTGATAAGCCTTTGCGTTCTAAAGAAAGAATTGTTATTCAAGCAGAAGATGGTACAAGTGCTGAATATTTGATTGATAAATCAAAACATATTCAAGTAAGAGATGGTGAGTTTATTCACGCAGGAGAAAAACTTACAGATGGTGTTGTTTCAAGTCATGATGTGCTTAAAATTTTAGGTGAAAAAGCTTTGCATTATTATTTGATTTCAGAAATTCAACAAGTTTATCGTGGTCAAGGCGTTGTGATTTCAGATAAACACATAGAAGTTATTGTTTCGCAAATGTTAAGACAAGTTAAAGTTGTAGATAGTGGACATACTAAATTTATAGAAGGTGATTTAGTTTCAAGACGTAAATTCCGTGAAGAAAATGAAAGAATCATTAGAATGGGTGGAGAACCAGCAATTGCTGAGCCTGTGCTTTTAGGGGTAACAAGGGCGGCTATTGGAAGTGATAGTGTTATTTCTGCAGCTTCTTTCCAAGAAACTACTAAAGTGCTTACTGAGGCAAGCATAGCAGGTAAATTTGATTACTTAGAAGACTTAAAAGAAAATGTTATTTTAGGTAGAACTATTCCTGTTGGAACTGGGCTTTGTAGTGAGCGTAATTTTAAACTAAAAGAAAAAAAATAATCTTATAGCCCTTTTTGGGCTATTTCTCTTCATTTAAATTTTTATTTAACTAAAATCTAAGCAAAATTTAACTAAAATGCAAATTTTTATTACATTTTTAAAGAAAGGAATAATTGTGCCAACCATAAATCAATTGGTTAGAAAAGAGCGCAAAAAAGTTTTAGAAAAATCTAAATCTCCAGCGCTTAAAAATTGTCCACAAAGAAGGGGAGTTTGCACTAGGGTTTATACTACAACACCTAAAAAACCAAACTCAGCATTAAGAAAAGTTGCCAAAGTAAGGCTTACTAGTGGTTTTGAAGTCATCAGTTATATAGGTGGTGAAGGTCACAATCTACAAGAACATAGCATAGTTTTAGTACGCGGTGGTAGGGTAAAAGACTTACCAGGGGTTAAATATCACATAGTGCGTGGTGCCCTTGATACAGCAGGTGTTGCAAAAAGAACAGTTTCTCGTTCTAAATACGGTGCTAAACGTCCTAAAGCAGGTGCTGCAAAATAATCTTTATACAGGCAAATCCGTTAGATTTGATTTTGTTTGAGTAAAATTTAAAATTTGAAGGAAAAATAATGAGAAGAAGAAAAGCTCCGGTAAGAGAAGTCTTGCCTGATCCGATTTATGGTAATAAAGTAATCACAAAATTCATCAATTCTTTAATGTACGATGGTAAAAAAAGTACAGCTACAACTATTATGTATGGTGCTTTAGAAGCTATTGATAAAAAAGGTGGCAATAAAAAAGGTATTGATATTTTTAATGATGCTATTGAAAATATTAAACCCCTTTTAGAAGTTAAATCACGTCGTGTTGGCGGAGCAACTTATCAAGTTCCAGTTGAAGTGCGTCCTGCTAGACAACAAGCTTTAGCAATACGTTGGATTATTTCTTTTGCAAGAAAAAGAAGTGAAAGAACTATGATAGATAAACTTGCAGCTGAGCTTTTAGATGCTGCTAATAGTAAAGGTGCTTCTTTTAAGAAAAAAGAAGATACTTATAAAATGGCAGAAGCAAATAAAGCATTTGCTCATTATCGCTGGTAAAAAGGAGAAAATATGTCTAGAAGTACTCCTTTAAAAAAAGTTAGAAATATCGGTATTGCTGCACATATTGATGCGGGTAAAACTACTACAAGTGAGAGAATTCTTTTCTTTACTGGTATGAGCCATAAAATTGGTGAAGTGCATGATGGTGCTGCAACAATGGACTGGATGGAACAAGAAAAAGAACGTGGAATTACTATCACTTCTGCAGCTACAACATGTTTTTGGAAGGAACATCAAATCAATCTTATAGATACTCCAGGTCACGTTGATTTTACTATAGAAGTTGAAAGATCTATGCGTGTTCTTGATGGTGCTGTAGCAGTATTTTGTTCAGTGGGTGGGGTTCAACCTCAAAGCGAGACTGTATGGAGACAAGCAAATAAATATGGTGTACCAAGAATAGTATTTGTTAATAAAATGGATAGAATTGGTGCGAATTTTTATAATGTAGAAGAACAAATTCGTAATCGTTTAAAAGCTAATCCTGTTCCACTTCAAATTCCAATAGGTGCTGAAGATAATTTTAAAGGTGTTATTGATCTTATAACTATGAAAGCTTTAGTTTGGGAAGATGATACTAAACCAACTGATTATGTTGAAAAAGAAATTCCAGATGAGCTTAAAGATAAAGCACAAGAATATCGTGTTAAAATGATAGAATCTATTTCTGAAACTTCAGATGAATTAATGGAGAAATATTTAGGTGGAGAAGAATTAAGCCTTGAAGAAATTAAAGCAGGTATTAAAGCAGGATGTTTAAATCTTTCTATAGTTCCTATGCTTTGTGGTACTGCTTTTAAAAACAAAGGTGTTCAACCTTTGCTTGATGCTGTTGTAGCTTATTTACCTGCTCCAGATGAAGTAGCTAATATCAAAGGCGAATATGAAGATGGTAGCGAGGTTTCTGTAAAATCAACAGATGATGGTGAGTTTGCAGGACTTGCATTTAAAATCATGACTGATCCATTTGTAGGACAACTTACTTTCGTGCGTGTTTATCGTGGATGCTTAGAAAGTGGTTCTTATGCTTATAATTCTACTAAAGATAAGAAAGAAAGAATAGGCCGTCTTTTAAAAATGCATTCTAATAAAAGAGAAGAGATTAAAGTACTTTATGCGGGCGAAATTGGTGCTGTTGTAGGACTTAAAGATACTTTAACAGGAGATACTTTAGCAAGTGAAAAAGATAAAGTAATACTTGAAAGAATGGATTTTCCAGATCCAGTTATTTCTGTTGCGGTTGAACCAAAAACTAAAGCAGATCAAGAAAAAATGTCTATTGCTTTAAATAAATTAGCACAAGAAGATCCGAGTTTTAGAGTATCTACGGATGAAGAAAGTGGTCAAACTATTATTTCAGGTATGGGTGAGTTGCATCTTGAGATTATTGTTGATCGTATGTTGCGTGAATTTAAAGTAGAAGCTGAAGTAGGGCAACCACAAGTAGCTTATCGTGAAACTATTAGAAAAACAGTTGAACAAGAATATAAATACGCAAAACAATCAGGTGGTCGTGGTCAATACGGTCATGTCTTTTTACGTTTAGAACCACTTGATCCAGGTAGTGGATATGAATTTGTTAATGATATTAAAGGCGGGGTTATTCCAAAAGAATATATTCCTGCAGTAGATAAAGGAATTCAAGAAGCATTGCAAAATGGTGTTTTAGCTGGTTATCCTGTAGAAGATGTTAAAGTAACTGTTTATGATGGAAGTTATCATGAGGTAGATTCATCTGAGATGGCTTTTAAACTTGCTGCTTCTATGGGTTTTAAAGAGGGTGCAAGAAAAGCAGGTGCAGTGATTTTAGAACCTATGATGAAAGTTGAAGTTGAAACTCCTGAAGATTATATGGGTGATGTTATTGGCGATCTTAATAAACGTCGTGGTCAAGTTAATAGCATGGATGAAAGAGGGGGTAATAAGATCATCACAGCTTTTTGTCCTTTGGCTGAAATGTTTGGTTATTCAACTGATCTTAGAAGTCAAACTCAAGGTCGTGCGACTTATTCTATGGAATTTGATCATTATAATGAAGTTCCTAAAAATGTTGCCGAAGAAATCATCAAAAAGAGAAATGGTTAAATTTTAGCGGGAATTTCCCGCTTTTTTGTCCTCGTAGCTCAGCAGGATAGAGCGCAAAATTCCTAATTTTGAGGTCGTGAGTTCAAATCTCTCCGTGGACACCATTTATACTTATTTTTAATTTATCATACTTGCAGATATTTTTTGCCTTTGCTATTGACCTAAAAAACATGCTAATTGTTTGTTCATTTAAATATTATAAAATAGACATTTTAACATTTATACTTTATTTTGATAGTTTTTTAAAGGATTTAAGGATATTATGATAAAAATACTTGTTTTGTTAAGTTTTATTTTTTCTTTTTTGCTTGCACAAAATTTTTTAAATCATCAAGAAGATAATAATATTACCAAGGAAGAAAATATCCTTCCACAACAAAAACGTATTAAAATTCCAACTCATTAATCAAATGTCAGATTTAATTACATTGTTTCAATCATCTAAAGGTTATCGTTATAATAGTGATTCTTTGCTTTTATGTGATTTTGCTTTAGATCAAGGTGTTAAAAATGATGTACTTGATGTGGGAGCAGGCTGTGGTATCATAGGTATTTTACTTAAAAAAACAGTATTTAATTTAAATGTGTCTTTTATTGATATCCAAGAAGAAAATGTGAAATTAATGGATAAAAATTTAAAAATCAATCAAATACAAGCTGATGTTTTCCATGATGATTTTAGACAGTTTCAAAGTGCAAAAAAATTTGATTTTATAGTTTGTAATCCGCCTTTTTATAGAAAAGATATTTCTCAAAGTCAAAATCAACATAAAAATATGAGTAAATTTTCAGAATTTTTACCTTTAGATTCTTTTTTAAATAAGGCTAATTCTATTTTAAAACCTAAAGGTACTTTGTATTTTTGTTATGAAGCATCAGCTTTGGATAAAATTTGTTTTGCATTAAAAAATATAAAAATGAAAATAACAAAAATGCGTTTTGTTTATACGCATAAAAATAAAAAAGCAAGACTTGTTTTAATGGAACTAAAAAAAGGGACAAGGTCTGCTTGTGAGATTTTACCCCCTTTTTTTGTATATGAAAATGAAAATTTAAGTAAACAAATGCAAGATATTCACTTAAGATTTAGGTTAGAAAGTTATGATATTTAATAAAAATTTCTCTTATGCTTTTGATCAAAGTGCTTGTGAAAAATGTGGTGGTAAATGTTGCATTGGAGAAAGTGGAAATATTTTTGCAAGTAAAGAAGAGTTAGAGACATTAAGAAAGCATTTTAATTTATCAAGCGAGGAATTTGCTCGTAAGTATTTAAGAAAAGTAGGTTTTAAGATGAGTTTTAAAGAAGTTGAGTTTGAAGACGGTTTTGCTTGTATTTTCTTTGATACTCAAAAAAGAAATTGTAGTATTTACGATTTTCGTCCAAAGCAATGTCGAACTTTTCCATTTTGGGAATATTTTAAAACACATCAAAAGGAATTAGAAAAAGAATGTATAGGAATTTGTTATTTATCTTAATGATCTTTTTGTTGAGTGCTTGTGGAAGTTCAAAAATTAATATTGTTTATCCTGATTATAAAAAATATAAAAGTAATGATTTTGATTTAAGGGTTATGAAAGCGTATACTTATGAATACTACAAAGAATATAAAAATGCTAGGGATGAATTTTTAGCATTATATCAAGATTATCATAATAGTATTTTTTTACAAAATGCTTTTTTATTAAGTTTAGCAAACAATCTTGATAAGCAAGAAGAGTTAAATAATTTAGCTAAGCTTTATTGGAATGAAAATGATAATCTTAAGCGTCTTAGCGCCCTTTATGCTTTAAATTCTAACAATCTTTTTAATGCTCAAAAACTTATGAAAGAACTTTTAGAAAAAAAAGATAATGATCCTAGAAATTTGGAAATTTATGGCGATATTTTAGTGAGAAAAAATGATTTAAAAAATGCTGCAAAATATTATCGATCTGCTTATAATCAAATTCCAAATGAGGAAATTTTATTTAAATTAATAGGAGTTTATGCTATTTTAAATGATAGTTTAAATATTAAAAATGTTTTAGAATTTTCAAGAAATATTAATGGTTGTACCCTTAAAACTTGTGTATTGTTGGCTAAAATTTATTTTGATGAAAAGAATTTAGAACCTTTAAAAGAGCTTTATAAAGATCTTTATCAACTTAGTAAAAATAAATCTTTTCTTTTAGCTTTGATTGAACTTTTAAATTCACAAGGTAAAATGAAAGAAGCTTTAAATATTGCCTTAGAATATGACTTAGATGATGATATTAAACTTGCTTTATATCAGAGTTTAAAGCGTTTTGATGATGCTAAAAAAATCAGCTTAGAGCTTTATAATAAAACACAAAATAAAGAATATTTATTAAGAGCGGCAATTTTTGAATTTGAAAATGCTAGTGCAACTAAAAAAATCACTACAGAACTTATTCATTCAGTAAAGCAAAAATTTGAAAAAGGTATTGAAAAAGAAAGTGATGCTTTGTATTTGAATTATTATGGGTATTTGCTTATTGATTATGATTTGGATGTGAAAAAAGGTGTAGAATTGGTAAAACTTGCTTTAAAAAAAGATCCTAACAATTTGTATTATTTGGATTCTTTGGCTTGGGGATATTATAAATTAGGAGATTGCAAGCAAGCAAGTGTGATTTTGCAAAGACTTTTAAAGGATAAAGAATTGGCCAATTCTGAAGAAGGTAAGATTCATATCAAAGCTATAAAGGCATGCATAAAACCATGATATTAGATAAAATTCTTGAAAAGACAAAAGAAGATTTAAAAAAACGCAAAATTCAACTTCCTTATGATATGCTAGGGCGTTCTTTATCTGCTAATCCTTTTTTTCCAAAAGATGTGATTAAGAGCTTAAAACGAGTAGAAAAGGAAATAAAAATTATTGCAGAAGTGAAAAAGGCAAGTCCTAGCAAGGGAGTTATAAGACAAGATTTTAATCCTTTAAGTATAGCTTTAAATTACCAAAAAGCTGGAGCTTCGGCTATTTCTGTTTTAACTGAAGAACATTTTTTTCATGGAAATTTGGAATATTTAAGTCTTATAAGGCGTTATACTTGTATCCCTTTATTAAGAAAAGATTTTATTTTTGATGAATATCAAATTTTAGAAGCTTTAGTATATGGGGCTGATTTTATCTTGCTTATTGCTAAAATTTTAAGCATGAAGGAGCTTAAAAAACTTCTTGATTTTGCTAGGCATTTAGGGCTTGAGGTTTTAGTAGAAATTCATGATAAAGAGGATTTAAGTAAGGCTATTTTTGCAGGAGCTAGTATTATAGGGATTAATCATCGCAATTTAGAAGATTTTTCTATGGATATGACTTTATGCGAAAAACTTATTCCTCAAATTCCTAATGCAAAGATTATTATTGCAGAAAGCGGTTTAGAAAATAAAGAATTTTTAAATCATTTGCAAAATTTAGGTGTGGATGCTTTTTTAATGGGCGAATATTTAATGCGTAAAAAAGATGAATGTGAAGCCTTAAAAGCTTTATTTTAAAGGAAAAAAATGCAGTATCTATATGCACCTTGGCGAAATGAATACTTTGAAAAAGAAAAAAAATCTTGCCCTTTTTGTGATTGTGCGAATAAAATCAAAAGTGATGAAGAACTAGGTGTGATTTTTAGAGCAAAACACTGTTTTGGGGTGATGAATCGTTATCCTTATTCGGCAGGACATTTTATGGTTATTCCTTATTTGCATGAAGAACATATAGAAAATTTAAACGCTGAAGTTTGGCAAGAGATGAGCCATTTTGTGCGTTTAGGGGTTAAAATTTTAAAAGAATATATTCATGCAAGTGGTGTAAATATAGGTATGAATTTAAGCAAAGATGCTGGAGCTGGGATAGCTTTGCATTGCCATTATCATTTAGTCCCGCGTTGGGCGGGAGATACTAATTTTATCACAACTATAGGAGAAACAAGAGTTTGTTCAACTTATATTGATCAAGTGTATCAAAAGCTTGTTTTGGCTTTTAAAAATATTAAATAAAATTATAACAAAATGAATTAAAAATCTTAAATAATATTTCCCTCCAAAAACACCCTACCACAAATAACTAAATTGAGCATAAGCAGTATGAGTAGTAGCATCTTTACTATTTTGAGCATTATAATTCATACTCATAATAAAGCTTTGATTTAAAGGCAGTATTAAAGAAGCATTTGCAAATCTTTGTATTCTTGCTAAGTTTATTTCATCTTCTACTTTAATAGTACCAAAGCGTGCTTTAGTATGTATAGTAGTATTCATATAAAGTTTAGCTCCTAATTCTATAGAAGTCTTTAAATAAGGTAACCAGTCTTTAAAATAAGCAAAGCTAGCCTTAGTAGAAAAAAGATTATTGATATTTTTATATATTCTTTCTCCTTTTTGTACACTAGCCCTACCTTTAATATCTTTTATACTATAAGCTTGCATATAAGATCCTTCATAACCTAAACCTATTTGAGGAGTAAGCATATGAGATCCTAAGATAAAATTCATTCCTAAATCTATACCTCCTCCATAAGTATAAGCATTAGGATTAGCACTAGCTTCATTATTGGCTATTTTCTTTAAGAACTCATTTTTAATAAAAGCTGCTTTAGCTTGAGCTTTAATATAGACTTCTTGATTATTGTCTGTATAAAATAAGGTATTAAAATATTTTATACCTGTATAATAAGTACGGTTTTTTACATCAAAATAATAAGAGTTCATCTTAGTATCTTCATAACCTGCATAAAAACTATAAGTTCCACTTTCTTTTAAGGTAGAATAAGCAAGTATATTACCTTTAATATGTCCTTTACTTTTTTCATTTAAAGAAAGTTCTACACTTTGAGAAGAAAAATAAGGTAGTATAACTAAGGCATGTTCTTTAATATTATCATGAGTATAAGTTTGTATATCACTTTGTATATAATCATTAATACTAGCATATAAATTATCTTCATTAAAAGTAAGATTAGTATTAAGATTAAAATGATTAGGATTAAAAGTTAAACTTAAATTCATATTATTCATTAAGCCATCTACAAAAGCATTTCTTTTAATGCTAGAAGCATTTAAAGATCTAAAGCTTGCTCCTATAATAGAAGCATTAAGATTAAAGTCTGTAGAGATTTTTCCACTTAAAGCATCATAGTTTAATATCATTTCTCCACCACCATTAGTTTTTATTTTTTTTATATTATTTAAACTTACTCCCTTAACAAGATTTTTAATATCATTAAGTTCATCCATATTAAGATTACCTTGATCAACTATAAGGTTTCCAACCATAACAGAATTAGCACTTTTTCCTCCTACTGTAAGGGTTTGGAGTTTATTATTACTTCCTGTACGTATAGTCCAAGAAGTGATATTAACACTACCACTTCCTTCATTGCTTATGTTATAGCCATCAGTATTTGTTCCTATAGAGCCAAAGTTATTAAGCATTAGGGTGCCTGAGCCAGAGTTTGTTATACCTCCACTTATGGTGGCATTTTCTTGGTTGGTTAGGTTTAGATTACCATTACCAGAGTTTGTTATACCTTTTGTTATAGAACCAGTGTTGTTAAGCATTACATCGCCTGAGCTTTCATTGCTAATATTTTCAATGCTAGCACCACTTTGGTTAGTTATCATTAAATTACCTGTTCCTTGATTTGTGATGCCTTGAGTTATAGTAGCACTATTATCAAGTATTACATTACCACTTCCTTGATTCATGATAGAATTAATAGTAGCACTATTTTTATTTTCTATTTTTAAATCGCCACTTCCATAATTGTATACACTTTTTAAAGTGGAGGAGTTATTAAGCATTAAACTACCTCCTCCTATATTATAAGCACTTCCACTAATGCTTGCATTATTCATGAGTTCTAATTGACCCATTCCTATGTTTGCAACATAACCTGAGATGGAAGTATTGCCATTTTGAGTATTAGTTTGGTTTTCTATAGTTAATTTACCACTTCCATAATTGTATATATTTCCTGTTAAAGTGGAGGAGTTATTAAGCATTAAACTACCATCTCCTGTGTTGGCTATATTTCCACTTATAGTAGCAGTACTACTACCATTGTTTTGGTTTTCTATAGTTAATTTACCTTTTCCGGTATTAAATAAATTTCCTTCTATTTTGGCGCTGTTTTGATTTTTTATTTCTAAATTATTAGAACCATTGTTTGTAATGTTTCCTTTTATGGTAGAAGAGTTTTCAATAGAACTTAGAGTACCTTGGATTTTAATATCACCTTCTATGCTTCCTTTATTTACTATAGCCGATTTACCATTACTTGAAGTGATGCTTCCACTTTCTTTTACTATGATGGCTGTGTTATCACTAGCTTTTATGGTGCCTTCGTTGACTATACCACCTTCCTTACCTGAGACTTCTCCAGCTACTATGATTTGACCTACAGATCTAGAACCAGAGCCATTGCTTTTTTCTATTTTTATACCTACTTCTTGCCCAGAAACCTTGGCACCTTCTTGGATGTTTATGGAGTCTATAGAGAGGTTTTTGTTGTGAGAATTCCTACTACTTTGTACTAAATTTACATTGATAGCGTTTTGTGTGGCATCTATGCTGCTATCTTTTGTTAGGATGATTTTACCTATTTTTATATCATTTTGAGTATGGTTTTCTGAAATAAAAGTGATACCATCTTTTTGTGCTTTTATGGTTCCTGTATTAA
Source organism: Campylobacter hepaticus (assembly GCF_001687475.2). NCBI lineage: Bacteria > Pseudomonadati > Campylobacterota > Epsilonproteobacteria > Campylobacterales > Campylobacteraceae > Campylobacter > Campylobacter hepaticus. The sequence continues at coordinate 76,105 of NZ_CP031611.1, forward strand.
AAAGATTGTTTATAGTGCTTCCTGCTGTTATGAGTATGCCTTGAGATTGTGAGTCAAGAGTACCTGCGTTGATAAGATAATCAATATTTGGTGCTTTACTATCTGTGTTAAATAAATTTATGGCTGCACGTTGTTCACTAGTGCTATCGGTTGATCTTATAAAACCTGTATTGATAAAGGTTGAAATATCTCCTGATAGATTTACACCTATTACTCCTGAGATAATACCTGTATTGATAAAATTATCAATGGTGCTGCGTAAAATGGTAATACCTGATGAATTTGAGGTATTGCCAAAAGTATAAGGTCCATAAGCTCCTATAAAGCCTCTATTGATAAAGTTTGTAATGTGGGTACTTTCAAGATGTATGGCTTTTCCTTGACTTAGGATTAATTGGGTGTTGATGAAGGTAGTGAGGTTTGCACTATTAAAGCCAATGGCATTGGCGTCTTGGTTGCTATTTCCTATTAGACCTTGGTTTTTAAAGTTTTTTATGGTAGTGGTGGTAGAGGAACGCTGTAATGATTCTTGATCTTTTCCTATTTGGATACTGCTTACATTTTGACTGCCAAATATGCGTTTATTTGTTGTTCCTGCGATGAGCCCGGTATTGGTAAAATCAGTGATTTGTACATTTTTTTCAAGATATATTGCTTGATCTTGTGAGTTATAGACAATGCCTGAGTTTGAAAAAGAGTTTATTGTTATGTTTGCTTGTTTATCTCCCCAAATTCCTATGTAGGCATTTTTAAGAAAGCCTTGATTGTCTATGGTGTTAACATTTATGGATGCATCTTTTTGAGTTTGATTTTTGTTTTCTATGTTTAAAGAACCAGCTATGATTCCTTTATTAATTATATAAGGTATATTGATTTTATCAGAATTATCCACATAAGCATAAATTGTTTTTGATCCATCACCATTTTTAACATAAGCATATCTACCTAAAAAGATGCTATTGGTACTTCCATTACCATTTACTTCAATTTGAGTTCCTGGATAATATCCTAAAAGAGTATAGTAGTAATTATTTCCTTGAGTATAAGGTATAGCGTAAGGTGGTCCACTAATTTGAGCTAAGGCTAAAGAGCTTAAACAAGAAATAGTAGCTAAAGATAAAATAAGTTTTTTGGAAGAAGCCATTACCCCCCCCCGTGTTGTATACACTAGACTTTAAATATAATTTTTTCATAAAATATTATCCTTTGCAAAATATAAAGATTATAAATATTTAAATGATTTATCTTATTGATTAATATAAAAGTAAGATAAAATATATAATGCTAATTATAAATAATATAGCTTTAAATAAATATTAAATTGTAAGCTTTGAGTTATTTAAATATGGTTTTTTAAGGGTTAAGTTGGTTTATATAAGTTTTTTAGCTTAGTTCGTTTTTAAATTTTTCGTATTCTTCATAAAAATTTAAATTTAAAAAAGCATTTTCATTATCAAATTCTACTAATTTAGTCCTGGCTTGGGCAAGTAAAAATCCTAGTTTTTGTTGGTTTTGTTCTAGTAGCTTTTTGCATGTTTGTGCTAAAGTAGTGTGATAAAATCCACACAAAGGATGTTTGTATAAAGGGGTTTTGGCTATGATGATTTGATAGTTTTGATCTAAAAAAGTAGCCATTTTGATGAGTTCGTTTTGACTAAGTTTAGGGGTGTCAACACTGATGATGAAGATATATTCGTTATTAAAATAAGACAATATAGAATAAAGTGCTAGTATGGGTGAATAAAGTGAGAATTGTGAAGAATCTTGGATTATTTTAAAGGTATTTTCAAACTTATCTTCTTTGGCGCTAAGATAGACATTTTTAAAAATTTTAGAAAATTTTTCTACTTGGAATTGGGTTAAATTTTGGTTTTTTAGTAAAAGTTTGCTTTTATCTTGACCCATGCGACTTGATTTTCCACCGCATAAAATTACACAATTTATATGATGAAGTTGCATAAAATTCCTTTTTTTGTTTTAATTGTATCGCAAATTCGTGAAAATATTTTATAATTTTATTTATGAAATATACAGAACTTTTACAATTGCAAGACTTTTTTTTAGGGTTTAAAAAGATTGATTTTATTAAACGTATTCATGATAATGTTTTAAAACTGAGTTTTGCAGGAGAAAAATTTATTTTTGATTTAAGCCGTGGTATGAGTGGGATTTATACTGCTAAATTAAATACGAAAAATTATAATGCTCCTTTTGATTTTATGCTAAAAAAATATTTTAGTAATGTTTTTATACAAGATGTTAAGGTTTTGGAAAATAATCGTATTTTGTGTTTTGATGTTAAGGCTAATAAGGCTTATAAAAGTTATGAAAGTAAGATTTATTTTGAATTTACGGGAAAAAATACTAATGTTATTCTTACGGATAAGCAAGATTTGATTATAGAGGCTTTAAGGCATATTGAGAAAAGTTATCGTGTGGTTAAACCTAATGTGGTTCTAAAAGCCTTAAAAGCTTATAAAATGGATGATAATTTTGAAAAAATCAAAGATTTTCAAGCTTATTTTAATGAAAAATTTTTAAGTCTTCATGCTAGTAAAATTAAGCAAATGAAAAATTTAAAACTTATGCAAATTGATAAGAAAATAGAAAATTTGCAAGGAATTTTTGATACTTTAGAAGAAGAGGATGTTTTATTTTTACAGGCTTTAGATTACAGAAAGAAGGCTGATGTGTTATTTGCACATTTGAGTTTTTTAAAAGAGTATGAAAGAGAATTTGTGCTTGATGATTTTGAAGGGAAAAAACTTGAGTTTAAGCTTGAATATAGCCCTAAACATAGTGCTAATTTGTTTTATAAAAAGGCTAAAAAGCTTGAACAAAAGGCTAGGAATTTAAATTTACAAAGAGAAAATTTAAAAGAGAAATTGGAATTTGCTTTGAATTTAAAAGCATTGCTGATGCAAGCTCAAGATGAAATGGAGCTTGAAGTTTTATTGCCTAAAAAAAATAATAAGAAAAATCAAGAAAGTAAGCAAGAAGATCATATAGCTAGTTTTTATTTTAATGAGTTTAAAATTTGCGTAGGTAAAAATGAAAAGGGCAATGAATTTTTGCTTAAAAATGCAAAAAAAGATGATTTGTGGTTTCATGTGAGAAATATTCCAAGTGCGCATACTTTAATCGTATCAAACAAGCAAAAAATTAGCCTTGATGTGTTAGAATTTGCTGCAAAACTTTGTGTAAGCTTTTCTAAATTAAAGAAAGGTGCGTACTGGGTCGATTATACTTTAAAAAATTTTGTTAAGATTGAGCAAAAGGCGTTTGTAAATTATACAAATTTTAAAAGCATTAAGGTTGTAAAGGATTAAAATGCCAGTTAGTCCTATAGGAAATATGAATTTTATTAATCAAAATATGGCTTATCCTGCTACACAAGCTAGTAATGAGCTTGCTAAAGAGGGTTTTGCAGCTACGTTAAATATGGCTGAATTTAATGAAAAGGAAAAGACTTTAAATAAGCTTGAAAAAGTGAATGAAGCTCATGAAGTTAGAGAAGAGATCAAAGAAAAAGCCGAGCAAGAAGAAAAAAAGAAAAAACGTGAGCAAGAAGAGGTTTTTGAAGAAGAAAATACTAAGGAAGAAAATATGGAAGAAACTGAGTTTGAAGAAAATTCAAGCAAGCGTCGTTTAGATCTTAGTATATAAAGGAAGCGGGATGTTTAATATAAATAGAATGGTTTCAGCATTGGTAATGATAGCAGCGATTATACTTTTAGCTTTAATTGATCAATTTTTTATTAATTGTATAGTTTTTGCTATTTTGCTTTATTTGGCTTTTAATGAGGCAAAAAAGATTTTTTATTTAGAAAAAGTTTGCATTGTCCCTTTGGCTATAGCTTTTATCTTAGGAAGTTTATGGGATAAGGCTTTGATGTTTGGGGTTTTAGCGCTGCTTTTGGTTTTGGGGTATTTAGCTTATAAAAAACTTTCTTTAAAACCTGCTTTGATTTATCTTTATCCTAGTTTGCCTATTTTGGCACTTTGGCAAGTGTATTTAGATGGGGGAATGTTTGCTCTTTTTTGGTTGATTATGATAGTAGTAGCTTGTGATAGTGGGGCGTATTTTATAGGTAAATCAATAGGCAAGACTTCCTTTTCTTTAACAAGCCCTAATAAGACTTTAGAAGGAGTCATAGGAGGGCTTGTTTGCGCGAGTATCATAGGGACTTTAATAGGGGTTTTTGTTTATAGTTTTTGGTTTTGTTTGCTTTGTTCTTTTTGTGTGGGTGTTTTTGCTGTTATTGGGGATTTACTTGAGAGTTATTTTAAAAGAGAGGCGGGTTTAAAAGATAGTGGGGATCTTATCCCAGGGCATGGTGGTGTGCTTGATAGGATTGATGCTGTGATTATTGCTTCTTTTGCTATGGTTGCTCTTTTATGATACTTTTTGGAAGTACGGGTAGTATAGGGATAAATGCGCTTAAACTTGCTGCTTTGAAAAATATCCGTGTTAGTGCTTTAGCTTGTGGGGATAATATCGAGCTTTTAAATGAGCAAATTGCACAGTTTAAACCTGAATTTGTGGCTATTAAAGATCCAAAGAGTAAGCATTTGGTTAAGCATGATAAGGTTTTTAGCTCTCAAGAGGGCTTAGAACGGATTTTAGAGGAATGCGAGGATGAGTTTTTACTCAATGCTATAGTGGGTTTTGCAGGGCTTAAGAGTACTTTAAAGGCTAAAGAACTTGGCAAAAGTATAGCTTTGGCTAATAAAGAAAGCCTTGTAGTAGCAGGAAAGTTTTTAAAAGGGGCGAGGTTTTTACCTATAGATAGTGAACATGCGGCTTTGAAATTTTTGCTTGAGGGCAAGAGTAATTTAGCAAAACTTTATATCACTGCAAGTGGTGGGGCGTTTTATAAAAAAAAGATTAAAGATTTAAATTATGTAAGTGTTAAAGATGCTTTAAAACATCCTAATTGGAATATGGGGAGAAAAATCACTATAGATAGTGCAACTATGTCAAATAAGCTTTTTGAGATTATTGAGGCTTATCATTTATATGGTTTTAAACACATAGATGCTTTAATAGAACCTAGGTCTTTGGTGCATGCTATGTGCGAGTTTAAAAATGGTGCTAGTACGGCGTATTTTTCAAGGGCGGATATGAGACTAGCTATTTCAGAGGCTATGTTTGAAAAATCTGATATGGCTATTTTAAAGGCTGTAGATTTTACTCAAATGCCAGCTTTGAAATTTCATAAGATCAGTGTGAAAAAATATCCTATTTTTAAACTTAAAAATGATCTTTTGCAAAATCCTGATTTGGGAGTGATTATCAATGCGGCTAATGAAATAGGAGTGGAGAATTTTTTAGAGAATAAGGGCAGTTTTTTAGACATTGCTTGGGGTGTTTTTAGGGCATTGGATCATTTTGGAGTGCCTAAAATTTCATGCATAGAAGAGGTTTTTGAGTATGATTTTAAAACAAGAGAGTATTTAAGGAGTTAAAATGAAATTTTTTTTAGCCATTTTATTTTGTATCATAAGCTTGTTTGCTTTAGATCTAGACTTTAGTGTGGGAGAGAATGGAAAAAGTTTAGATGATAATAATACGGTTTTGATTTTTGGAGGCATACAAGGTGATGAACCAGGGGGATTTCATGCAGCGAGTTTGTTGTTGAGTGATTATAATATTACTAAAGGTAAAATTATAGTTGCGCCTAATTTGGCTTTTGATAGTATTATAAAACGCTCTAGGGGAAATCATGGGGATTTAAATCGTAAATTTGCTAGCATTAGCCCTAAGGATCCTGATTATAAAACTGTAGAGCGTATTAAAAAACTCATCTTGCTTCCTGAAGTAAGCATGGTGATCAATCTTCATGATGGATGGGGTTTTTATAAGCCTATTTATATAGATGCTTTAAGAAATCCAAAGCGTTGGGGGAATTCTAGTGTTATTGATACGAGTGAGATTAATGCTAGTAAGTATCATGATCTTGAAAATATTGCTACGCAAACGGTTAATAGTGTGAATTCTTTGCTTGCAGATCCTAAACATACTTATCATCTTAAAAATACTAAAACGCGAGAACTGGGTGATACTGAAATGCTTAAGGCTTTGACTTATTTTGTTATTTCTCATGATAAGGCTGCTTTTGCTAATGAGGCAAGTAAAAATTTACCTGTTAATTTAAGGGCTTATTATCATCTTTTGGCTATTGAGAATTATTTAAAAACCGCAGGAATTGAATTTCAAAGGAATTTTGACTTGACTCCACAAGGGGTTGATAAGGCTATTAACCGTGAACTTGAGGTAAAGCTTTTTAATGGCAAGGTTTTGCTTTCTTTGAAAAATCCAAGAAAAGTGATTAATTACGCGCCTTTTCCTATCAATAAAGAACTAAACTATAGTACAAGCAATGAACTTACTGCTGTTATAGCTGAGGGAAATTCTTTTTTTATCCAGTATGGTAATCGTTTTCAAACTAGGTTATATCCTGAGTATTTAGAATTTAGTGATGCTTTTAATGAGGTGGCTTTTCAAGCAGATGGGCGTGAGTTTGTTGTTCCTTTTGGGTCTAAGGTTAAGGTAAAAGAGAAATTTCTTGTTCCAAAGATGGGGCATGTACGTGTTAATATCATAGGTTTTGAGTATGGTAAAGATGAAAGTGGTATGTTAGTTTATAAAAAAGATATGCAAACAAGGTATTCTTTGGATAAGGCAGGAAAGATTTATCGTGTGGAATTTTATGAGTTAAGAGGGACGAATTTGCAGCAGCTTTTAGAGGTTAATACAAATAGCAAGTTGATTAAAAATGCTAAGGCTTTGGACTTAAATACTTTAAAAATAGCAAAATCAAAAGATAAATTTTTAGGCACTGTTTTGGTGGAATTTGAATGAAAAATCTTATATTAGCTATAGAAAGTTCTTGTGATGATAGTTCTATAGCTATCATTGATAAGGATAGTTTAAAGTGTTGCTTTGATAAAAAAATTTCTCAAGAATTGCAACATGGTGTTTATGGGGGTGTGGTTCCTGAACTTGCTGCAAGATTGCATAGTGAGGCTTTACCAAAAATACTCCAACAATGCCAAAGGTACTTTGATAAGCTTTGTGCCATAGGGGTGACTAATGAGCCTGGACTTAGTGTGGCTTTGCTAAGTGGGATTTCTATGGCAAAAACTTTAGCAAGTGCTTTAAATTTGCCTTTAATCGCTATAAATCATCTTAAAGGACATATTTATAGTCTTTTTTTAGAAGAACAAATTGTTTTAGATATGGGTATTTTGCTTGTAAGTGGGGGGCATACTATGGTGCTTTATCTTAAAGATGATGGGAGTTTGGAGCTTTTAGCAAGCACTCATGATGATAGTTTTGGAGAGAGTTTTGATAAGGTAGCAAAGATGATGAATCTAGGCTATCCTGGTGGGCTTGTTATAGAGAATTTGGCTAAAAATGCTAAGCTTAAAAATATCTGTTTTAATACCCCTTTAAAGCATTCTAAAGAGCTTGCTTATAGCTTTTCAGGTTTGAAAAATGCAGTGCGTTTAGAAATTTTAAAACATGAAAATCTGGATGAAGATATCAAAGCAGAAATTGCTTATGGTTTTGAAAATGCAGCTTGTGATCATATCATGGATAAATTAGAAAAGATTTTTAGTCTTTATAAATTTAAACATTTTGGTGTTGTGGGTGGGGCGAGTGCGAATTTGAATTTGCGTGGGCGTTTGCAAAATTTGTGTGATAAATATGGTACTTTTTTGAGATTGGCTCCTTTGCAATACTGTAGTGATAATGCTTTAATGATAGCAAGGGCGGCTGTGGATGCTTATGAAAAAAAGGAATTTGTAAGCATAGAAGAAGAAATTTTAAGTCCTAAAAGTAAAAATTTTTCAAGGATATAAATGATGAAAAAAGCTTTTACTATACTTGAACTTGTTTTTGTGGTGGTGATTTTGGGGATTTTGCTTGCTTTTGCTTTACCTAAATTTAGTTCTAGTAAAAATGAAGCTGAACTGAGTAGATCGTTAAATAATCTTAAAACTTTGATCAATGATATAAGTATTTATGCTTTAAAAAATGATACTTTGGCTTCTATGAGTATGATGAGCAATGTTGATGAAGTTGAAAATGTTGATCTTAGGCATTTAAATGGGGTTAAAGAAGTTGGTTTTGGTGTGGGTGATGATAGGCAGTGTTTAAAACTTGTTTTTATTGATAGGGCTGATTTTGTTTTGATGGGAATTTCAAGCAATGAAGAGAGTAAAAATGCTATTATTAATAAAGCTGGTGGTACTAGGGAGAATTTTGATGATATTGATTTTACTAGCACTTCAAGTAGTAGAATTTGTGTGGCTTTAAGTAAGAGTGAAAATTTTAAAAATTTGGCTAGAAAAACTTATCTTTTAATAGGGGAGCTTAATGATAGTAAATGATACTTATGAAATTGATTCTTGTGATGATGTTGAACTTGGTATAAAAAGAGAATCAAAACTGGAGTTTAAACTTTGTTTTGATGATGAGAAAACTCCAGAAGCTTTGGTGTTTGTGGTTCAAGGGGTTGGGGCTGATTGCGATGATGTTTATTTTAAATTTGTTGTGGAGCATTTGCTTAAGAGTTTTAGTGTAGCTTTTGTTGGGGTGAATTATCACTGTATAGGTAATCGTCCTCAAACAGGATCTAGCTTTTATTTAGATGATATAGATAAGCTTATTTTAAAAACAAGTTGTGAGGCTATAGATATAAAACTTCCTTATAGTGTTGATAAAATTCAAAGTTATGAGCAAATGAGTGATATTTTTCGTTTTATTAATAATAAAATAATTGAAGGCAAGCAAAAAGGTGAATTTGCTTTGAATTATTTTTTAAATTTGCATGTAAGTTTGCAACCAAAGAAGAACGAATATCAAAATTTTGGCATTATGCAAGCTCAAGATCTTTTAAATGTTGCACTTTATCTTAAAAAGCATGCTCCTTTTGATACAAAACAAGGAAATATTCCAGTGATTATGATAGGTGGTTCTCATGGAGGTTATTTGGTGCATTTAGCAGCAAAGATTGCTCCTTGGTTTGTTGATGGGGTTGTGGATAATTCTAGTGCTGTGAAGTTTTTATGGAGGGTTGTTGGGTTTGGCAAGGAGATTGATTTTATGCAATATAGCGAGTTTGCAACTTTTGATTTTTTCAATCATATTAAGACTCATTGTTCAAGTAAAACTTTTTGGACGAGTAATGCTTCATCGCCTTACTTTTTTTCTCCAGCAAGAAGAAAGATACGCAATATTTTAGAACAAGATCATCTTATAGAACAAGCTAAATACTTAAACACTTGTTTTACAAGTTATCATTCTTTGTATGATGAATACGTTTCTTTAGAAGAAAAAAGTGTTTTTTATAAAGAACTTAAGAAGCTTGGCTTTGATGCAAAATTGCATGCTTTTACCAAAGAATCGCAAATTGATGGAAAATTTATAAAAAATTTAAATCATGGTATGGGAATTCCTGTTAAGCTTTTGATCAAAAAAGAGCTACCTTTAATGTTAGAAAAAATTAAACAAAAAACGAAAATAGAGTATAAAGAGAAAAAAGTTGCTTATCCTTGTGAAAATTTGATTTATCAATTTAGCGAAGAGAATGATAAAATATCATTGAAAATTGATACTTTATAAGGAAAAGTATGACTGTTTTGGAAAAAAATATCCAAGCTTTATTAAGCGGGGTTAATGAACCCTTGGGTAATAAACTTTTAAATTTTATACAAACTCAAACTTGTTCTCGTTTTAGTATGGATGAAAATTTTAATATTTATGATAAAGAAAATAATGTTTTTATGTATCAAAATATGGATGAAGAAATTAATTATTTTCATCAAGCCATTTTGGAAAAAACTTTAAGATATCCTTTTGCATGTATTTATGGTATAGGCAATGCCTTACTTATAAAAAATTTATCTTCTTCTTATAAACATCTTTTTGTATTTGAAAGTGAAATAGAGCTTTTTGTTTTAGCTTTGGGTGCGGTGGATTTAAGCGAGGAGCTTTGTAGCGGGAAGATTTATCTTGTGGATATCAACGAGGAAAAGGTGAACATACAATTACTTATACTTTTTGATATGAAGGATATGTTTGAATATTTGGATTTATATGAAATGTTTATTAATAATTTATATTATAAGGAATTTCAAAATAGCTTTTGGTATAAAGCTAATGCACTTTGTGAGGAAAATATTAAAATTGTAATAAGAAATTTAGGAGTTAATTCAAATATTTATTTAAACTGTTATTCTCATTTTTTGCAAAATATTCCTAATATGCTTGAAAGTATTCCTTTTCAAAGAATTTTAAGTGAAAGAAAAAATCAATTTGAGAATGCTATTGTAGTTTCTGCAGGACCTTCTTTGTTTAAACAGCTTCCTTTACTTAAAACTTATCAAAATAAAGCAGTAATTTTTTGTGCTGATGGAGCTTTAAGTATGCTTCAAAAAGAAGAGATTGTGCCAGATTATATTTTAAATATTGATTTTGAAGATTTACCATTAAAATTTTTTCAAAATAGAGAAAATATAAATTCTTTAAAAATTCTTTCATGTGCTACGCATCCTAGTTTGGTGAGTTTGTTAGAAAATAAAAGTGTTGTTTTAAGAGAAGACCCTATTTACAAACGTTTTAATTTTCATGAATTTGGCTATGTAGATACAGGTACTCATGTGAGTCATTTTTCTTATACTTTGGCTTTAGCTTTAGGATTTAAAAATATCATCATGATAGGACAAGATTTAGCTTTTGATGATAAAGGGAACTCGCATTCAAAAGGTTTTATTTTGGGAGAAAGTATTGATAATACTTTAAATATACCTACTTTAAAAGTTTTAGCTTATGGAGGTAAGGGAGAAGTTTTAACACATTTAGCTTGGAATGATTATCGTGTTAAATTAGAATATCTTTTTGCTTGTAATGCCACAAAAGCAAAATTTTATAATGCTACAGAAGGTGGAGCAAAAATAGCTTTTACTCAAGAGCTGTCTTTTAAAGAGTGTTGTCAAAATTTACTTACTAAAGAAAAACCAAAATTTGAAATTCCAAAAGTTCTTACAAAAAATAGAAGTAATAAATTCCTTATTAAATTTAAAGAAAAAGTACAAAAAGATCAAGCAATTGCTAAAAGATTTTTAGATGATGCTTTGGCTTTAAAAGGGATCTTGGAAAATATATTAGCCAAAGATTTTATTTTACCTTTGGAATTTTTAGAGAAAGTTTATCAAAACATACAACATTTTAATTTTATTTTAGATAAAGATGATTTTATACAAGATGGAGTTTTAAAAACTATTTTTTACGAAAGAGGATTTAAGTTAAGTTTAGTTTTCAAACAAGGATGTATTTTAAATAGTGAACAATTTATTTTACTTTATATTAAAGCTTATTATGAATGGCTAATCTATTTTATAGAAAAATTAGAACAAAAATATCAATCTTTATTGAAATGTAGTTTTTTTGTATAAAACTATAAAATATTTTTTTAAAAATACGATATAACATTTAACAAGCTCATGGATGAGTTTGAATTTATTTAAAAGGATTTAAAATGGGATTTCGTATCAATACTAATGTCGCAGCACTTAATGCTAAAGCTAATTCTGATCTTAATGCTAAAAATTTAGATAAGTCTCTTGAAAGACTAAGTTCAGGTCTTAGAATCAACTCAGCAGCAGACGATGCTTCTGGTATGGCTATAGCAGATTCTTTGCGTTCTCAAGCTTCTACTTTAGGTCAAGCTATATCTAATGGTAATGATGCTTTAGGTATACTACAAACTGCAGATAAGGCTATGGATGAACAGCTTAAAATTTTAGATACTATTAAAACTAAAGCAACTCAAGCAGCTCAAGATGGTCAAAGTTTAAAAACAAGAACCATGCTTCAAGCAGATATTAACCGTCTTATGGAGCAACTTGATAATATCGCAAATACTACTGAGTTTAATGGCAAGCAATTATTAAGTGGTGGTTTTATCAATCAAGAATTTCAAGTTGGTTCAAGTTCAAATCAAACCATAAAAGCTACCATAGGGGCAACCCAGTCTTCTAAAATAGGTGTAACAAGATTTGAAACAGGTTCTCAAAGTTTTACTTCAGATAAAGTGGATCTTGTGATTAAAAATTACAATGGTGTAGATGATTTTAAATTTGATAGTGTCATCATTTCAACTTCTGTTGGAACAGGTCTTGGAGCTTTGGCTGAAGAGATTAATAAAAATGCCGATAAAACAGGAGTAAGGGCTACTTATGATGTAAGAACTGTAGGAGCTTATGCTATAAAAGAAGGAAAAACATCTGATACTTTTGGTATCAATGGAGTAACTATAGGTAAGGTTGAATATAAAAATGGAGATGAAAATGGTGCTTTAGTCTCAGCTATTAACTCAGTTAAAGATACTACAGGAGTAGAAGCTTCAAGGGATGAAAACGGTAGATTGGTTCTTACTTCAAGAGATGGTAGAGGTATTAAAATAGAAGGAGATATTGGTGTTAGTTCTGGTATATTAAATAGACAAAAGGAAAATTATGGTCGTTTGTCTTTAGTGAAAAATGATGGTAGAGATATTAATATAAGCGGGTCAGGTCTTTCAGCTATAGGTATGGGGAATAGTGATATGATTTCTCAAACTTCGGTATCTTTAAGAGAATCAAAAGGTCAAATTGATGCTAATGTTGCGGATGCTATGGGATTTAATTCTTTTAATGGAGGGGGAAAACAGATCATCGTTGGTTATAGCTCAATAACTGCTTATATGTCTAGCGATGGTTCAGGTTTTTCTCAAGGTTCAGGTTTTTCAGCAATGTCTACTACTTTAGAGAAAGGTGTTGTTGTTATTTCTGCTTTATCATCTGGTTCTGCTGTTTATACCATTTCTGCGGGTTCAGGTTTTTCTGAGGGGTCAAATAATTCTCAATTTGCACGTTTAAAAACGTCAATTGGTAATGCAGCTGGAGCTACAAAAGAAACTGCAGGTGTTACTACTTTAAAAGGAGCTATGGCTGTTATGGATATAGCACAAACTGCTATAACAAATCTTGATCAAATTAGAGCTGATATAGGTTCAGTGCAAAATCAACTTCAAGTTACTATAAACAATATCACAGTAACTCAAGTCAATGTTAAATCAGCTGAATCTCAAATCAGAGATGTAGACTTTGCAAGTGAGAGTGCGAACTACTCTAAGGCAAATATCCTAGCCCAAAGTGGATCTTATGCTATGGCTCAGGCAAATGCTAGTCAACAAAATGTGTTAAGATTATTGCAATAATATTTAAGCCTAGTATAACTAGGCTTGTTAAAGTTGGAACACTTCTTGCTTTTATCCTTTTAATATATTTTAAAAGGATTTAAAATGGGATTTAGGATAAATACAAATATAGGTGCATTAAATGCGCATGCAAATTCAAGTGTGAATGCTATAGAGCTTGATAAGTCTTTAAGCAGACTAAGTTCAGGTCTTAGAATCAACTCAGCAGCAGACGATGCTTCTGGTATGGCTATAGCAGATTCTTTGCGTTCTCAAGCTTCTACTTTAGGTCAAGCTATATCTAATGGTAATGATGCTTTAGGTATACTACAAACTGCAGATAAGGCTATGGATGAACAGCTTAAAATTTTAGATACTATTAAAACTAAAGCAACTCAAGCAGCTCAAGATGGTCAAAGTTTAAAAACAAGAACCATGCTTCAAGCAGATATTAACCGTCTTATGGAACAACTTGATAATATCGCTAATACTACAGCATTTAATGGTAAGCAATTATTAAGTGGTGGTTTTATCAATCAAGAATTTCAAGTTGGTTCAAGTTCAAATCAAACCATAAAAGCTACCATAGGGGCAACCCAGTCTTCTAAAATAGGTGTGACAAGATTTGAAACAGGTTCACAAAGTACTACTTCAGGAGTAGTAGGACTTGTGATTAAAAATTATAATGGTGTAGATGATTTTAAATTTGATAGTGTCATCATTTCAACTTCTGTTGGAACAGGACTTGGAGCTTTAGCTGAAGAGATTAATAGAAATGCTGATAAAACAGGAGTAAGAGCTACTTATGATGTAAGGACTATAGGAGCTTATGCGGTTAAAGAAGGGGCTACGTCTCAAAATTTTTCTATTAACGGAGTGACTATAGGGCAAATTAATTACAAAGAAGGTGATAGCAATGGTCAACTAGTCTCAGCTATTAACTCAGTTAAAGATACCACAGGAGTAGAAGCTTCCAGAGATGAAAATGGAAAATTGGTTCTTACTTCAAGAGATGGTAGAGGTATTAAGATCGATGGAAGTATTGGCGCTGGAGCTGGTATTTTGCATAAGGAAAATTATGGAAGATTGTCTTTAGTAAAAAATGATGGTAGGGACATTAGTATAAGTGGAACTACTCTTTCAGCTATAGGTATGGGGGCAACTGATATTATTTCTCAATCTTCAGTATCTTTACGAGAATCAAAAGGTCAAATTGATGCTAATGTTGCGGATGCTATGGGATTTAATGCTTTTAGAGGTGGAGGAAAACAAATTATGATAGGCTACTCTTCACTTTCTTCGTATATGAGTTCTGAAGGTAGTGGTTTTTCTGCTGGTTCAGGCTTTTCTGAAGGTAGTGGTAAAGATATGTCAAAAGCTTTAGAGTCTGGAGCTGTATTTTATTCATCAATATCTACTGCCACTGAAGTATTTAATGTTTCTCAAGGTAGTGGTTTTTCTGGGGGATCAGGTAACTCTCAATTTGCTACTTTAAAAATTTCAACAGACAATAAAGCAGGTGTTGTAAAAGAAACTGCAGGTGTTACTACTTTAAAAGGAGCTATGGCTGTTATGGATATAGCACAAACTGCTATAACAAATCTTGATCAAATTAGAGCTGATATAGGTTCAGTGCAAAATCAACTTCAAGTTACTATAAATAATATCACAGTAACTCAAGTCAATGTTAAATCAGCTGAATCTCAAATCAGAGATGTAGACTTTGCAAGTGAGAGTGCAAATTTTTCAAAACATAATATCCTAGCCCAAAGTGGATCTTATGCTATGGCTCAGGCAAATGCTGTACAACAAAATGTGTTAAAACTTTTACAATAATATTTTCTAAAAAGCTTTAATGCTTTTTAGATTAATTTTCTTTTTTCTAGTTCATCTTGTAAGGGCATGATGGCTATTTTTATTTTTTGATTTTGAATGCTTATGAGTTCAAAAATGCTTTCAACCAAAGATTCATGTGCATAAAGCCAGGCAAAAAGTTTATTTTGTTTTTCGCTTTCATTGTTAATATTTTTTACATATAAACTAGCTAAAATATTTTCTTCATGGTATAAAGTGGGTCCTAAAATTTCATGTAAAAATGCATAACGTTTAAGTTCTAGTTTGGTTTTTAATTTATCTAAATTTTTATTGATATCATCTAAACTTAGTTTTTGTTTTCCTCTTTTTAAATTTTTGAGTTGATTTTTGATTTTTTTACATGTTTTGATAAAACTTTCGCTTAAAATGATTTGTTTTTTAAGTATATTATAGCTTTGTAGCATAAGTTCAATTCTTTGTTTTTTAGCTAATTTTGTAATTTTTACATTAGGTTTTTTCTTTGCTTTTTTAGCTAAATTTTCACATGTTTCTTTAAAAGGTTTTTCTATAGCTCCTTCTATTCTAGCTCCTCCTTGGGTGCAATTATAAGTTTTTATGCCATTTTTATTATTTGAAGTGATAAAGTTTTCAAATATTTCTCTAAATAAGGTCCAAACTTCAGAGCTTTGAACTATGCCTTTTCCACCATAGGCTATAGTAGTGTATTTATCAAAGTCTCTTTGATAGTGCCCATCATGAAATTTTTCGTGCAAAAATCCTTTAGAATGGGAAAGACCATCTTTACTATAGGCTAGATCTTGACCTATTAAAATAATATTTTTAAAGTTTAGATTGATGGCTAATTCATAGTTCATATGAGCTACACTCATTCCTCCTCCCATATAGCCAAATTCATTTAAATTTATAGAACTTGCAAAAGGTAGAGGTCTAGTAACTAAGATGTATGATCTTTTGTTTTTTTCAAGATAAGAAATAGTATTTTTATGTGTAAGTGAGGTGCAAATAAATGTGATATCTTTATCAAATTCTTTAAAGTCGTTGTTAAAACATTCTGCTGTAAAATGATCTCTTTCTAGCATACAAACATAATCAGGCTTGATATTATGTTTTGCTAGTATAGGATAAGCACTATCAGCACAAAATATCGTTGCTTTGTTTGTATACTGTTTTAAAGTGGCTAGTTGTTTTTCAAGGCTTGGACCCGTTGATACTATTATGGCAAAATTTTCATCTTTGGTATTTTTTCTTTTTTTAAGTAAGGTTTGATAGCTTGGATGATTGATCATTTTTGGCAAGTTTTGAACAAATTGTTCTATGCCTTGCATAGCATCTTTTGGATCATTTCCTCTTCTTAGACTTATATTTTTCATAGCTTTAGAGTTTAAGGTATTTATTTTTAACATATCTTCTTCGTAGTTTTTGTAAAAATTGCAATGTGTATGTAAAGCATAAGTTTTAAAAAATCTGTTGATTGAGCTTAAAGAAAAAATCGTATCTGCTTTTGTATATGTCATTTCAGGAGTATAGATTAAGATAAATCTTCCTTTGCGTAGCGCTTCGCTAAAATCTAGTAAATTTAAACTTATAAATATGATTTCTATTTCTTTTTCAAAGACAACTATTCTTTTGTGATTTTTATTTTGAAGTAAAAATTGATATAAAATTCCATTACCTAGTCCATAAAAAAATAAAGCTGGGTATCTAACATAATCTTTTAAGAATTCTATTTTTTCTTCTAGTTCGCTTAAAGGATTTTTATATATGGTTTTTAAATTTCTTTTTTTAACAATGTTAATGTCAAGCTTATCTTCTCCGAAAGTATAATAAAACTCTCTAAGTTCTTTTATCTTATTTAATTTTTCTTTGATTCCATCATATTCTTTATTACTCATGGCTTTTAGATTTTTTTTAAAAATTTCATTTTGCATTTTTTATTCTCCTTTTCCATTTTTCTAACTTTCTTTTTTTAAGCTCATCTTCAAGAGGGCAGATATTATCTATAAGAGCTTTTTCTTGAGCTTTGATGTGTGTATAAATCATTTGAAAAAATTCAATATGTTCTTTTACCCATAAAAAAGATTTATCATAAGCTTCTTTTGATGTTTTTGCATGTAAGACATAGATTCTTGCTAGATTAAGTTCAAATTGCATTAAAAGAGGGGTTAAAATTTCATATAAATCTAGCATCTTTTTTTCATCTTCAAGTTCTAATTTGATTTTATCTATTTCTTGTATAAGATAATTTAATATTTCCTTAGCTTCTTGTAAATTAGATGTGAGATTAAGCTTAGAAAAAGTTTCTTGAAAATGATGATAAGAGTTTAGAATTTTTTCTTTAAAAGATTTACAATGAGCAATGCTTTTATAGATTTTAAAATAACATTTTAATAAAAATTCATTTTGCTTATCTTTGCTTAATGATTGGACTTTTATAAAGGTTTTTTTTAATTCTTTTGTAAGTAATGTTTCACATACTTCTTTAAAAGGTTTTTCTATAGCTCCTTCTATCCTAGCCCCTCCTTGGGTACAATTATAAGTAGAACAAAGTTTAAGATGGTTTGTTTTATGAATTCTTTTTTCTAAATAGTATTTAAATAAAGTCCAGTAAAAAGAGCTTTCTACGTACCCTTTTCCTCCATAAGCAAGTATTCTAAAATGTCCAAAATCTCTTTCATAATGTCCTTGGTGTTTATCAAGATTTTGATAATCTTGTGAATGAGATAGTCCTGTTTTTGCATAAGCTAAATCTTGACCTATAAAAATAATGTTTCTATGTTGTAAAAAGACAGCAAGACCATAAGCTACATTAGCTACACTATGACCTTCAGATAATATTCCAAAATCTTTAATATTTAAGTATTGTATAAATTGAGATCCTCTGTAAGCTAACATAAAAGTTCTATTATTGCTTTTTAAGTTTTTTATGGTTTGAGGATGAGTTAAATGGGTTGTAATAAATAAAATATCTTTATCAAAATCTCCAAAATTATTATTAAAAAATTCTGAAGTTAAAAGAATACGTTCTAAAGATAAAACATAATCAGGTTTGATATCATGTTTAGCCAGTATAGGATATGAAGAATCAGCTGCTATAATGGTTGCTTTATTGGCATATTGTTTTAACAAAGGAAGTTGTTTAGTAAGACTTGGTCCTGTAGAAACTATGATGGCTGTTTTACTAAGCTTTGCTCTTTGTTTGAGTAAATTTTGATAGGGTGTATGAGTTAACATAACTGGAAGATTATAAATAAATTGTTCCATGCCTTGTAAGATATCTTTAGAATCATTGCCATTTCTAAGAATAGCATTTTTAAATGCTTTTGCAAGTTTGTTGTTAAGATCTAAGATATCTTTTTGAAATTTTTCATAATAATTGCTTGTAAGTTCTAAAAAATAAACTCTAGCAAATTGAAAAAATGGATTAGATGAGCATAAATCATGATAGTCTTCAAAGCTAAGAGAGTTTATATTGCACAGTATAAGTTTATTTTTGCAAAATTCTTGTGAGAAATCTATAAGATGAAACATCATCCAAACAATTTCCATATCTTTTTCAAAAACTACTATATGTTGGTGATTTTTGTTTTGAAGTAAGGCTTTAAATAAAATGCCATTTCCAAAACCATAAAAATACAATACAGGATAGAGTAAGTATTTATCATTATAAAGATTAAGCATGGTGTTTAGTTCATTTAAAGTGTTTTCATAAAGAAGGGTATTATCTTTTGTATTTTTTAAATTGATATCTAGATTATCTTTTCCTAAAATCAGTTCAAATTTGCTTTTTTGAATTTGTTTTAAACTTTTTTTTAAAAGTGTATTGTTTAAGGCATTGAGATTTTTATCAAAAAGTTTTTTTTGACTAGGGTTAAATTGCATATCATTCCTTTTTTAGATATATCGTCACATTTGCCATTTTTTTAAATTTTCTTCAATGATTTTGTTTTGAGTATCTAAATATCCAAGCCCTTGTAACCACCATTTTTTTTGATTTGTTAAAAAATCTTTTATTTTGTCTTTTTGTTCTAAATCGTTTAAAACCTCATAACGTAAAATTTCACACTCATTATGATAATGTATAGCTTGAGTAAGTTCATTAAAAAGTTTTATTTTTTTAAATTCAATAAAAAATTGAAAAAGATTTTTTTTGATTTTTTCTAAAGATTTGAAATTAAGTTCAGATTTATTTAGCTCATAGTCTAGTTTTTTAAGTTCGTTTTGACATTTTTTTATAAATAGTTCACTTTGTTTGACATTTTTATAAAGGAGTTTTTGTGTTTGTGATAATTTATTTTTAATTTCATGACTTGCTAAAGCTTTAGGTGGTTTAAAAGGTTTGCTTAAATCTTGATGAAGTAATGTTTCACATACTTCTTTAAAAGGTTTTTCTATAGCTCCTTCTATCCTAGCTCCTCCTTGGGTGCAATTATAAGTATTAATGTGTAATTTTTCTTTAACCCAAAAGATATCTTTTTCAAAAGCTTGTCTAAATAAATTCCAAGTAAGTTGAGTTCTAACCTTACCTTCTCCCCCATAAGCTGTAGTATAAACTTCTCCTTGAAGTTTTTCTCCTTGATTGCCATATATATGTTCTTTTGGATGAGAACTTCCATCTTTTGCATAAGCTAAATCTTGTCCTATGAAAATAATATTTTCATGTCTTAAAGCTGCAGCTAATTCATAGATCATATTTGCAACGCTAGCACCAACCCCAATATAACCAAATTCTTTAAGATTTAATGAAGCAGCAAAGTGTAAAGGACGATGAACTAGCATATACTCTCTATCATTTCTTTCTAAAAATTCAATCACTTCTTTATGAACCACTGAAGCTAGGATAAATAAAATGCCTTTATCAAATTCTTTAAAATCATTATCAAAACATTTAGAAACAATATCATCTCTTTCTAACATACAAACATAATCAGGCTTGATATTATGTTTTACTAGTATAGGATAAGCACTATCAGCACAAAATATACTTGCTTTACTAGCGTATTCTTTTAATAAAGGAAGTTGTTTAGTAAGGCTTGGTCCTGTTGAGACTATGATAGCGTTTTTGATTTTTCCCTTTTTGTTTTTTAAAAAATCTTGAAAAACCGCGTGATTTAAAAGTTTAGGGATGTTATTTAACATGTGTTTGATTCCTGTGATAGAATCATAAGGATCATTTCCTTTAGCTAAAACAATAAATTGAATATTTTCAATTAATTTTTGATTAAGTTCTTGTATTTGAGGAGAGTAAAATTTAAGGTAAAAATTATTATGGATAAAAAGATTAAAGATTTTAACACTTTTTTGTATATCTTTATACATAAAAAGTGTGTTAAGTTGAGCGGTGCTAAGACTAGGTGTATAAAAAAGTATTAATTTTTCATGTTTTAATTCTTGGGTGAAATCAATAAGATGAAAAGCAAGAGCTAAGATCTCAAGTTCATCTTCAAAAACGATAATGTGTTTATGGTTTTTATTTTTACATAAAGTTTTATAAAAAAGCCCATTGCCAAAACCATAAAAAAATAATACAGGATATTTATCATATTTATCTTTAAATAAGTTTAAATTTTCTAAAAGTTCTTGTTTGGGATTTTCATAAAGTAAAAGTTCATCTTTTATAAAATTTATACCATTTTCATTTTCTAGTATTTTAAAGTTTATTTTTTCTAAACTACGCAATTTATAAGCTAAAATTTGATCTACTTCAAATAAGGCTTGAGTGTTTTTTAAAAAAAGCTCTTGATTCACTTAAAATCACTTTCTTTTAAAGCTTGGGCAAATTCTATATCTTTAGTAGCTTTTTTACCTAAAAGCTCTTGATAAAATTTAGGATGAAGTCCAAAAGAAGGACGTACAGATTTTACATTGTGTTGGCT
Organism: Campylobacter hepaticus; assembly: GCF_001687475.2. Taxonomy (NCBI): domain Bacteria; kingdom Pseudomonadati; phylum Campylobacterota; class Epsilonproteobacteria; order Campylobacterales; family Campylobacteraceae; genus Campylobacter; species Campylobacter hepaticus. Next base: position 97,064 of record NZ_CP031611.1, read on the forward strand.
AAAAACTTCTCCTTTTTTAATATCTTTACTTGCATATAAACTTCTAGCAAAAACACGGTTTTTAAGACTTTTTTCATCTAAGATCAGTCTATCATCACCCAAAGCTTTTTCAGTTTGTCTGATCGCATCTACCATGCTTTTAAACTCCTTAAAATCAAGGCTAAATTCCCTATCTTCACTTTTTATGCTTTTATCGATAATAAAATGTTTTTCTATGATTTTAGCTCCTAAGCTTACTGCTATAATGGGGGCTAAAAAACCAAAACTATGATCACTTAATCCTACTTCAACTTTAAATTTTTCTTTTAGGCTTATTATGCTTTTTAAATTCATATCGCTAAGATCTGCAGGATAGGCTGAAGTGCATTTTAAAAAGATGAGATTAGGATTATTTTCTTCTTTGAAAATTTCACACACTCTACTTAGTTCTTCTTGGGTGGCTATGCCTGTTGAAATTAAAGTGGTTTTATTTTCTTTGGCAACATAGCGTATGAAATCTTCATCATTAACCTCAAAAGAAGCGATCTTATAAGCAATAGGATCAAAACGTTTTAAAAATTCTACATCTTTTTTTGCAAAGGGACTAGAAAAACATAAAATTCCTTCATTTTGTGCGGTTTCAAAGATTTGAGAATGCCACTCATAAGGGGTTTTAGCATTATCATAAAGTTCATAAAGTTTACGTTTATCCCAAAGTCCACCTTTGATGATAAAATCTTCTTTGTCGCTATTAAGAGTTAGGCTATCTGGGGTATAAGTTTGGATTTTTATAGCATCTGCTCCTGCTTGTTTGGCTGCTTTTATGCTTTTAAGAGCTAAGTCAAGACTGCCTGAGTGATTAGCACTAAGTTCAGCGATGATGAAAACTTTTTTGTTGGTATTAAAATTTCCTATTTGCATAATGTATTCTTAAATTTCTATTTTTATGTATAATTATATTATAAAATCATTAATTTATAATAATCATTTTATATTGTTATTAAAATCTACATCGGTTTTTTTATGTTATAATTTATATTTGTTTTAAAATTACTTGTAAAATAAATTTCAATTTTAACGATATATTGTAATGATTTTACATAAATAAGGAAGAGAAGGTGAAATTTTGTAAAAAATGCGTGATGCCAGATACTAAGCCTGATTTGCATTTTGATGAAGAAGGGGTGTGTGATGCTTGCCGTTCTCAAGAAGCAAAAAATCAAAAGATTGATTGGAAAGCAAGAGAGCAAGAATTTTTAGAACTTGTTAAAAAGCATAAAAAACATCCTGTTTATGATTGTGTGATTGGGGTAAGCGGGGGTAAGGATTCTCACTTTCAAACTATAAAAATGCTTGAATTAGGACTTAATCCTTTATGCGTTTGTTTTGAGCCTAGTGTGCCTACAAAAATAGGACGTAAGAATTTAAAGAATTTAAATAAATTAGGTGTAGATTTGATCCATATAAAAAGAAATCCTAAAGTATATAAAATTCTAGCAAGAGAGGGTTTTGTAAGAACAGGGGATACAGAATGGCAAAATCATTTAGGAATTTTTACAAGCGTTGTAAGAACAGCGGTTAATTTTGATATACCTTTGATGATTTGGGGTGAAAGCCCGCAAATAGAATATGGAGGACCTGCAAGCAGTAAAACAAGAAATACCCTTGATAGAACTTGGCTTGAAGAATTTGGAGGGCTTTTAGGAAATAGGGTTTCAGATATGATAGGTGTGCAAGGACTACTTGAAAAAGATCTTTATTTTTACACCTATCCAAGTGATGAAGAAATACAAAAAGTTGGTTTAACGGGTTTGTTTTTGGGGTATTATTTAAAATGGGATTACAAGGTCAATCTTAAAGTATCTCAAGAGCATGGCTTTTCAACTAAGGATCGTCCTGTTGAAACTACTTATGAGAATTTTGAAAATTTAGATTGTTATTCTAATCATGTGCATGATTATTTAAAGTATTGTAAATACGGTTTTGGAAGAGCTAGTGATAATGCTTGTTTAGACATTCGCTTAGGTTATATAAGCCGTGAACAAGGAGTTAAATTAGTTAATAAATACGATGGAAGAGTTCCTCATAAAGCCATTAAAAAATACCTTAAATTCAGTGGTTTTAATCAAGAAGAATTTCAAAAAATCGTAGATTCTTTTACCAATAAAAAAATTTTTAAACGCGATGAAAAAGGAAATTTTATAAGAGATTATGATGGATCTTTGGTGAAAAAAGATGAGTATATTTTAAAATGATAGCCATTATTGATTATAAAGCAGGTAATTTAAATTCAGTTATAAAAGCTTTAGATAAAATCGGTGCTAAAAATTTTATAGCACAAAATCAAGAAGATTTTAAAAAAGCAAGTAAATTGCTTTTACCTGGTGTGGGTTCTTTTAAAGAAGCTATGTTAAATTTAGAAAAATTTCATTTAATAGAAGCTTTAAAAGAACAAGTTTTAATACAAAAAAAACCTATTTTAGGCATTTGCTTGGGTATGCAGCTTTTTTTAGAGCAAGGCTATGAAGGTGGGGTTTGTAAAGGACTTGGTTTGATTGAGGGTGAGGTGGTAAAATTTGAAGATGATTTGGGTTTAAAAATCCCTCATATGGGCTGGAATGATCTTGATATTTTAAAAAAAGATCCTTTATATAAGGATATAGACAATAAAAGCGATTTTTATTTTGTGCATTCTTTTTATGTAAGATGCAAGGATGAATTTGTGAGTGCAAAGACCCAATATGGACATAAATTTGCATCATCTTTGCAAAAAGATAATATTTTTGCTACCCAGTTTCATCCTGAAAAAAGCCAAAATTTAGGCTTAAAACTTTTAGAAAATTTTACAAGGCTTTAGATGCTAAAAACAAGAATCATACCTTGTGTTTTGTTAAAAAATGGTCAACTTGTTAAAAGTATAGAATTTAAAAATTTTCGCACTATAGGGCATTTGGTAACATCTGTGAGAATTTATAATGCACGCAATGTTGATGAGCTTATTATCTTAGATATAGATGCCTCAACAAAGCAAGAAATAGACTTTGAAAGTATAGAAGATTTAGCTAAAGAATGTTTTATGCCTTTAACTATAGGCGGGGGTATAAAAACTCTTGAAGACATACAAAAAATTTTAAACTTAGGCGCAGATAAGATCGCGATCAATTCTAAAGCTTTACAAGATCGAAGTTTTATAGCTAAAGCAGCCAATCGTTTTGGATCACAATGCATAGTGTGTTGTATAGATGTTAAAAGAAAAAATGATAAATTTTGTGTTTATGATAGGGGAGATTTGGTGGAAATGAATCCTTTAGAGCTTGCTTTAGAGTATCAAAAGCAAGGATGTGGAGAGCTTGTTTTAACTTCGGTTGATTTTGAAGGTAAGGCCGGAGGTTATGATTTAGAGCTTTTAGAAATTTTTAAAAATAAACTTAAAATTCCATTGATTATTAATGGAGGTTTAGGTAAACCAAGTGATGCCATAAAGGCTTTAAATTTAGGTGCAGATGCTTTAGCGGGTGCTTATATTTTTCATTTTTCACAATACACCCCACAAGATATTAAAAAAGAGTTAATCAAAGAAGGTTTTGCACTTAGAAACTTATAATAATATATCTTTTATACTTGTTTTATTCTTTTTTCCAAAAATATTTTCTTTTAAGGCTTTTTTAAACTTCTAGGATGATAAAAATTGCAATCTTGCTCATGGATATTTAATATAATTTTATTTTATCGTAATTCCAAAGCCTAAAATATTAATTTCTTTCATCATATTCCTTAATGTTTAATTCCATTTTGATGATTTTATCATTATCATTTTGTAGTTCTTTAAAGCCAAATTTTTTGTGTAAATTGATTATTTGTTGATTTTCTTTAAAAGCTTCTAAATATAAAATTTCATATTTTTTAATATAAAAACAATAATAAATAGCAATATTTTCTAATACCCTGCCTATTCCAAAAATCAAACAAAAAGGATTAGCATAAAAACCAAATTCTATAGTATTGTTGTTTTTGATTTCAAAATTAATACTTCCTAAAATCATTTTTTTATATTTTACGCAAAAATAATATTTTTTTGTATTGCTTTTTAAATTTTTGATAAAAGATTTATGTTCAAGTTTGCTTATGTGATGTGTGTGATATAGGTATTTTTTAATTTCAAGATGATTTCTATAAGATCTTATTTTTTCTTTATCGATATAATTTAGATTGATAAAATTTTCTAAAATGATTTTGTCATTATTTTTAAAATAAAATAATATATTCTTTTTTTGAATTTCATATTTTATTAAGTCATTTTTCCAAGAAAACTTTGATGAAGATAGGGATTTTATTATATCCAAAATAAATCCTTTTTTTTATAAATGAGATAAATTATATCAAAAATTATTATAAACAATCATTAAGTGAAGTTTTTTTATGGATAATTTTTTAAGATTATTGTAATTTATATTTAGGGTTTTGTAAAATCATATAGTAAGATTTTGCATTTTCATCATTTATGATAAAATGATTTTTTTGATATAATCTTAAGGCTTTGTGGTTGTCTTTTAAGACTTCGGCTTTAAGTGTTTGAACTTTTAAAATTTCAAAGGCGTATTTTTTAATTTCATCCATTAAAATTTGTCCCTTGCCTTTTAAATTAGGTCTAGCATAAAGTCCAAATTCACATGAAATAGCATTTATATTGATAAAATCAATCACTCCTATACTTTCTTTATTTTGAAAAACTAAAAAATATTTTTTGCTTTGATCTTTTTTTAAGTTTTTGATAAAATGTAAATGTTCTTTAAAACTAAAGTGTTTGTTTTTCATAAATTGGCTAATATGATTATCATTACGCCATTTAAAAACTAGCTTTATTTCTTTCATGTTAAGTTGTGTGAAATTTTTAAGTTTAATTGCAGAGATAAATTCTATTTCATAGCCTTTTTGTTTTAACCAAAGGGCTAGTTTTTCTTGATTTTTAGCAAGGCAAATGGCTTTAAAATCAGCTTTTAAAAATAAGGCTTCATTGACTAAAGAACTTGCGCTAATGATAAGCTTATGGCTTTGATTCATTAATTTTGCAATATTGTTATGATCGATAAAAAGTGTAATATTATCATTTAAAGTGCTAAATTCTTGAAGTTTTCTAAGATTAGGATTTGAAGAGCTTGTTGCTATGCTTATGTTTTTTGTTTTTGGTAAGTTAATAGCAAGTTTTATAGAAAGATTTTGCGTGTCTGCTCCTCCCATGCAGATAAAAAAATCGTATTTTTTTTCTCTAGGTTTTTTAGCTTCTTGATAAAATTCATCTCTTATTAAAGTATAAGCACATCTTATTTCACATTGAGGAGGTACTAATCCTTTATAATCACTTGCTTTAGCATAAGCATTAACATTAAGCAATATATCACAATAATGAGGCTTTATTTCATCATCAAAACTTAGAATTTGAACCTTGGTTTCTTTTTTGATTAGTTTTTCATCTTCTATGTTAATATCATAATGATCTATGATTAAAAGCTCAAATTTTTCTTTTTTGATAAGATGGATAAGCTTATAAATGTTTGCACTTTTAAGTTTATAAACAGGATAAGGAATTTCATTAATTAAAGATCCTTTTAATGCTAAACAAGCAAAGCTTACATTTTTGTATTGTTTAGCTAGAACAAGATCACGCTTTATGTGTCCAAAGCCTATTTTGCTTGAGCTATCGCTTCTAAAAAGAACTTTCATGATTTAACTTGTAAAGTTTTTTTGCAAATTCTAAATCTTCTAAAGTATCTATATCGCATACTAAATTTCTTGGCAAGATGAAGGCACTAGAATGAGGTTTAAAGATAAAATCTTCTTCTAACCAAGCCTTGCTTTTTCCAAAATAAAAAGCCCCTGCATCATGATAAGCTTTTTTAAGATCTTGTGAGCGGATTTGGTAGTATTTTTCATCAAACATATGAATTTGATTGTTTTTATCAAGATAAAAAGATCTTTGTATAGGATAGTCAAATTCACTCACAGCAAATAAAAATTTGCTTTGATTTTGTATGAATTTTTCATAAGCTTGTATTAAAATGTCTTTGTTTAAAAGCGGGGCAGTAGCATAAAGGCAGCATACATTATCATAAAATTGATTATTATCTTGTAAGATTTTTATAGCATTTTGCACTACAGCAATGCTTGAAGTATGATCATCGCTTAAATTTTTATCGCGTTTAAAAGGGACTTTGATGCCATATTTTAAGGCTAAATTTATGATTTCTTCACTATCACTTGAAAGTATGATTTCATCAAAGAGTTTTGAATTTAAAGCATTTTCTATGCTATAAGCGATTAAAGGTTTGCCTAAAAAATCTATGATATTTTTTTTAGGAATTCTTTTTGAGCCATCACGAGCTGGTATTATACAAAGATTTTTCATTTTTAGCCTTGTTTTTTTGTCTTTTATTTTACTAAATTTTTAAGTATAATTGTCTTTAAAATACATAAAAAGGTTTTAAATTTGATCGTAAATGAAATTTTTGAAATTGATTCTTGTGATGATGCAGAGCTTGGTATAAAAAGAAGTTCTAAACTTGAATACCGAATAAGCTATGATGATGAAAAAGAAATCAAAGCTATAGTTTTTATAGTAGGAGGAGCTGGAGCTAATAGAAATATTTCTTTTTTAGACTTTGATAGAGAATGCCTTGCTAAAAAATTTGATGTATTAGTGGTTAATGTTTTTTATCATTGTTTTTTTAATAGAGAATCAAATGCAAAAAAATACAGTGCATTTAAAGCATTTACCCAAGAAGATTTATCTTCTTTATCTAGGGTTTTATTTGATTTTAAGATAGATGCTAGAGCTCTTAATGAAAATAATGTATATGAATATTATGAATTTCTTAATAATCATATAACAAAGTTAAAATCTGAGGGTAAATTAGCACAAAATTATCAAGTTTCATTTAGTTCAACTTTTATCCCTCCTAATGGGGATTATCAAAATTACGGTATTATGGCTGCTATTGATCATATTAATGCTTTAAAAGATTTGATAAAACGTTTTCCGCATTTTTCAAATTTACCTAAAATTTATGGAGGAGGGTCTTATGGGGGATATTTGTCTTTGCTTATAGCTAAAATTGCTCCTTGGTATGTAGATGGGGTGATTGATAATTCAGGATCTGCTTTGCCTATTTTAGCCTATATTATAGGAAGAGATATCAATCATCCTGAATTTATTTTTAATAATTATAATGTTTTAGTAGAAATGTTTATTAAAACCCATTGGACGAGAAAGGATGAGTATTCGCCTTATTTTTTTACCAATGATCACTATAAAATTCGCTCTTTATTAAATTCTCATCATTTAGCAATACAAGCTAGGAAGAATAAAAACATTATTTTTGTATCTTATCATAGTTTAAAAGATGAATTTAATACAGCCAAAGATAAACAAATGCTTTATCTAGCTTATAAGGAGCTAGGCTATGATGCAACTTTGCATTTAATAAGCAGTGAAGATGAAATTGATGGAAGATTTATCAAAGATTTAAAGCATGGGATGAGAATGACAGATAGGGCTTTATTTAGAAAAGAACTCCCTTTAATGCTTGAAAAATTACAAGGAAAAACTTTTCTTATGAAAGAAAATTCTATCACTTATCCTTGTGAGGAGCTTCAATTTGTTTTTAAAGGTGATGAAAATCATTTTAAATTAAACATTAAGTAATTAATAATAATTTCAATAAAATGGTAAAATATTACCTATTCATTGATAATTCAATCATATTTTTAATACTTTTGAAATTTTCAAAATTTTCAGCTTGGATGAATTCGGCTTTTAAGGGTTTTTGATAGAATTTTTCTATTTCAGCAACCAAAGACATGATATCAATGCTATCTATAATGTCCTCACTAAGAAGATTTTCCATGTTTTCATCTATATCTGGTCTATTGATATTGATAAAAAATTGTTTTATTTTTTCCATGTTTAATCCTTTGTGATTTTTAAAATTGTATTATCGCTTAAATTTAAAATTAAATCAAGATCATTGATTTGATAAAATAAAATTTCTTTTTCTTTACCTAACAGCTTTAGCTTAGGTTTAGGAATTCCACTTAAAATACCACAATCCATAGCTCTTAAAAAACGATATATTTTTTCTTGATTCCAAGATAGATTCAAAAAACCTTTATTTGGAAATTCTGATTTTTTATGATATTTCCCTTTTTTATTATTTTGAGTTATTGTTTTTGCATTTTGTAAATTTTGTAAAGCTTTTTTTAAAGAAGAAATAGCTAATTTATGTTGACTGTTTAAAAGACTTAAAGAGGTAAAATTATTATTAAGTTTAATTTTTTGTTGTATTAAAATCTCACCTGTATCTATGCTTTCTTCAACTAAATGCCAAGTAATTCCTGTTTGTTTGTCATTGTCCCATATGCTCCAAATGTGTGCATTACATCCTCTATGATAGGGTAATAAAGCATTGTGATAATTTATAATGATATTATTTTGAATACATTCTTTTTTAAAAATATAAAAATTATTTGCACTGATAATAAGACAGTTTTTAATATTTTTAAAAAAATCATTTAAATCATTTAAATCATTTAAATAAATGATTTCTTGATTAAAATAATCTTGTGTTATTTTTTGACATTCTTTTGCAACTTTTCCTGCGCCTATGATATAAATATTTTTAAATTTCTCCACCCAACACCTTCCTATCTATCTTTCCATTTTGATTTAATTTAAAATGATCTATTTTAATAAACTTTTTAGGAATCATATAAGAGGGTAATTTATCATTTAAAAATGCCTTACAATTGATCTCATTTTCACTCTCATAAAAACAAATAATATCATCTTTAAATATACAAGCACTGTTTTTAATTTCTGGGTGTGAATTAATAATACTTTCTATTTCTCCAAGTTCTATTCTATGTCCCATATATTTGATTTGATTATCTTTTCTTCCATAGCATAAAAGTTCACCTAAAGCATTATAAGCTACTATATCTCCTGTTTTATATAAAAGATCTAAATAATTATCATGTAAGGGATTTTGTATAAAAGCTTTTTTACTTTTTTCTTTATCATTATAATATCCTAAAGATAAAGAAGTCCCTCTTACATAAAGTTCTCCTTTAATACCTACTTGATCTTGATTGATTAATTTATAATCTTCATCAAAGACTAAAAGCTCTGTATTCTTACAAGCTTTACCTATGGGTAAGAGTTCATCATCATTAAATTGTCTATCTATTATGTAGTATGAGCAAACATCAGTAATTTCTGTTGGTCCATATAAATTGGCGAATAAAGCATGGGGTAAGTGTTTTCTCCATAGGTTTAATTGTTTATTGGGCATGATTTCACCACAAAATAAAATTTTCTTTAGTTTAATATTGTCTGTTTTTAAAGTATTAGTATTTGCAAAATATATCAAAACAGAAGGAACCCAAAATATAGTATTTACTTCATGTTTGATTAAATAATGAATAATCTTATTAGGAAAGGCAAAAAGAGCATTAGGCAGTATATGTAAAGTAGCTCCTGCTTTAACACTAGAAAAAATATCTAAAACACTATTATCAAAATAAAAAGGTGCTTGATTAGCTAAAATTTCATTCTCATCAAAATTAAAAGTTTCACATACCCAAAAAGTATAATCAATAACACTTTTATGACTTATGCTTACTCCTTTTGGAATTCCTGTACTCCCACTAGTAAAAAGTACATATAATAAATTCGTATCAATATGTTTTTTTCTAGCCTTTTGAATTAATGTTTCATCAATATTAAAATTTTCAAAGTCTTGAGTATAAAGAGTAGGAAGATTTAAATTAAGTTCTAATTCTTTTGCAGTGATTAAAAGTTTAGGCTTTAAAATTTCTATGACTTTTTTTATTCTTTCTTTTGGAGTTTTCTCATCAAGCAAGGTATAAAAATTCCCACTTAAAGCTACTCCAAAAAAAGCAATCAAACAATCAATGCTTTTAGGTAAAATGATTAAAATAGGAATTTGTATAGTATTATCATGAAAGTCTTTTAAGATCTTACTTGCTAGTTTTTTACTCATAAGATGAAAGTTTTCATAAGTAATAGATTTTTGATTAAATTCAACAAATAAGTTTTTATTAGCATATTTGTTTACATTATTTTCTAAGAAATCATAGATGTGAGTTATCATGGTGTTTTTCCTCTTATAATAAGCAATATGGATTTTCTTTTAAAGCTTTAAAAGTGGATTGGAAATATTGTTTTACATTTATACTTACAATACAAGAATTAGCAAAATTTTCTACTTGAAAATTATTATCTTGTTTGAGAAGATGAATTTGTTTGTATATATCTACATTGGAATTGATATTTAAATTTCTTACATAAAAGTCTATACTTTTTTCATATTTTATTTTATCTTCATTGATTAATATGCCGCTAAAGTTTTTAAAATACCTATAAGGTACTTTTACAAGTTCTTCTATGAAATGGGTAAAAGTGTATCCTAATAAATGAGTTCCAAAAAGAATAAGTTTACCATTTTGTTTATATAGTGTATCATATACACAATTTTCTCCAAAGCAAGTTTTTGTATCTTTTAAAAATAAATCTTCTTTAGCTCCTTTTATGGCAAAAGAAAATATAGGATCATTACTTCTTTTAACCCCTTCTTGTTTGCGAAAGTATTCTGTTAAAATTCCAACCTCACTTTTTGAATTGATTTTATCATAAATACCATTTTTACAAAAGGCATAAGTAAAAGTAGGCATGATCAAAGTGCCTTCCTGACCTATAACTTCAAAAAAACAATTAAGTATAGTCTGTAAAAATTCATTTCTAGAAAGCAAAGGTATGCCAAAGTTAAAAAGTTCTGTATGTACGCATAAAATATCGCCTCTTTTTATACCTAGTTGATAAAAAGCATCTATTAAATCCTTATCGGAGTATTTTTTGTCATTGTGTTCTAAAAAATATTTCATTTTGCTAGTCCATAAAATTTTATTTTTTCCAAAAGTTCTTTAAATTCATAAGCTTGCATATTTAAGATATTGGCTATATCTATGATATCATTTTTAGCATTACAGTAGGCTAAAAAATTACATGCTAAGGGGATATTATTAGCAGTGCTAAGAGTATGGTAAAGTCCTCTTTTTCCAAGATTAGGTTCGCAAATGATAGTGTTTTTATAAACTTCATTGATTTCTAAATTTAAAATGATTTCTTGCATGGCTTTAAGTCCACCCATTAAGCCTTTAGCTGAGATAAAATCTAAATCATCTTTTGAATTGTGATATCCTTCATAATTGCTATGTTTGCTTCTACATATGTTTACAACACCTAAATTAACAAGAGGAGCATTGTATTGTCTTTCATCACTCCCACGATGTAAAAAGCTAAATGCTTTAAAATTTTCTTTATTTTTAAGTGTATGCAAGCTTACTTTATCGCTTAGTGTATTTTCTTCAGGGCTATGGATAAGCGAATAAGCATTATCATCGCCTAAGCATGAAAGCACAAAACCTGCTTTAACATGTTTTTGTAAGTATTTTAAATGTTTGTGAAGATAGATTATAGAACCTATGGTTTCTGGAATGATAACAAAGCGGTAATTGTATTTTCTTTCTTTTGAGTATAAAAGCCATTTAGCTAGAAAAATGGCTACAATGGGTCCGCTTAATTCATTATTTGCCATAGAAGGATGACAAAGATAAGTAGAAAGTAAAATTTCATCTTTAGAATTTTGTGTGCTTGGGATAATAAAATCTGCATAGTTTAAAACCCCATTTTTATCATGTTTAGCATCAATAAAAACTTTATATTTGCCTTTTTTAAGTTTTTTTCTTTCATTGTGTGTTATGCAAAAACCCCAACGTCTTTTATAATAACTTGTTGCATAAGGAATGGCATCTGGTAATTCTTCTATAGAATAAAGATGTTTTTGAAGTTCTTCAAGTGTTATGGTTTTATTTACACCCTGACTATAGTTTAAAATGTGTAAATTATGTTTTTTAAAATCACAAATTTTTTTTCCATCTGGAGTAAGGATAAAGCCATCTTTTATATGCCATTCATCAGGTACTACCCAGTCAAATACTTTAGTACCGCTTTTGATAGAGTGAAAATGAAGTATGTTTTTTCAGGGTTTTATCTAGTATTTTTAAACTTTGTCTAAAACCTTCCCCTGTGATGCTCCTACAAATTGGAAAAAGTTTTTTAGCAAGCTCATACATGGCTTTGCCCGTTTTTTCAAAATCGCAAGATCTAAAGTCTAGTTTATCCACAATACCCCTTTTTTAATTTCTTAAATGCATCAAATAAGCTATCTTTTACAAATTTTGCATCCTTAAGACTCATTTCTTGATGGCAAGGAATGCTTAGTTCTGCTTTATAAAAATTGTCTGCATTCTCAAGTCTTATATCTCCTAAAAGTTTTTTATAAAAACTAAATTCATAAGTGGGTTTATAGTGCACTTGTACACCTATGCCTTTGTGGATTAAAATTTCAAAAAGTTCTTCTTTTTGACAATAAAATTCACCAAAGAGTAAAATAGGGTATAAATGCCTAGAGCTTTTTTTGTAATCTTTGATTTTAATAGTAGAAAAATAAGGATTTTTTTCAAATTCTTTATCATAAAATCTTGCAATTTCTTCTCGTTTTTGTATGTTTTGATCAAGTTTTTTAAGTTGATTCATCCCTAAAGCACAAGCTACATCGCTTAAGCGGTAGTTATAGCCAAGATCTATCATATCACTATCCCAAAGTCTTTTTTTAACTATACCATGACTTCTTAAGAGTTTTATTTTTGCTATAAGTTCTTCATTATCACTTACTACAGCCCCACCTTCAAAAGTAGTAATGGGTTTAACAGGGTGAAAAGAAAAGATGGAAAGATCTGCTTTTTTGCCTACTTTTTCACCTTTATACTCAGATCCTAAAGCATGACTTGCATCATCGATTAAAGCAATATTGTAGTGTTTGGCAAGTTTTATAATTTCATCCATTTCTACGCTATTGCCTCCAAAGTCTACCACGCTAATAGCTTTTATATTAGAACTATCTTTTTGAAGTCTTTGGCTTAATTTTTTTTCATCTATATTACCATCATTTTTGATATCAATAAACTCAATTTTAGCCCCAGCCATTAAAGCTGCATTAGCTGTAGCTGCAAAACTTAAAGGAGTGGTTAAAATGATTTTATCTTTGACATTTAAAGCTGTATAGGCAAGATGAAGGGCTGAAGTGGCTGAGTTTAATACACAAGCGTATTTAACCCCTATATATTCACAAAGAGCTTGTTCAAACTCATCAACTTTTTTACCTCCTGTTAAAATTTCTTCTTTTAAAGCTTTTATGAGGGTGTTAATATCACTTTGATCTATGTTTTGATGAGAATAAGTAAGCATTTTAGCATTCTTTGGTGTGATTGATGATATCTAGGAGTTCTTTTTCGCTTACCCATTGGGTATTATTATCTGAACTATAAAAAAAACCATCTTTTACTTTTTGTCCTTTTTCACCTAAGGCATTAATGCTAAAATCATTGTTTTTATCAACAAATTTTATGCTAGGACTAATAGCATAGTAGTTTTTAAATTCATAAGTTAAATGGCTATCATCACTTGAAATCATAATTTCATGTAATTTCTCTCCTGCTCTTATGCCTATGATTTTATGTTTTAAATGAGGTGCTAAAGCATGGGCTAAATCAGTGATTTTCATGGAAGGAATTTTAGGTATGAAAATTTCTCCTCCATGCATTTTTTCAAAATTGCTCAGTACAAATTTAACCCCATCTTCAAGAGAAATCCAAAAACGTGTCATTCTAGTATCGGTAATAGGGAGTTCTTTTGCTCCTTGTTCAATGAGTTTTTTAAAAAAAGGTACTACTGAACCTCTTGATCCTACAACATTGCCATATCTTGCAACACTAAAGCGTGTTTGTTGATTGCCTGCTATATTATTAGCAGCAACAAAAAGCTTATCGCTTGCTAGTTTGGTTGCTCCATATAAATTAACAGGATTGCAAGCCTTATCTGTACTTAATGCGATGCATTTTTTAACCCCATTTTCAAAACAAGCATCAATAAGATTTTGAGCTCCTTGTATATTGGTTTTTATACATTCCATGGGATTGTATTCGGCAATAGGTACATGTTTCATTGCAGCAGCATGTATAACAAAATCTACATCACGCATAGCAGTGCTTAAGCGTTTTTTATCTCTAATATCCCCTATAAAATAACGCATGCAAGGAGCATTAAAAACACTTGACATTTCAAATTGTTTAAGTTCATCGCGAGAATAAATGATAATTTTATTAGGTTTGTATTTTTTTAATAAAACCTTAGTATAAGTTTTTCCAAAAGATCCAGTACCGCCAGTGATTAAGATATTTTTTGCGTTAAACATTTGCCTTCCTTTGGTTTTTTATGTGTTTTTTAAGTTAAAGCAATAAGTATTCCTATTTTAAAATCCTTGGTAAGGTAATGCCTGTTTGAGCTTGATATTTACCCTTTTTGTCCTTATAAGTAGTATCACATTTTTCATCGCCTTGTAAAAATAAGACTTGAGCTATGCCTTCATTAGCATAAATTTTTGCAGGTAAAGGAGTGGTATTTGAAATTTCTATAGTAATATGTCCTTCAAAACCAGGTTCAAAAGGAGTGACATTTACAATAATCCCACATCTTGCATAAGTGCTTTTACCAAGACAAATAGCTAAAACATCATCAGGCATTTTAAAATACTCTATGGTTCTAGCTAAAGCAAAAGAATTTGCAGGTACTATGCATACATCTCCTTCAAAATCCACCACATTTTCTTCTACGAAATTTTTTGGATCTACTACAGTAGAATTAACATTAGTGAAAATTTTAAACTCACGTCCTACGCGTATATCATAGCCATAGCTTGAAAGTCCATAACTTACTACCCCTTTACCTATGTTTGCCTCACAAAAAGGTTTTATCATGGCGTGTTTTAGCGCCATTTCTCTTATCCAATTATCTGCTTTTAAGCCCATGTTTAACCTTAAATATATCAAAATTATCAATTTTATTTTTTAAAATTATAACTTAAAATTCTAGTATTGTTTATGATTTTTTACTTTTTTTAAAGTTAAATTTTAAGTTTTTTTATATAATACGAGATTAAATTCTTAAATTTTTAGGAGAATTTTATGACAAAAGAAGAAATTAAAGAATTAGTTAATCTTTTTGCTGAAGTAAGTATCAGTAAAATCAAAATTAAAAAACAAGATGGTTTTGAAATAGAACTTCAAAAAGATCTATGTTGTGAACTTCCAGCTCCTGCTTGTCCTCCAGTTCCAGCCCCTCAGCCTATTAATGTAAGTGTGGTTAATGAAGCCCATCCAAGTCAAAACACAAAGGCTAATAAACCTTGCATAAATAGCCCTATGGTAGGAACTTTTTATCAAGCACCAAGCCCAGGTGCAGCTCCTTTTGTAAAAACAGGTACTACAGTTAAAAAAGGAGATACTATTGCTATTATTGAAGCGATGAAGATTATGAACGAGATTGAAGCAGAATTTGATTGTAGGATTGTTGAAGTTTTAGTAGCTGATGGACAACCTGTAGAGTTTGGCATGCCTTTATTTTCAGTGGAGAAATTATAAAATGGAAATTAAAAGCATATTGATTGCTAATCGTGGGGAAATAGCACTTCGTGCTTTAAGAACGATTAAAGAAATGGGAAAAAAGGCAATTTGTGTGTATTCTCAAGCTGATAAAGATGCTCTTTATTTAAAGTATGCTGATGCGAGTATTTGTATAGGTAAGGCAAGAAGTTCTGAGAGTTATTTAAATATTCCAGCCATTATTAGTGCAGCTGAGATTGCAGAAGCAGATGCTATTTTTCCAGGTTATGGATTTTTAAGTGAAAATCAAAATTTTGTTGAAATTTGTGCAAAACACAATATTAAATTTATTGGTCCTTCAGTAGAGGCTATGAATTTAATGAGTGATAAATCAAAAGCTAAGCAAGTTATCCAAAGAGCAGGTGTACCTGTAATTCCAGGGAGTGATGGTGCTTTAGCAGGAGTTGAAGCAGCAAAAAAATTAGCTAAAGAAATTGGCTATCCTGTAATCTTAAAAGCCGCTGCAGGAGGCGGAGGTCGTGGTATGCGTGTAGTTGATAATGAAAAAGATCTTGAAAAAGCATATTGGTCTGCTGAAAGCGAGGCTATGACAGCTTTTGGTGATGGGACTATGTATATGGAAAAGTATATCCAAAATCCACGCCATATAGAAGTGCAAATTATAGGAGATAGTTTTGGCAATATTATTCATGTAGGCGAAAGAGATTGTTCTATGCAAAGGCGCCATCAAAAGCTTATTGAAGAATCTCCTGCAATTTTGCTTGATGAAAAAACCCGTACAAGACTTCATCAAACAGCCATTAAAGCTGCTAAAGCTATAGGTTATGAGGGTGCTGGTACTTTTGAGTTTTTGGTTGATAAAAATTTAGATTTTTATTTTATTGAAATGAATACGCGTTTGCAAGTTGAACATTGTGTAAGTGAAATGGTCAGTGGTATTGATATTATAGAGCAAATGATCAATGTTGCACAAGGTTATGCTTTACCTTCTCAAGAAAGTATTAAACTTTGTGGACATTCTATAGAGTGTAGGATCACAGCTGAAGATTCTAAGACTTTCTTGCCAAGTCCAGGTAAAATTACTAAATATATCCCACCAGCAGGACGCAATGTAAGAATGGAAAGTCATTGTTATCAAGATTATAATGTTCCTCCTTATTATGATTCTATGATAGGCAAACTTGTGGTTTGGGCTCAAGATCGTAATAAAGCTATTGCTAAGATGAAAGTAGCTTTAGATGAATTGCTTATAAGTGGGATTAAAACCACTAAAGAATTTCATCTTTCTATGATGGATAATCCCGATTTTATCAATAATAATTATGATACAAATTACCTTGCAAGACATTAATTTCCTTATAAATAGGAAATTAATTATCTTAAATATTCTATATTGATTTTAGAGCGTAGTTTTTCAAAATAATCTTGTATAAAATTTTGTCTTTGTTCGCTAATATAAGCGTTTAAAACTTCATTTTTTATTTGTTCAAAGTCAGGAATTTCTCCTGCGTTTTTGCTTTCAATTTCATAAAGTTCATAGCCATTTTTTCCATTTAAAACAGGTGAAAAAGCTCCATTAGGGATTTGTGATAAAAGCCCTAAGAGTCGTGGATCGGTATTGCTTGTATTTAAAGCGATTTTTTGTGCTTTAAGTATAGTTTTTTTTGTGTTTTTAATATTTTCTAGAATTTGGGGATTGTTAGATCGGTAAATTTTAGCATCAATTTGTGTGTAAAAGGTGAATTTATCTTTGTTTTGTTCAAAAAAATTTTTTGCTCCCTCATCGCTAAAATCAGTTTTAGACATATTTGCAATTTTTTCATAAAGTTTTCTTTTTTCTAAATCTTTTTTGAAATTTGCACGAAATTGTTCATAGCTTTGATTTTTAGATTTTAAAGTGGCTTTAAAATCATTTAAGTTAGTTTTATTTTGCAAAAGCATTCTATTAATAGCTTCATCAAGTTCTAAGTCATTAACAACAATATTTAATTGTCTTATTTGTGAGCTTTCCATTTTTTCATTAATGAGTAGAGCTAAAGCTTGATTTTTATCAATTTTTAGTGTTTTAATGGTTTGTTCTATATCATAAGTAGTAATGGGTTCTTTATCTACAACTATAGCTATGGCATTAATGGTATTAGCACTAGCTAAACTTGCAAAAAATACAAAACTCGATAAAATTTTTTTCATTTCAAACCTTTATTTAAGTATAAATATCGCATTATATCAATAAAAATTTAAGAAAAGGCAAAAAATGCATGAAAAACTTATAACGCGTTTTGCTCCAAGTCCAACAGGATATTTGCACATAGGTGGGCTTAGAACCGCTTTGTATAATTATTTATACGCAAGAAAAAAAGGCGGGAATTTTTTACTTCGTATTGAGGATACGGATTTACAACGTAATTCTAAAGAAGCTATGCAAGCTATTATGCAAGCTTTTAAATGGTGTGCTTTGGAATTTGATGGGGAAGTAATTTATCAATCTGAACGTTTTGATATTTATAAACAATACATAAAAAAACTTTTAGATGAAGGCAAGGCTTATTATTGTTATATGAGCAAAGAAGAGCTTGATGCATTGCGTACTAAGCAAGAAGCACTTAAAGAGCGTCCAAGATATGATGGAAGATATAGAGATTTTAAGGGTACTCCTCCACAAAATATAGATCCTGTAGTACGCATAAAAGCTCCTCAAAGTGGCGAGATTAGTTTTGTGGATGGGGTTAAAGGTGAGATAAAATTTAAAGTTGAAGATATTTTAGATGATTTTATCATAGCGAGAAGTGATGGGACTCCAACTTATAATTTTACTGTTGTAATTGATGATGCTTTAATGGGTGTAAGTGATGTAATTCGAGGAGATGATCACCTTTCTAATACACCTAAGCAAATTGTAATTTATGAGGCATTAGGATTTAAAATTCCTCGCTTTTTTCATGTGGCTATGATACATGGAGAAGATGGTAAAAAACTTTCAAAAAGACATGGTACTACTGATGTTATGGAATATAAAAAAATGGGAATCTTGCCTCAGGCTTTATTGAATTTTCTTGTGCGTTTGGGCTGGAGTCATGGTGATGATGAGGTTTTTTCTATAGAAGAACTTAAAAAACTCTTTGATCCTTATCATATTAATAAAAGCGCTTCTTGTTATAATTTTAAAAAACTTGAATGGCTTAATGCTTATTATATTAAAACTTTGCCTTTTAAAGAGATCAATTCTCAGCTTAAAGAACTTGGTTTTGATTTATCTATTTATGAAAAAGCAGGATTTTTGCTTGATTTATTAAGAGAGCGTGCTAAAACCTTGCATGATATTATAAATGGCGCAAAAAATATTATAAATGCACCAGAACATTATGATGAAAATGCGGTCCAAAAATTTATTAATGAGAATAATTTAAAATTATTAAGTATTTTTGCTCACGAACTTCAAGATCAAAAAACCAGTAAAGAATTTGAAGATTTTACTAATCATTTTTTAGAAAAACAACAAGCAAAATTAAAAGATTTAGCACAAGCTATACGTATAGCTTTAATAGGTAGTGCTGTTAGCCCAAGTATTTTTGAAGTATTAGAATTTTTAGGTGTACAAGAGTGTAAAAAAAGAATAGAAAATTTTTTAAAATCGAGGAGATGATAAATGAAATTAGAAGAAGAGGCTTTAAAATATCATTTAGGCGGAAAGATTGATATTGTACCAAGTAAAGCAATGAATACAAGTTATGATTTATCTTTAGCTTATAGTCCAGGAGTTGCACAACCTTGCCTTGAAATAGCTAAAGACGAAGAACTTGCTTATACTTATACTAATAAAGCTAATCTTGTTGCTGTTATAAGTGATGGATCAGCAGTTTTAGGACTTGGTAATATAGGGGCTCAAGCTTCAAAACCTGTTATGGAAGGTAAGGCTTGTTTATTTAAAAAATTTGCTAATGTTAATGCGTATGATATAGAGATTAATGTTCATAGTGTAGAAGAAATTGTAGCTTTTTGTAAGGCTTTAGCCCCAACAGTGGGTGGGATAAATTTAGAAGATATTGCAGCACCAAAATGCTTTGAAATTGAAGCGGCTTTGCAAGATCTTGGAATTCCTGTAATGCATGATGATCAACATGGAACAGCTATTATTTCAACTGCAGGACTTATGAATGCTATGGAAATAAGTGGTAAAAAATTTAAAGATATAAAAGTAGTTGTAAGTGGTGCTGGTGCTGCGGGTATTGCAAGTGCTAGAATGTATAGGAATTTAGGCGTAGAAAATATTATTTTAGTAGATACTAAGGGTGTGATTTCTAAGGATAGACAAGATTTAACTCCTCAAAAACTTGAATTTGCTATAGAATCTAAAGAAAAAACCTTAAAAGAAGTACTTAAAGGAGCTGATGTTTTTTTAGGGCTTAGTGCTCCAAAAATTTTTGATGATGAAATGATTTTAAGTATGGCAAAAAATCCTGTAATCTTTGCTTTGGCAAATCCTATTCCTGAGGTTATGCCAGAAGATGTTATAAGACTTAGAAAAGATGCTATTGTAGGAACAGGAAGGAGTGATTATCCAAATCAAATCAATAATGTTTTAGGTTTTCCTTTTATTTTCCGTGGAGCTTTAGATGTACGTGCAAGCAAGATTACTGAAAATATGAAAGTGGCCGCTGCTAAAGCTTTAGCAGGTTTAGCTAAGTTAGAGCTTAGTGCTGAGGTAAAAAAAGCTTATAATCTTAGTGCTTTAGAATTTGGAAAAGAATATATCATACCAAAGCCTTTTGATGAAAGGGTTAAAGCAGCAGTTAGTACAGCTGTTGCAGTAGCAGCAATAAAAGATGGTGTTGCTAAGATAAAAAATTTTGATGAACAAACTTATTTTGAAAGTTTAAAATAATATTAAAATTAAAAACAGGTTTGGGGTTTTAACAAATAACGATGATTTTTGGAAAAATTGATTATATTAATCTTTTGCCTTTACATGTTTATTTAAAAAAATATCCCTTGCCAAATGCTTATAAAGCAAGTATGGAATACAAAAAAGGTGTTCCAAGTAAGCTTAATAAGGATTTATTTTATAGAAGGATTGATGCGGCTATTATTTCAAGCATAGAAAGTGTGAGAAAAAAATATAAAAATTTAGATTTAGGTATTTGTGCGAATAAAAAAGTTTTAAGTGTTTTAGTAGAAAAAAATACATTAAATTCTAAAGATCCAAGTTCTGCAAGTTCAAATGCTTTAGCTAAAGTTTTAAAGCAAAATGGCAGAGTTATTATAGGTGATAAGGCTTTGCAACTTTATTTGAAAAATCCTTCCAGATATATAGATTTGTGTGAAAAATGGCATGAAAAAACAGGTTTGCCTTTTGTTTTTGCTAGATTTTCTTGTGTGCAAAAAAAAGTTTTGTATGAAAAGATTTTTAAAAAATTTTTAAAAACCAAGGTTAAACTTCCTTATTATATAATGCAAAATTATGCTAAAACAAGAAATTTAGACATAAAAGATTTAAGATATTATTTAGATGAGGTGATTTATTATAAAATTTCGACTAAGGAAAAAATGGCTTTAAAGCGTTTTATAAAATATTGTAAAGCCTTAAATTAGCTTTAAATCAATGTTCAAATTCTCTGAGTTCTTTAACTGTTCCAAGCAGTATAACAACATCTCCGCTATAAACTGTTGTGGTTTCTAAATCAGGAAGTATTTCCCAATCACTGTTTAATTTTTTATAAGAAATTACTTTCATATTTTGTGCTACATGTTTTAAAGAATTTCCTGCTAGTTTTTCATCTATATTGATTTTAATAGCACGTATGGTATTAGCTGAAAGATCAAAAACTTCATAATCAGTATCTTTGGTTAAAAATTCTTTTACCAATCTTTTGGCACTTTCTTTTTCAGGGTAGATAACTTTTGTTGCACCTAATTTAGAAAGAATTTGACCATGAATATTTGAAGTGGCTTTAGCAATAATATTTTTAACACCTATATCTTTAAGTGCCATAAGAGTAAGAATTGATTTTTCAACATTTTCCCCTATGCTTACTATAACTACTTCAACATCATGAAATCCTGCTTCTTTTAAGGCTAAAATATTAGTAGAGTCTAAAATATAAGCATAGCTTGGAGGGTTTTGTATATTTTTTAAAGTTTCTTCATCTTTATCCGCAACAATAACAGTATGCCCACCAGCAATAAGTTCATCTGCAACAACTGAGCCAAATTTCCCAAGTCCTATGATTCCATAATTGAGATTTTTCATATTTTTACCTTTATAAATTAACTTTTCCTTCAGGGAATTTAAGGTGTATGGCTTTATCTTGCTTAAATACTGAGAGTAAAAAAGCAAAAACACCTATTCTTCCACTTAGCATCATAATAATAATAATAATTTTACTAGGATTGCTAAAAAGTGCACATAAAGAGAGATTTTCGCCGTTTCCAACTGAAATACCTACAGTGGCAAAAGCTGAGGAGGTTTCAAAAAGCAAGACAATAAAGTCAAATTTTGATTCTAATAAAGAAAGTAAAATAACAGCTATAACTATATAAACTGCCGATCCTACTGCTATGATAAAAGCTTTTGATATGGTTTCTCTTGGAATTTCGTGTCCAAAGATTCTTACTCTTCCATCACGAATGCTCCAGTAAGTATAAAGGAGTAAAACCATTACTGTAGTTATTTTCATGCCTCCAGCAGTCCCACCCGGTGCACCGCCAATAACCATAAATAAAGACCCAAAAAATAAACTTGCATCATGTAAATAACTTATATCTAAAGTATTAAATCCAGCAGTACGGTAATTAATAGCAGTAAAATAAGAACTTAAAATTTTATCAAAAAAGGAAAAATTTCCTATAGTGTGAGGATTAGAATACTCAAAAACAAAAATGATAAGTGTTGAAGAAATTATAAGAAAAAGGTTTGCTACAACAACGATTTTTGTGTGCAAGCTTAAAGTTTGTAATTTTTTTCTTTGAAAAAAATATAATTCAACTAAAACAAAATAACCAAGCCCACCAATAATAATTAAAGAAGTCATAATTAAATTAATTGTTATATCGTGTTTATAAGCTGTAAAACCATGGTCAAAAATCGTAAATCCTGAATTATTAAAAGCACTAATAGAATGAAAGATTCCAAACCATAGGGCTTTTTTAAAATTCATTTCTAATGCAAAGCGCATGGTAAGGAGTATGGCGCCTATTAATTCTATGATAAAAATAAAAAGTAAAACCTTTTTAAAGAATTTAAATAAGCCATCCATAGAGGGATATAATAAGGATTCTTTTAGCAAATTTCTTGCATTAAAACCCACTTTTTTTCGTATGAGTATGTAAACAAATAGTCCTATACCCATGTATCCTAATCCACCAATTTGCACTAGGGCTAAAATGATGATTTGTCCTGCTAAAGTAAAATCAAGAGCAGTATTTTTTACTATTAAGCCTGTCATGCTAACAGCAGAAGTGCTTGTGAAAAATGCATCTAAAAAATTAATAGGGGTTTTATGCGCCCAATTTGAATATAAAAGTAAAGATCCAAATAAGGCAATAATAATATAACCTAGCAATAAAATTTTAAAAGTTCGTCTATCTAATCCAAATTGTTTCAAAAAAATCCTATTTGATATTGATTTAAAAGGGTATTCTATCTTATTAAAACTTTAAGGGAAATAAAATTTTCTTCTTGTATTTAAACTTAAATTAAAGAAAAAAAGATAGAATTATATTTTTATTTAAAAATAGTGGTTGGATAGCTCAGTCGGTAGAGCAGCAGACTGAAAATCTGCGTGTCGGCAGTTCGATTCTGCCTCTAACCACCATTTGATATATTTATTCATATCTTTTTAAATCTCACATCCATTCATTTTAAAATCTTTATTAAGTATGTGTTAAGTTTATGAATTTTTAGGTAAAAATTTATCCTAAATTATATGTAAAAGAATTATTATACTTAAAAGGTGTGATAATAAAAGATTGTTAAGAAAATTAATAAATAAGCATTTATTTTATCAAGCAATAAAATAATGGTGGATTTAGCAGGACTCGAACCTGCGACCAACCGGTTATGAGCCGGTTGCTCTAACCAACTGAGCTATAAATCCCCGCTTAGTTATGAAAGACAAAATTATACTCTATAAATACTTAAAAATATTTTACTTAGCCTTAATATCTGTCCAAAAATATCTAAAAGTGATTAAATGTTGTAAGATTCCAAAAAAAATCATAAAAATAGTAAAGGAGCTTCCCCCATAACTAAAAAAGGGTAGTGGAATACCAACTACTGGTGCAAAACCTATGGTCATAGAAATATTAACAGCAGCATAGATAAAAATAAATAATGCAACGCAATTAATTGCAACTCTAGCAAAATAATCGTCTTTAAGTTTGTAATTTAAGCTAAGCAAATGAAAGATAAGTAAAATATAAAATATGATTAAAGTTACTCCTCCAACAAATCCAAACCTTTCTATCATATAAGCAAAGATAAAATCACTTGTTGAGATGGGTAAAAATTTAAAATGTGTTTGGGTTGCTTCATCTTGAGATTTTCCAGTTAATCCTCCATTGCCAATGGCTATCATTGACTGTGCTACTTGATAGCTTGGTTTTTCTGAAATAAAATCATGAATTCTTTGTTTTTGATAGGGTTTTAAAAGATGTGTGTAAATAATAGGGGAGCTAATGCCAATAGCAAGGATAATGCTTAGCCAAATTTTATAATGCACCCCCATAATAAAAAGCACTCCAAAGCCCACAAGCAATAAAACCATAGCACTTCCTAAATCAGGTTCTTTTGCAATAAGCAAAAAAGGCAATATAATATAAATGCTAAGTTTGATAAAAGATTTAAGTTTATATCCATTTTTTGGGGGCGGGTTTTGGTAAATAAGATAAGCAAGCATTAAAATAAAACTGGGTTTAAAAATTTCAGAAGGTTGGATAGTAAAATGGGTAAAAGGAATTTCAAGCCATCTTTTAGCCCCTAATTTTTCAACTCCAAAAATATCAACACTTAAAAGCAAAAATATATTAATCCAATAAGCAACTGGAATAATCCAAATAAATTTTCTTATAGGGAAAAAGAAAAAAATCATAAAAGCAAACAGTCCTATACCTGTATATACAAATTGTTTTTCTGATAAAAAAGGATTTGCTTCAAAAATTAAAAAAAAAGAAACAAGAATTATAGGTATAAATAAAATAGGTTGCATATAATCAAAATGGGTTAAAATTCTTCTATCTAAACTGAACACAATTTGCCTTTAATTGATAATATAAAGCTATAATTATAAACTAAAATTTTAAATTTTTAAAATCTTTAAGGGAAAAATGCAAACTTTTTTAGTGGACGAAAATTCAAGGCTTGATGTCTTTTTAGCTAAAAAATTAAATCAAAGTCGTAATCAAATTGCTTTATTAATAAAAAAAGATTGTATACAAGTTAATGGAAAAATTCAAAATAAAAACTCATTTAAGTTAAAAAATGAAGATATTCTTCTTGTTATGGATTTGAAATCTTGTGATGAGTTAAAACCTTGTTTTGAAGTTGATTTTGATATAGATATTTTATATGAGGATGAAGATTTATTGGTTTTAAACAAGCCTGCTGATTTAATTGTCCATGGTGCAAATAGTGTGAAAAAAGCTACTTTGGTAGATTGGTTAATAGATAAAAAATATACTTTATCTAATTTAGGAGGAGAAATAAGAGCTGGTCTTGTGCATAGGCTTGATAAAGATACAAGCGGAGCTATACTGATAGCAAAAAATAATTTTACCCATCAAAGACTTAGTGAGCAGCTTATAGATAAGAGTATGGGTAGAATTTATCTTGCGTTAATTGATTTGCCACTAAAAGAAGATAAAATTATAATAGAGAAATTTTTAATGCGTTCTTTTTCTAATGCTATTAAAAAAATAGCTACAGATAAAGAAAATAAATTCACTAAAAGTGCTAAATCTGCTTTTATAAATATAGTAAAAACTGAGAATATAAGCTTAATAGCAGCAAAACTTTTTACAGGAAGAACGCATCAAATTAGGGCGCATTTAGCGAGTCTAAATAGACATATTTTAGGGGATGATTTATATGGTTATAAGGGTAGGTATGATTGTAGAATCATGCTTCATGCTTATTTTTTATATTTTATTCATCCTAAAACTAAAGAGCAAATTATTGTTAAAGCGCCTTTAATGGATGATTTTAAAAAGCTTATGTTTGATCAAATTAATTTAGGAGAAAATGATGAGAAGATTTCACTTAGGTTTTTGCTTGAGTCTTTTGATTCTTTTATTTAGTGCTTGTAGTGTATCGCAAATGAATATGTTCAATTCAAATAAAGAATTTGCGATTAATGAGAGTTTGCCAAAGGTTGAACATTTAAAAAGTCTTAGCGATATGAATAGTATTGCTTTTGAATGGCAAGCTTTATATAATGAAAATATTAAAGGTTTTTATTTGTACCGATCAGATAATAATAGCCTTGAGTTTAAACTTGTTGGTGTGATTAAAGATAAGTTTCAAACTCATTATGTAGATACAAAATTAGAGCCTAATACTAAATATCATTATATGATGAAAAGTTTTAATGACCAAGGTCAAATTTCAGAAGAGGGTAAAATTATAGAAGCAAATACCACTTCAAGACTTGAGCCAGTTCCTTTTGTTCAAGCTATTACTAATTTGCCTAATCGTATTAAATTAATTTGGCGTCCACATCCTGATTTAAGGGTGGATTCTTATATTATTGAAAGATCAAAAGGTGATGGTAAGGAATTTGCAAAAATTGCAGAAATAAAAAACCGTTTAAATGCTGAATACATAGATAGTGATTTAAAGCCTGATGAAAATTCAAAATATAGAATTATTGCAGTGAGCTTTCAAGGTGTTAAAAGTGAACCAAGCCAGGTAGTAAGTTCTAAAAGTAAGTCTTTGCCTCCTTTAATTGAACATTTAAAAGCCACTACAGATGGTTTTAATAAAATCGTTTTAACTTGGGATGCACCTGAATATAAAGATTTTTCTTATTATAAAGTTTATTCTACGAGTTCGAGTTTTCTTCCTTATAGTGTTTTAATAAAAACGGATAAAAATTCTTATGAAGATAAAATAGAAGGTATTGGTAAAAGTAAATATTATAAAGTTACTATGGTTGATAAAGATGGGCTTGAAAGTCCTATGCCAAAAGATGGAGTAGAGGGTAGGACTTTAGGAAATCCTTCATCTCCTACTATCATTTTAGCTCAAATTACAAGTGAAGGCATTAATTTAGAGTGGAGTGATAATGATGATAGGGCAGTAGAGTATGAAGTAAGACGTTATGGAGGAAAGCAAAATATCATTTTTAAAAGTCTTAAAGAAAAGCAGTTAAAAGATATCAAAGCTTTACCTGGGGTAGAGTATAGTTATGAGGTTATTGCTATTGATGCAGTTGGTCTTCGTTCAAAACCTTCAAATAAAGTTAAAGCAGCCCAATAGTGCCAAATTTTAAAACAAAAAAGATTAAAAATTTAATTCTACCTTATAGCAGAGATGAGGTAGAATTTCTTTGGTGTGCTCAAAATGATAAGATAAGTCTTATTTATACAAAGGTTAAAGAAGAAAGCTTTTTTTTACAGATTAAAAAAGAGCAAAATGCTTTTGTGCTTAAGTGTGACAAGCATACAAAACCTTCTAAAATAGCTTATTTGCAAAAGGCTTTAACAATTTTTAAAGAAGACTTTTGTGAAGATATTATAAATGAAGCATTCAAACTTAAAAATAATGCCTTGATTGAAAAAACACCTTTTATCCTTAATGATTTTGAAGAGCTTTTATTTAAGCTTCAAGGTAGAATTTATATAGAAATAGGTTTTGGCTCGGGAAGACATTTACTTTATCAAGCAAGAGAAAATCCTCATGTTTTAATATTAGGTGTTGAAATTTATAATAAGGCTTTAACCCAAGTTGCTAAGCTTGCTAAAGCCCAAAATATCAATAATATTTTGTTGGTGCAAAGTGATGCTAGGTTGTTATTAAGTGTTTTAAAATCACAATCAGTTGAAAAAATTTTTTTGCATTTTCCTGTTCCTTGGGATAAAAAGCCTCACAGACGTGTTATTAGTCAAGATTTTTGTAAAGAATGCGCTAGGGTTTTAAAGTATAATGGTCGCTTTGAACTTAGAACAGATAGTTTTGAATATTTTAATTTTACTTTAAATCAATTTTTAAATTTTCCTTCTCCAAAATTCAGTCTTAAAAAAAATGAGAATTTAGAAGTTTCAAGTAAATATGAAGACAGATGGAAAAGACAAGAAAAAAATATATATGATCTTTGGGTATGGAATTTTGATCAAAAAGATGAAAATTATCAATTAGATGTCTTAGATTTTTCATGTTTTAAGCTTTCTCAGGAAGATTTAAAATTAATAGAATGTAATTTTCAAAATAAAACTATAAAAAAAGAAAATTTTTTCTTGCATTTTGAAAAATTGTATAAACAAGATGAAAATTTAATTTTAAAGATTGCATTTGGAGCTTTTAATAAGCCTGAGCATTGTTATTTGTATTTAAAAGATACTATTCATTTTTTATTTAAAAAACCATTTAAAATTCAAGAAAATATTCAAGCAATGAAGACATTAAAAGAAATAATACAAATGCGTTTTAATAATATATAATTTTCTTAGAAATTAAGCAAAAATAAAGCATAATGTAAAAATAAAAAGAGGAAATTAAGGAAAAAAATGTCTAATTTAATCCAAGCAAACAAACTTGCTTTAGGTTATGATGAATTAGTGATTAAAGATGCAAGTTTTGCTTTTAAAGATGATGATTTTGTTTTTATTACCGGTAAAAGTGGGAGCGGTAAAAGTACGCTTTTAAAGTCTTTTTATGGAGATTTAGAGCCGCTTTCTGGGAGACTTGAAGTATGCGGTTCTTTGATGAAAAAAATTGGAAATTTAGAACTTTTAAAATTGCGTCAAAAAATAGGAATTATTTTTCAAGATTATAAACTTGTGCAAGAGTATAATGTAGAAAAAAATGTTATGTTGCCTTTGATGATTAAAGGTTATAGTAAAAAAATATGTCATAATCAAGCTGCTAAACTCTTAAAGCATGTTAATTTAACTTTTAAAGCTGATAAATTGCCTAATCAATTAAGCGGAGGTGAACAACAGCGTGTTGCTATGGCAAGAGCTTTAGCACACAATCCTAAGCTTTTGCTTTGCGATGAACCTACAGGAAATTTAGATGAGTATTCTTCTGATATTATTTGGACTCTTTTAAAGTCTGCTAGAGAATTACTTGGAACTTGCGTTATAGTAGTAACTCATAGAATTCCTAGTAATTTAAGAGTAGATTATCGCCGTTTTAATATAGAAAATGGAAAAATGAATGAAATTTTTTAAAACGCATTTATCTTTGATTTTACCTTTGCTTTTTATGATGTTTGCTTTTGAATTTATTTTAATCACTAATGCAGCATTAAAACATTATGAAGAAATCATTAGTAAAGATTATAATATTATAGTTGTTAGTAAAATAGAACTTGATCAAAATGTTTTAAAAAGTAAAATACCTTTTTTTGCTAAGCTTGAACTTTTAGATCCTAAACATTTGATTGAACGTTTAAAAAATGATATTTCTGAGAAAAATTTAAAAGTCTTGCAAGATTCTATACCAAAATTTTATACTTTACAACTTGATTCTTTGCCTAATCAAAATGAATTAAATTCTATAAAAAAACATTTATTGGATATTGTAGGTGTTACTAAGGTTGAAACTTTTTCTAAAACCCATGATAAAATATATTCTTTGTTGATTTTAGTGAAATTTATTTTTTGGTTATTTTTATGTATTATTATTTTACTAGCTTTTATTTTATTTTTAAAACAGATGAGAATTTGGCTTTATGAACATACTGATCGTATTGAAATTATGTGTTTATTTGGAGCTCCATTTTGGTTTAGATCCTTTATGCTTTATAAAATAGTAGTGATTGATTGTTTATTGGCTTTTATTTTTTTACTTGTTTTTTTTACTCAGCTTTTTGATCTTTATATTAAAGAGTATTTTAAAATTATAGATATTGTTTTTCCACCTATAAATTTTATTTTACATTTGAGTTTGATCTTTTTAGCAACTTTATTAGTTTGTTTATTATGCGTAAATTGGGTGATGTTTAAGGTAAAAAGATGAGAAAAGTTTTTTTTATTTTTTTTTATTTTTTTTTATTGATTGATCTAGATGCAAATGCCATTAATGAAAAAACAAAAACTTTAGAAGAAAATAAGCGCATACAAGAGCAATTAAATAAAAAACTTGAAGATTTAGCTAATGATATATTAAATGGTGAAAAAGATTTAAAAGATTTAAGCTCACAAATAGAAAGTTTAAATTTTCAAACTTCTAAACTTGAAGCTAATGTTAAAACTCAAAATCAAGAATTAAATACTTTAGCTAGTCAAAATCAAGATTTATTAAAAAGTAAATCTAATATGGAAGGTAAGCTTATAGCATTAATGGCTAAGGATTTTGTTTATGATTTACCTATTCCTCAAGGCTATATTGAGAGTGAAGAAAGTTTCATGGCTTTTGAAATATTAGAAATTTTAAACAAGATTTTAAATGAAGAAATTTTTAAGATTTCTAAAGATTATGAGGGAGTAAGCAAACTTATTGATGATAAACAAGCTCAAATTAAAAAAATTAATGATAGTCTTAAAAACTATCATACACAATTAGCCAAATTACATAATTTAAAACAAAAACAACTCAGTCAAATTAATAAGCAAAAGACTGATCGTGCTATATATGCAAAAAAACTTGAAGATTTGCAAGCTCAGCAAGAAGAATTAAGACAAACTTTAAATGAATTAAAAATTATTAATGATGAAAAAAATAAAAATTCAAATAAGCAAGATATTAAAATAGCAAAAAATAATACTCAAATTAGGCAATTAGGTTCAAGTTATCAAGGCAGTTCAGTTAAACGTTATACAGGAAAAAAAACTATAGCACCTCTAGATTCTTTTGTTGTAAAACAAAAATTTGGAAATTATGTTGATCCCGTTTATAATATTAAAATTTTTAATGAAAATGTAGTTTTAAGAAGTAATAAAAGTGATGCTATTGTTAAAAATGTATTGGATGGAAAAATAGTCTTTGCTAAAGATACAAGCATGCTAGCCCGTGTTGTTATTGTAGAACATGATAATGGTATACATACTATATATGCGCATTTAAATAAGATTGCACCTAATATTAAAGTGGGAAAAAATATAAAAAAAGGTGCTGTAGTAGGTAGAATTAAAAACGATCTTACTTTTGAGGTTACTCAAAAAAATTTTCACATTAATCCTTTGGAGCTTATTAGCTTAAATTAACTAAATTTAATGGAATTTACAATATAATTTTTAGCAAAATAAGGAGAAAGAATGCGAGAGAGAAAAAGAGTTTTAGTAAAATTCTCAGGAGAAGCTTTAGCTGGTGAAAATGGCTTTGGTATAGAAAATTCTATTTTAAAATTTATAGCTTCAGAGATTAAAGAACTGATAAAAAATCAAATAGAAGTGGGCATAGTAATAGGAGGTGGAAATATTATTCGCGGAGTGAGTGCGGCTAAGGGTGGTTTGATAAAAAGGACTAGTGGTGATCATATGGGAATGCTTGCTACAGTTATTAATGCTATTGCTATTCAAGAAGCTTTAGAAAGTTATGGGCTTGAAGTAAGAGTACAAAGTGCTATTCAAATGGAAGCATTTTGTGAAACTTATATTATGAGAAGGGCGCAAAGGCATTTAGAAAAAGGTCGTGTTGTGGTTTTTGCAGCAGGAACTGGAAATCCTTACTTTACTACAGATACAACTGCTATTTTAAGGGCAGTAGAAATAGATGCAGATATGGTGATTAAAGCTACAAAGGTTAATGGGGTATATGATAAAGATCCTAATCAATTTGATGATGCAGTATTTTTAAACACTTTAAGTTATGATCAAGCTATGCAAGATAATATTAAAGTAATGGATGATACGGCTATAGCTTTGGCTAAAGACAATAAACTTCCTATAGTCGTTTGCAATATGTTTAAAGAAGGTAATTTGCTTAAAATTATACAAGGTGATACTAGCCTTTGTTCAATCGTTAAAAACAATTAAGGAGAAAAGTATGAGTAAAAGAATAGAAGAAGTAGCAGCAAAAGCTTTAGAAAAAATGGATAATGATAGATACCGTCTTTCTTTAGTGGTGGCTAAAAGATCAGAACAATTAGCTAATGGAGCAGCACCTTTAGTAGATTTAGATAAAAATAAAAATAAACTCGCAGACATAGCTTTATATGAGATTGCAGAGGATAAAATTACTTTAGAGGGTTTAGTTGAAAACAGTCGATGAAGAATTATTGCTTGAGCAATTAATCGATAATGTAAAAAAATGTAAAGATTTAGATCTTGCTAGAAATTTGCTTTTTGAAATTTGTGGTCATGATAGTATGCTTGAAAAAGCAGTAGATTGCTGTATATTGTATCATAAAGGACAATTTAGAAAAAGTGGGGAACCTTATGCTGTTCATCCTATTTTAGTAGCTACTCTTGTTGGATTTTTAAGTGAAAATAAAAGTATTATTTTAGCAGCTTTATTGCATGATGTGATTGAAGATACAGATTGTACTGAAGATGAGCTTAAAGAGCAGTTTGGATTTGAAGTTTTAAAACTTGTTTTAGGTCTTACTAAAATCATTGAAATTCGAGAAGATAATTTAATCTCATCAAAATCAACAAAAGGTTTAGCTAAGTCAGCTTTAACTTTTAGAAATATGCTTTTAGCGAGTATTGAAGATGTGGGTGTGTTGATTGTAAAATTGTGTGATAGATTGCACAATATGCTTACTTTAGATGTTTTAAGAGAAGATAAACAAAAAAGAATAAGTGAAGAAACTTTAGTCGTATATGCTCCAATAGCCCATAGACTTGGTATTTCAAGTATAAAAAATTATTTAGAAGATCTTAGTTTTAAATACCTTATGCCAGATGAATATAAACTTATAGATAATTATATTAATTCAAATAATCAAGAAATGCAATTAGGTTTAAATGAATTTATTTCTAAAGTAGAACTTTTGTTTTTAAGTAATGGTTTTAGGCAAGGTAGTTTTGAAATTCAAAAACGTATTAAACATAGTTATTCTATATATCTTAAAATGCAAAGAAAAGGCATAGGTATTGAAGAAGTGCTTGATTTATTAGGGGTTAGAATTTTAGTTGAGAAAATAAGTGATTGTTATTTGGCTTTGGGAATTTTGCATACTAATTTTAATCCTTTGGTTTCACGCTTTAAAGATTATATAGCTTTGCCAAAACAAAATGGATATCAAACTATACATACTACCCTTTTTGATGCTAAAAGTATCATAGAGGCCCAAATTAGAACTTTTAATATGCATAAAATTGCTGAATTTGGTATAGCTGCACATTGGAAATATAAAGAAGAAGGCAGTGTTGTTGCACCTCGTCTTGATTGGCTTACAGATATTTCTATGCAAAGTGTTAATAATCTTGAAAATGCTGAGGATTATAATGCTATTGAACTTTATGAATATGCTAAAGATAGCCTTTATGTTGAAGATATTGCGGTTTATTCTCCTAAAGGGGAAATTTTTACCTTACCTAGAGGGGCTACTGTTCTTGATTTTGCTTATGAGGTACATACTAAAGTAGGACTTCATGCTAAAAGTGCTTATGTTAATCGTATTAAGGTGCCTCTTTTAACTGAGCTTAAAAATGGCGATATAGTACGTGTTGTTACTGCTAATGATAAATTTTATCGCTGTTCTTGGATAGATAGTGTTAAAACAGGAAAAGCTAAAGCAAGTATAAGAGAATTTTGTAAGCAAAAAATTAGAGAAATTAATTTAGCAAGTTCTATGAATATATTAAGTTTTATTTTTGGGGTGGATAAAAATAAAATTGAGCAATGGATAGAAAAAGAAAATTTAGGCAGACGTATTAGACAAGTAGCAACTGATAGTGCTTATTTAAAAGATATGGTTAAAATTCTTAAAAAATATGCCAAAAAATCATATTGGTTTGATAAATATGAGATTAAAGAACAAAAAATAGGCAATTTTACCTTATATTCTAATCATAAAATTGCTAATGTGGATTTTGATTTTTGTTGTCATCCAAAAAGAGGTGATGCTATGTTAGCTTTTGTTAAAGGAGGTAATGTTGTTGTGCATCATAAACTTTGTGATAGAGCAGATAAGATGATAGATAATAATCAAGATATGGTTTTTATCAAATGGGATTCTAATATTCCTAAATCTTATAAATTGATTTTTTCTTTAGAAAATAAAAAAGGTGTTTTAGCAGAATTTTTAGCATTTTTAGCTAAAATGCAAATCAATTTGTTAACAATTAATGTATCAAGTGATTTAAATTCAGCAGTAGATTATTTTGAAATAACAATGGAAATTCCAGATAATATTAACCCCGATAGTGTTAAAGATAGATTGAAATCTCGTTGTAAAATTTTAGATTTTACATCTTTAAATGATGCTTATAAAGAAGGTTAAGTAAAAAGGTTTAAGATTATGGATATGCAAAAAATATTAGCAGAGCTTAAGCGTGGTTGTGCAGAAATTATTGATGAAGAAAGAATAGAAGTTTTAATTAAAAATTATTATGAAAAGGGCGAGAATTTTTTTGTAAAAGCAGGTTTTGATCCAACGGCTCCGGATTTGCATTTAGGCCATAGTGTGGTTTTAACTAAGATGGCTTTTTTGCAAAAACATGGGGCTATTGTACAGTTTTTAATTGGTGATTTTACAGGGCAAATTGGGGATCCAAGTGGGAAAAATGTTACACGAAAAAAACTTGATAAAGAACAGGTTTTAATCAATGCAAGAACTTATGAGACTCAAGTTTTTAAGATTTTAGATAGAGAAAAAACACAAATTAAATTTAATTCTTCATGGCTTAATGAACTAGGATCAGCGGGTATAGTTGAGCTTACTTCAACTTTTAGTGTGGCTAGAATGCTTGAACGTGATGATTTTACAAAAAGATTTAAAGAACAAAGTCCTATTTCAATTTGTGAGTTTTTATATCCTTTGCTTCAAGGTTATGATAGCGTGGTATTAAAAAGCGATATTGAAATGGGTGGAACAGACCAAAAATTTAATCTTTTAATGGGAAGACAACTTCAAAGAGTTTATAATACATCTAAAGAACAAGCTGTTATTATGATGCCTTTGCTTGAAGGTTTAGATGGTGTTAATAAAATGAGTAAAAGTTTAAATAATTATATTGGTGTTACAGAAAAAGCTAATGATATGTATGCTAAAATTTTAAGCATTAGTGATACATTAATGTTTAGATATTATGAACTTTTAAGTCAAAAAAGTTTAGAAGAAATTGCACAAATGCAAGAAGATATCAAGCAAGGCAGTTTACACCCTAAAAAAGCTAAAGAGGATTTAGCTTTAGAGATTACACAACGTTTTCACTCTAAAGAAGAGGCAAAGAATGCCAAAATAGAATTTGATAGGGTGCATTCGCAAAATGCTTTGCCAAGTGATGTTTTAGAATTTCAAGTGCAAGGAAAAATTTGGCTTGCTAAAGCTTTGGTTGAGTGTGGTTTAGAAAATTCTACTTCTGCTGCAAGAAGAAGTATTCATGCTAATGCAGTAAGTATTGGTTTTGAAAAAATTAGTGATGATCAAATGTATTTAGATGCAGGAGAATATATCTTGCAAGTAGGCAAAAGAAAATTTGCAAAATTAAAGGTGAAAGAATGAGTTTAAAACCCATAAAAATAGGAAAACACACTATAAAATATCCCATCTTTCAAGGAGGAATGGGATTAGGTATAAGTTGGGATAGGCTAGCTTCTGCTGTTTCTTTAAATGGAGGACTTGGGATCATTTCTTCTGTGGGAACAGGGTATTATGAAGAAAGAAAGCATGTAAGTAAAGAATTAAATGCTAAGCCTTATGGAAGTGAAAATTTTTATTCTCGTAGAGGTTTGCAAGCTCTTATTGATAATGCAAGAAAAATCTGCGGTGATTTGCCTTTAGGATGTAATATTTTATGTGCAAGTAATGATTATGCAAGAATAGTACGCGATGCTTGTGAAGTGGGTTTTAATATCATTGTTTCAGGTGCAGGTCTTCCTACTAATTTACCTGAATTTTCACTTGATTTTCCTGATGTGGCTTTAGTGCCTATTGTTTCATCACCAAAAGCTTTAAAAATCATTTGTAAAAGATGGCAAAGTCGTTATAATCGTTTGCCTGATGCAGTTGTTTTAGAAGGACCAAAAAGTGGGGGTCATCAAGGCTTTACTTATGAGCAATGTTTAGATCCTAATTACCAACTTGAAAATTTAATTGAGCCTGTAGTTGAAGAAGCAAAAAGTTGGGGTGCTTTTCCTGTGATTGCAGCAGGGGGAATTTGGGATAAAAAGGATATTGAAAAAGCACTTTCTTTAGGTGCTAGTGGTGTGCAAATGGGAACGCGTTTTATAGGTACTTTTGAATGTGATGCAAGTGAAGAGTTTAAAAGTGTTTTACTAGCTTCTAAGCAAGAAGATATTGAACTTATAAAATCTCCTGTGGGATATCCAGCAAGGGGTGTAAGAACCAATCTTTTAAATTTAGTAGATAAGAGAATGGGGCCAAAGATTAATTGTATAAGCAATTGTGTAGCGCCTTGTGGACGTGGAAAAGAAGCCACTAAAGTAGGGTATTGTATAGCAGATAGGCTTTTTGATGCATGGTCAGGTAAAAAAGAAACAGGACTTTTTTTTACAGGTGCAAATGGCTATCGTTTAGATAAACTTATTAGCGTTAAAGAACTCATGGATAAATTAGTTAATGGGGAATAATGACTAAAATTTTTATATTTTTAGTATTTTTTTTCACTTTTTTATTTGGAGCCTATGAAAATGAGCTTGCTGAATTTGATAAACAATTTATTTATTCTAAAGCTCAAGAACAAGTAAAATTTCATCATCAACTTAAAATTTTTTACATACAAAGTGTGATTAATGAAGATGAAAAAACTAAAATAGAAGTTTTAAAAAGATTGATTATTAGTTCTAGATTTTTAAAACTAGATGATCAATCCTATGTTAATGAATTAAAAGAAAGTGGGGTAAATCAAGCAAGTATTGATGCTTTAAGAAGGGTTTTTGTTAAAGATATTAAAATTGAAGATAATGTAAAAAATGTTGAAAAAACTGTTTTTAAATCTAGTGAAAAAAATGAAAATATAAAAAGTGTAAAAATAAAGCGTGTTCAAGAAAATGATCTTTTGCAAAATAATGATGAAAAAATTTATGTTTTAAGATCAAATAAAGTCCAAGAAGGTGTTGAATTTGAACTGAGTGCTAACTTAGATAAAAATGATATAAAAAGTTTTGTTTTAAATGAGCCTGGAAATTATCGTTTTATTAGTGATTTTACTGGGGTTTTAGAAGAAACTAAAAAAGAGTTTAAATTTAATGATTATCGTTTGGTTATTTCTCAATTTGATCCTAAAACTATACGTATAGTAGTTTATGCTAAAAAAGAACTTCTTATTAATATATCTTTTAAAGAAAAAAAATTGATTTTTTCAAAACAATCTTTAGAATCAAAAAACACAAAAGAAGAAAATAAAACCACCAAGCAAAAAATTAGTAAAATAAATAATGAAATTTTATCTGTTTTAAATACAGAAAAAATGTCAAATTCTATAGCATTAAATTTAAATGCTAATTTAGGTGAAAAAGAGATTAATGTATCAAATTTTAAAGATCAAAAAAATTTTAGATATATTGTAAGTTTTAAAGCTATATTAAAAGGAAGTAGAAAGAATTTTGTTTTTGGAGAAAATACTATTAGTATTGTTCAATATGATCCAAAAACCGTGCGTGTAGTTTTAAGTTCACCTAAAGAATTTAAACTGTTAAAAAATTTAAAAGATAAAAATCTTATCTTAGGTTTTAATACTCAAACTAATAATAAAAAAATAAGTCAAAATTCCAATAAAACTTTAAGTGTGAATTATAAAGGACAAAAACTTATAGTTATTGATGCAGGCCATGGCGGTAAAGATAGTGGAGCTTTAAATGATAAAAAAGGTATTTTAAAAGAAAAGGATATTGTTTTAAATGTGGCTTTAAAATTGGGTTTAGAACTTCAAAAACGTGGTTATAAAATCCTTTATACCAGACATTTAGATAAGTTTATTAATCTGCGTGATAGGACAAAATATGCCAATGATAAAAATGCTGATTTGTTTATTTCTATACATGCTAATGCTGCTCCTAATGCTGCAAAAGTTAGAAGCAGTGAAGGTGTAGAAACTTTCTTTTTAAGTCCTGCAAGAAGCGAAAGAAGTAAAAAAGTTGCAGAAAAAGAAAATCAAGGTGATTTTGAAGAAATTAATTATTTTTCTAAACAAAGCATTTTAAATTTTTTAAACCGTGAAAAGATTGTAGCATCAAACAAACTTGCTATTGATGTGCAAAAAAATATACTTATTCAAACCCGTAAGAAATATAGAATTGTTGATGGTGGTGTAAGAGAAGCACCATTTTGGGTCTTAGTAGGGGCTCAAATGCCTGCTATTTTAATTGAAATAGGATATATTACACATCCAACGGAGGGAAAAAGACTTACTAATAAGACTTTTCAAGATTTATTAGTTAAAGGAATTGCTGATGGGGTGGAAAATTATTTTTACTATAATCCATGAAAAAAGCTCATATAATTTTTAAAGATAATACCCCTTTTTCTTTAGATTTTGATGATTTTTATTTTAATTCTAAAGATGGGTTAAATGAAAGTAAATATGTTTATACTCATGCTTTTGAATGGAAATTTCAAGAAAATTTTGTTATTGCTGAGAGTGGTTTTGGTATAGGTTTAAATTTTTTTCTTACTTTAAAACGTTTCTTAGAAGATAAAACTAAAACTCCTAGAAAATTATTTTATATTAGTATAGAAGCTTTTTATATAGAAAAAGATAAACTTAGAGAAATTTATCAAAAATTAGGAATTTATGAAGAATTTAAAGAGTTTTTAGAAGTATTTTTGAAATTTTATCCTAAGGCTAAAAAAGGAATTTATCGTTTTTATTTTCAAAATTGTTTTTTAGATCTTATTTTTGATGATATTAGTATATTAAAAGAATTAGACTTTAAAGCAGATATATGGTATTTAGATGGTTTTTCTCCGCGTAAAAATCCTCAAATGTTTGATGAAAATTTAGTGCTTGAAGTAGCAAGACTTTCTAAAAAAGGAACTCAAATTTGTACTTTTTCTTCTGCAAGTTTTTTGCAAAAAAATTTAGAAAAATATGGTTTTGTACTTGAAA
The DNA here is from genome assembly GCF_001687475.2 of Campylobacter hepaticus. Taxonomy (NCBI): domain Bacteria; kingdom Pseudomonadati; phylum Campylobacterota; class Epsilonproteobacteria; order Campylobacterales; family Campylobacteraceae; genus Campylobacter; species Campylobacter hepaticus. Next base: position 135,971 of record NZ_CP031611.1, read on the forward strand.
AACTTAAAGGTTTTAAAAAAAGAGAGATGATAAGGGCTTTTTTAGAAAAAGAATTAGAAGTCAAGGATAAGCAAGCTTATTTTTCAAGAACTTTTTGTGTTTTAAAAACTAAAAAAATAGCTATTATTGGAGCAGGTATTGCAAGTGCTATTTTAGCTTATGAACTTAGTTTAAGGGGATTTGAAGTTGATGTTTTTGAAAAAAATTTAGATTTTGGTGGGGGAGCTAGTGGAAATAAAAGTGGTATTTTAAGTTCTTTGATTTTAAAACCCGGGGTAGTTTTAGGTGAATTATCAGAACTTTCATTTATAGAAGCGAGTCGTTTTTATAAGCAAATTTTAGATTTAAAATTTAATGGTGTAATGGAATTTGCTTATAATGATTTAATGCAAGAAAGATTTCATACTCAAAAAGAAAATATTTTATTTGATATTAAAGATAATTGTGCTTTTTTAGAAGATGGGGGTGATTTTTCTCCTCATGTTGTAGTAAGAAGTCTTTTTGAAAAAAGCAAAGCAAAAATACATTTTGGATATGAGTTTAAATCTTATGAATTTAAAAATGAGCTTTTTGCTTTAGAATTTAAAGATCAAGTGAAAAAAAATGATTATGCGGTTTTGGTATATGCTATGGGAGCAGATACAAAAGATTTTATCTTTTATGAGCAAATGAAACTGAGTAAGGTAAGAGGTCAAGTAACACATTTAAAACCTTTTTTATATACACAATTTGCTTTATCGTCAAAAGCTTATATTTGTCCTATAAAAGATGGTTTGCAAGTTATTGGTGCAAGTTATGATAGATTAGATTTTAATGTAAACCCTAAAAGTGAAGATGATAAAAAAAATATAGAAAATATTAGCGATTTTATAAGTAAAGATCTTCATTTAAAAATCATGGGTTCTAAAGTGGGTTTTAGATCTTATTCAAGTGATCGTTTTATGATAATTGGTCAAGCTTATGATGAAATGTTTTATAAACAAGAATATAAAGCTTTATTGTGGACAAAAGATAAAGCACAAAAAATACCAAAAAATTCACATAATTTATATTTTAATTTTGCTCATGGTTCAAGAGGATTTAGTACTAGTGTTTTAAGTGCAAGATATTTGTGTGCTTTGATTAATAATGAACCTTTATTTTTACAAAAAAAATATATTCATGCTATTCATCCTGCAAGATTTTTAATACGAAAGCTTAAAAAAGGCTTATGATTAAGTTTATTTTAATATAATTACAATATTTCTTTATAAGAACTGGGTTTTAATTTTATTTTAAATTTGTTTGTTTTATCATTTAAAAAATATATTTTTTCATAAAGGAAATATAATGCTTGATTACCATCAAATAGAATCTCGTTTATCGAGTCTTGAGAAACTTCCTTCTTTAAAAGATAGTGATAGTATTGCAAATGCTTTGGAAAAATCAGGTTTTTCTAGAAGAGATTTCATGAAATGGGCAGGAGCAATGACAGCATTTTTGGCTTTGCCTGCAAGTTTTACTCCTATGGTGGCAAAGGCTGCTGAGCTTGCGGATAGACTTCCTGTTATTTGGCTTCATATGGCTGAGTGTACAGGTTGTAGTGAGAGTTTGTTAAGAACTGATACTCCAACTATTGATAGTTTGATTTTTGATTATATTTCTTTAGAATACCATGAAACTGTTATGGCTGCAGCAGGTTGGCAAGCTGAGGAAAATTTAGAAAATGCTATTGAAAAATATAAAAATAAATATATTTTAATGGTTGAAGGTGGTATTCCTATGGGAGATACGGAACATTTTTTAACCATAGGAGCTCATGGAAAAACAGGTTATGAGCTTTCAAAAATGGCAAGTGATAATGCTTTGGCTATTTTTGCTATAGGGACTTGTTCTAGTTTTGGTGGAATTCAAGCTGCAAGACCGAATCCAAGCAATGCACAACCTTTAAGTAAGGTAAGTACTAAAACAGTTATTAATGTACCAGGTTGTCCTCCAAGTGAAAAAAATATTGTAGGAAATGTACTTCATTATTTACTATTTGGTCAATTACCAGCACTTGATGTTTATAATAGACCAAAATGGGCTTATGGTTTAAGAATTCATGATCTTTGTGAAAGAAGAGGGCATTTTGATGCGGGTGAATTTGTCCATGCTTTTGGTGATGAAGGTGCAAAAAAAGGTTATTGTCTTTATAAGGTAGGTTGTAAAGGACCTTATACTTTTAATAATTGTTCTAGAGAAAGATTTAATCAACACACTTCTTGGCCTATTCAAGCAGGACATGGTTGTATAGGTTGTTCTGAGCCTAATTTTTGGGATACTATGGGGCCTTTTGAAGAGCCTATGGCTAGTCATAAATTTGATACTGTTTTTGGGCTTGGTGCAGATAGTGTTTCAGATAAAATAGGCATAGGCGTGCTTACGCTTACAGGGGTTGCTATAGCAGCACATGCGCTAATATCTTCTATGCAAAAAGATAAGGAATAATAATGAGTCAAAAAATTATCGTAGACCCTATTACAAGAATTGAGGGACATTTAAGAGTTGAAGTTGTTGTTGATGATAATAATATTGTACAAGAAGCTTATGCAGGTTCTACTTTGTGGCGTGGTATTGAAACTATTGTTAAAGGGCGTGATCCAAGAGATGCGGGTTTTATGACCCAAAGGATTTGTGGGGTTTGTACTTTTTCACATTATAAAGCAGGTATAGTTGCAGTTGAGAATGCTTTGGGTATTACTCCTCCGCTTAATGCTCTTTTAACTAGAACTTTGATGAATGCAGCACTTTTTTTACATGATCATATAGTGCATTTTTATCAACTTCACGGACTTGATTGGGCTGATGTGGTCAGTGCTTTGAGTGCAGATGTTAAAAAAGCTAGTGATGAAGCTTTTAAATATACTCCAATTCCTTATGCAACGGGTGCTGATAAATTGCTTGAAGTTCAACAAAGACTTAAAACTTTTGTAGATAAAGGTAATTTAGGACCTTTTGCGAATGCTTACTATGGTCATCCAACTTATTGTTTAACTCCAGAACAAAATTTAATCGTGCTTTCTCATTATCTTGAATGTTTAAGAATTCAAAGAATTATTGCTCAATGTATGGCTATCTTTGGTGCTAAAAACCCTCATCCTCAAAGTTTAACTGTAGGAGGTGTAACTTGCGTGATGGATTTACTTGATCCTGCAAGAATGGGTGAATATATGGTTAAATTTCAAGAAGTACAAGACTTTGTTAATCGTGCTTATTATCCTGATCTTGTTATGGCAGGAAAGGCTTATGCAAATGAAAAAAGTGTTTTAAATGATGTTGGAGTTAACAATCTTTATACCTTTAAAGAATTCCAACTTGGAAAAGATGAGTGGCTTTTTGAAAGCGGTATTATTAAAAATGGTGATTTAAGTAAGGTTTATGAAGTAGAAGAAGATAAAATCACTGAAGAAGCAACACATTCTTGGTATGCAGATAATGAAGCTCTTCATCCATATGATGGTAAAACAAATCCTAATTATACGGGACTTGTTGATGGTTATAGCATAGATCATCATGGAAATAGTGTGCATTCTAAGGTATTTGATACTAAGGGAAAATACAGTTGGATTAAAGCACCACGTTATGAGGGAAATCCTATGCAAGTAGGACCTTTGGCTAATATTGTAGTAAATTATGTCAAGGGTAATGAAAATGTTGTTTTAGTGGTTGATGAGTTTTTAAAACAAACACAACTTCCTTTAAATGCAGTATTAAGTACTTTAGGAAGAACGGCTGCACGTTGTATAGAAGCAAAAATTGTGGCTAATAACGCCTTAAGAGCATTTAATAATTTAGTGCAAAATTTAAAAATAGATCAAAGTACTTGTGCGCCTTATGTGATTGATAATTCTAAAGAATATAAAGGGCGTTATATGGGGCATGTACCACGCGGAACATTGAGTCATTGGTGTAGGATTGAAAATGGAGTGATTAAAAATTGGCAAGCTGTTGTACCTTCTACTTGGAATGCGAGTCCAAAGGATGCTAATGGTATAGGTGGAAGTTATGAACAATGTTTAATAGGTCTTAAAATTGCTGATGTTAAACAACCTCTTGAAATCATTAGAAAAATTCATTCTTATGATCCTTGTATTGCTTGTGCCGTGCATGTAATGGATACTAAGGGTAATAATTTGAGTGAATATAAAGTGAATGTCAATTTATAAGGAGACTTTCATGCAAAATAAAGAAGAAAAGTTGCAAAGAAAAGCTGAATACGAATTTAGTATAGGTTTACGTTTGACGCATTGGATAAGGGCTATTGCTATAGTGCTTTTAATTGGTACGGGGTATTACCTTTCTTATGTATTTCAAAGCCCTATTAGCGGTGCAGAGCCTGTTAATTTCATGCAAGCAAAATACCGTTTAGTCCATCAAGCATTAGGTTTTGTTTTGATTGCTTGTATTATTTTTAAAATATATTTATTTTTTTGTGATAAGCTAAGTGCTAAAGAACGCGTAAGTGTATGGGATGTTTTTAATATTAAATTGTGCATACAACAGATTAAATTTTATCTTTTTTTAGCTAAGCATCCTCATCATAAAGGGGTTTATAATCCTTTACAATTTGTAACTTATTTCTTTTTTTATCTTGTGATGTTAGGTATTATTTTAACAGGGCTTATTCTTTATACTCATACTTATCACGAAGGTTTAGGTGGAATTTTATATGCTATTTTAAGACCTCTTGAAGCAGCTATGGGTGGTTTAGCTGATGTAAGAACTTATCATAGAATTTTAATGTGGGTTATTATAGTTTTTGTACCAGTACATATTTATATGGCTATTTTTAATGCTATAAAAAATAAAGATGGCGGCGTAGATGCTATTATTAGTGGGTATAAATTTCTTAAAGAAGAAAAGCATTGAAATTTTTAGTTCTTGGAATAGGCAATATTATGTTTGCAGATGAAGGCTTAGGTGTTCATCTTTGCAAACAAATTCAAAAAAACTATAAATTTACGCATCCGAGTTTTGATTTAGACTTTGTTGATGGGGGAACTTTGGCTTTGCAATTAAGTTATATTATAGCTAAATACGATAAGCTTATAGTTTTAGACTGTCTTGAAGCAGATGGAGCAAGTATAGGGGATGTGTTTTTTTTTCCTTATGATGCTATGCCTAAAAAAATTACTTGGAGTGGAAGTGCGCATGAAATAGAAATGCTTCAAACTCTTCAGTATATGGAACTTCTTGGAGATTTGCCAAAAACCCATATTTTAGCTTGTGTACCAAAACGTATAGAGGCTATGAGTTTTAAACTTTCAGAGCAAATCATTAAAGGTGCTAGTGTTATGGAGAAAACTTTACTTGATTTTTTAAGCAAAGAGGGTTTTTCTTATGAAAAGATAGCTGATTTTTCCTTGCAAGAATTAGCAGATATTTCTTATAAAAATGATTAAATTTTAGTTCTAAAATTCATAGCTTTATTTAAAGAAACTAAGTCTACATTTTCTAAGTTAACTCCACTAGGAATTCCTTGGGCGATTTTGCTAAATGATAAATTTAAATTTTTAAATTGTTCTTCTATGAAAAATATAGTTGCATCAGAGTTAATATTAGGAGTTAGAGCAAAAATAAGTTCTATGATATTAAGATTAAGGATGATTTGTCTAAGCTTTTCAAGTTTTTTTTCATTTAACTCATCTAAAACAAAATAAAGTCCATTATAACTTTTGCTTTCTTCAAGGGTTAATACATCTTTTGGACTTTCAACTATACATAAAATATTTTTATTTCTTTCTTCATCTGTGCAAATTTCACACAATTCATTTTCACTTAAAGCTCCGCATTGTTCGCAAAGTTTTGTAAAACGTAGAGCATTTTCTATATTATGAGCTAATTTTATGCCATGGTTTTGGTTTTTTATACAAATATGATAAGCAAGTCTTATAGCAGTTTTTTTACCTATGGTAGGTAAATTTGCAAAACTTTCAATAAGTTCATTAAATTTTTCTAAACCCTGATTTGCCATTATTTTTCTTTAGCTCCAAAGAAAATTTTAAAACAATGCTTACCTTCATCATAAAAATAAATTAAATCAAAATCATGCAATTTGCATACTTCTGAAACTATATAAAGTCCTAGCCCCATACCTTTAACTTGAGTGTGTTTTTCTCGGGTGAAGGCTTCAAGATAGTGTTCTATAGGTTCTGCTAAAGGTTTTCCTAGATTTTTAACTATAAAACATTCTTTACAACAAAAGAGTTCACAAATACCATTATGTGAGTATTTTAATGCATTATCAATAAGATTTTTTAAGATAATAGAAAAAATTTCTGTATCAACATTAATAAGAGCATCATATTTTAAATCAACTTTTACGATTTTATTAAAATCATCTCTCATAAGATGTTCTTTAGTTTCTTGGAGAATAGCACTAAAACGAATAGGTTTAAAGTGTAAATTATAATTTTTGGAAAATAAATTTTCTATTTTAGCAATTTCATTGATTAAAGAATCCATACGCAAAAATATATTAATTAAGCGTTCTTTTTGCCTGTCTTCTTTAATCATTTCAGAGATAATCCTGCCCTTGCCTATAGGGGTTTTAAGTTCATGCATAATGGTGCGTAAAAAAAGTTGCCTTGATTCGATTAATTCTTGATTTTTTTTAAAAGCTTTTTGGAATTCAAAAGCGATTTTACCAATTTCATCTTTTTCATAGTCTAATAAATCAATTTGCTTTCCATTTTCAACTTCTTCAACTTGTTTTTTAAGTTTTTTTAAAGGTTCTAAAGATCTTAATACAGAAAAATACATAAATACTATTAATAAAGAAAAGGCAAAAAAACCTACTAATAAAAGATTATGGATAGGATTGGTTGTATTTGTTTGGTATAAAGCATTAAAATCTTTACATTTAAGATCAAAATAAAGATCATTATCATATTTTAAAGAAGAAAAAACACATGATGTTTTATCAGCTTGAAATAAGATTTGAGCTTGGTTTCTTATGGTTTTTATAAGATCTTGATCTTGTATAGAATGAAAACCATTATTATTAAGATAAGTTTGTATTTTAGCATTAGAGATATTGTTTTCATAAAATAAAGATAAATTTTTTATAAGATTTTCTTGTTTTAAACTTTCTTCTTCATTAGCATTTGCTTCTATTTTAAAAAGTACAATAAATAACACGCAAACTAAGAAAATAACGCTAAGTAGAATAATTAATTTGGTATAAATAGAATAATGCTTTATCATCCTATAAGTTTATACCCTATACCTCTAACAGAAAAAATATGTTTAGGAGACTTTGAGCTATCACCTATTTTAACTCTTAAACGACCTATAATAACATCAAGACTTTTAGAATCTTTATCTTTTAAATTCTTACAACGGCTTACTAATTGTTCTCTTGAAATACTATATCCGTGTTGCTGGATAAGATATTCTAAAATTTCATATTCAGCAGGAGTAAGTGTTAGAGCCTTATCTTGATAAGTGATTTCATGTCTTCTTTCATTGATTTTAAAAAGAGAATTAATATTATCATTATTGGTATGTTCGATTCTTTTTGTACGACGAATAAGGCTCATGATTCTTGCATACATTTCTTTTGGATCATAAGGTTTTGGTAAATAATCATCAGCACCAATTTGAAGTCCTACAACTTTATCACTTAGATCACCTCTAGCTGATGAGATAATGATGGGAATATTGCTTTTTTGTCTGATTTCTCTACAAACTTCAAGACCATCAATTCCTGGTAGGGTTAAATCTAAAATTAAACAGCCATATCCTTGAACACCTACATTTAAAGCAGTTTTAGGATCTTCAAAATTTGTGATTTTAATATTAAATTGAGCCAAGTACTCAGATAATAATTGTGCAAAATCAGGATTATCTTCTATCATTAACACATTAATCATTTTGTTATCCTTAAAATAAAATTTTTATGTAAGCTTTATAATCTTTACATAATTTTATTTAAAATTTGATAAATTATTGATTATATTTTTGCTAAAATTATATTTCTGAATTTTTGAAATGAAAATTCTCATCAATTTTTTAACTTTTAAAGGAATAATGTGGAAATAAATTATTATGAAATTTTAGAGATTACGCAAAGCGCTGATAAAGAAACTATAAAAAAAGCTTATAGAAAAATGGCTTTACAATATCATCCTGATAGAAATCAAGGTGATAAAGAAGCTGAAGATAAATTTAAATTAGTCAATGAAGCTTATGAGGTTTTAAGCAATGATGAAAAGCGTGCTATTTATGATAGATATGGAAAAGATGCTTTAAAAAATGGTGGATTTTCTAGCAATTCAGGTTTTGGCGGTTTTGAAGATTTGGGAGATTTATTTTCTAGTTTTTTTGGAGAGGGTTTTGGCGCTTCATCACGCCGTAGAAAAAATTCACACGATGAAAAAATTCCTTCAGATTTTGTAATGAATTTAAAATTGAGTTTTAAAGAAGCCATTTTTGGTTGTAAAAAAAATATAGAATTTACTTATAAAAGTTCTTGTAAGACTTGCAATGGAACAGGGGCTAAAGAAGGAAAAACTCAAACTTGTCCAAAATGTAAAGGTAGGGGTCAAGTTGGTATTTCTCAAGGTTTTATTACTTTTGCTCAAACTTGTCCTGATTGTCAAGGAAGTGGGGAGAAAATTACTCAAAAATGTGAAACTTGTAAGGGTTTAGCTTATAGTGAAGTTAAAGATAGTATAGAGCTTAATATACCTGAGGGTGTGGATACGGGCATGAAACTTCGTGTAAATAATAAAGGCAATATTCTTAAAAACGGCACTAGGGGTGATATGTATGTTAAGATTATAGCTAGTGAAGATGAAACTTTTATAAGAGATGGTGAAGATATTTATATAGAATTTCCTGTGTTTTTCACTCAAGCTATTTTAGGACAAAGTATTAAAGTTCCCACCATACGCGGAGAAGCGCTTTTAACTTTGCCAAAAGGGGTTAAAGATGGGCAAAGATTTGTGCTTGAAAAAGAAGGAGTAAAAGATATACACAGTTCTCGCAAAGGCAATCAAATCGTTCAAATTGCTATTAAATTTCCTAATACTTTAAATGAAGAACAAAAAGAACTTTTAGAAAAGCTTAGTGAAAGTTTTGGTATAAAAGATGGTATGCATCAAGAACAAAAAGGGCTTTTTGAAAAAATCACTCAGTGGTTTAAGTCTTAAGATTTTGATGAAATAAATTGATAAAAAGCGGGTTAATCCCGCTTTGATTTTAGAATTTGTAAAGAGCTTGAAGTCTTACAGCGTCTTTATGAGTATCTTTTGGATCTGTATCAACATTTACATAAGAATAAAATGCTGAGAAGTTAAGTTTTGGAGAGTATTTATAATTTACTCTAGCAACAGCTTCTAATTTTTTACCACCTGTATTATCAAAAGTTTTTGTTCCTCCATATATGAAGTCACCACCTACGCGAACAGTTTCATTAAAAGTATAACCAGCTGTTACATAACCATAAGTATTTCTACCTAAGTCTCCATTTAGTCTAGATCCTTGGGTATAGAAAATTTCTTCACCTGGTAAATCAAGATTACCTTGATCTTCTATAGTGGTTACTGTGGTTTTATCTTTGTCACCATAGTATAAACCACCTAAGCTTGCATCCCAAGCATTAAATTCAATAGAGCCTTTTAAAGCAAAGAAATTGCCATTTGCTGCTTTGTTATTTAAGAGATCTTTAAGTTTATTATCTAAAGAATTTCCTAAATAGGTTCCTTGGATATTCCAATTGATCCCATCAAAAATAGTTGTGCTATAAGCTAGGTCTAAAGCATATAAGAAAGCATTATCACTCATATAAGCTAACCATAATTGAGAATCAAATTGTCCACCTAAGAGTTCATAAGAACTAATAGCTGCAGCACCATAAAGGTTTTTATCCCAATTTAAAACAGGGCTAATATCACTATCTCCATTAGCATTACCTCTATCAACTATTGAAACTTGTGTACCACCATTATTTCCTGAGGAAGCAACTGTATCTGGTATTTGCTCATTAAAGCTATCTATTGCAAAAGCAGCTAGGGTTAAACCATCTATGCTGTTATTTACTGCTTTAATACCTGTTCCAACTAAACCATCAACACCATTATCAGTCCAAATGGTATTGAGTTGTTGTTTACCTGCAATGATATTTGTATTAGTATCTTCATTTGTATAAGTTAAGTATAATTGGCGTACGTTTAGAGTATTGCTTGTATTAGCTACGCTATCTTCACCATAACCGCCATCTGTTGAGCTATAGTCAAATTGGATAAAAGCTTTGAAATTATCAGCTATAGCGCTGCTTAAATTGATTTGTGCTCTGTATTTGTGAGCTTGTTTGCCAGACATACCATAGAAATAGTCTTCACCACTCCAAGCATTGGCTGTGTCGTAGCGGTATCTTAATACCCCAGATACATCAATATCTTTGATTACTTCTTCAAGTGAGCTAGCATTTGCCAATGAAAAAGTACTTGCAGCAAGAGCTGCTACTAAACTAAGTTTAACTAGTTTCATGAGAATTCTCCTTGTTATTAAATTAATAAAACATCGTAATTGTAGCACATAAATTTGGAGTTTTTTCTTAAGAGGTACTTAAAATATTAAAAAACTTGAGTTTTGAAGGTGTTGTATCCTAGATAAAAGCCCAACTTAAGGGACTTAAGTTGGGTGTATAATTTTAAGGAGTTTTTCTTATGAATGTTTTATTTGGTAAATGAAGTATAAGTTCAAAAAGTAAATGGGAAGTAATTTGTTTTGATTTAGGATTTTATTTTTGGAAAAAGTTGAGTAAATTTTTGCAAGCTAAAGATAAAATTTGATAAGTTTCATCAAAATTCCCACTATACCAAGGATCAGGTACTTCATCATAAGCTAATTCAGGGGTAAAATCAGTAATTTTTAATATTTTATTTTGAGTATTGATAAAATTTTTTTGAACATATTTAAAATTAGCCTGATCCATGGTGATTAAAAAATCACTTTCATCGCAAAGTTTTTGAGTGAGTGGTTTACTTTTAAAAGCTTGATGGGGTATATTAGCTTTGATGAGTTTGTTTTGAGTTTTATGGTGCATACATTCTCCTTGATGTTGTTTTGAAGTTCCTGCACTTGTGATGAAAAAATCTTTTTCTAATTTAGCTTTTTGAAGAAGATCTTTCATGATAAATTCAGCCATGGGTGAGCGGCATATATTACCTAGGCAAATAAAGCATATTTTTTTCATGATTTTTCCTTGATTTAAAATACATATCATATAATATTTTTTTAAATTTAATAAGATATATTTTATTTAAAAAATATTTATTACTTAATTTTTGTAATATAAAGTATTTTTAAAAAATACTTTATATTAAATGTATAATGAATTTATAATTAAGATGATTCTAAATAGTCTTTAAGTATTTTATAATTTTCTAAAAGCCTCTCAAAAGAAAAATTTAAATTCGCAGGAGAGCTTGAAGGAAGGGATGTAGCTTGTAAATGAGGATGGAATTTTTGAAAGAATTTATAAGCACTTTGTCCTGTGGTGAAAATGGCTTTAATTTTTGCTTGTTTTAAAATGAGATTTAAATCATTTGCCTTTGCATAACTTATGGTTTTATCATCTGATTTTTTGATTTTACAACTAGCTAAGACATCCCAAAGTGCTATGTTTTTTTCTTTTAAGAATTGTTTTTGTTTGGTGATATTGTCTAATTTTACATGAAAAAGACTTTCTAGTAAGGGCCAAAAACGATTTCTTGGGTGTTGGTAATAAAAACCATCTTGTCTAGATTTTATAGAAGGAAAGGATCCTAAAATAAGAATTTTAGAATCTTTGTTAAAAAAAGGTTTAAAAGGATGGTTTAAAAAATCATTCATTCACACAAATCCACAGAAATTTTACCCTTTTTTATTTCGCTGATTTTAACTTTTAGGCTTTGGTTTTCTTGTAAGTTTTGATTTTGAGTTTTTGAATGATGCAATAAACCATCAATCCCATTTTTAAGCTCTACAAAGCACCCAAAAGAAGTGATTTTTTTAATAATGCCTTGGTATTCTTGTCCGAGTTCAAAATCTGATAGATCTTTGTCTTTGGTATTTTTTTTATTTGCTTTGCAAGAGGTAAGATTTAAAATATAATTTTTTGCTGCTTGTATTTGTTCATTGTTACTGCTTGTAATTTTTACTTCACCTTTTTCGCGGTCTAAGTCTATGCAAACTTCAAACTTATCTATGATTTCTTTTATGGTTTTTCCTCCTTGGCCTATAATATCAACGATTTTTGAAGGATCTACTTTAAAAAGTTCAAGTTTTGGTATGATTTCTTCATTGACTATGATGTTTTTAGCAGCTTCTTCCATGATATTTAAAATATGTATTCTTGCTTCTTTAGCTTGATAAAGGGCTGCTTTTAGTATTTCTTGGGTGATTCCACCTAATTTTATATCCATTTGTAAAGCAGTAATACCATCTTTACTTCCAGCAACTTTAAAATCCATATCTCCATCATGATCTTCAAGTCCCATGATATCTGTTAAGATGGCGTATTGATTTTCTTCAAAGATGAGTCCCATGGCTACACCTGCTATAAGTTTTAAACTAGGAATGCCTGCAGCTTTTAAGGCTAAAGATCCTCCACAAACTGTTGCCATAGAACTTGATCCATTGCTTTCTAAGATTTCACTTACTAAACGTATGACATAAGGATAGTTTTCATCTATGCTTGGATGTAGTGCTCTTTTGGCTAAATTGCCATGCCCTAATTCTCTTCTTCCAGGTGCTTTAATCATACTAGCTTCACCTACTGAAAAACCAGGAAAATTATAATTTACCATAAAGCGTTCACTAATAGGGTTTTTTTCTGTAAGCAAGTCTATCATTTGTGCATCATTTTCTGTGCCTAGGGTAGTTACTACTAAAGCTTGGGTTTGTCCACGTGTAAAAAGACAAGATCCATGTGTATTAGGTAAGATATTGGTTTCTATGCTTATAGGACGTACTTCATTTAAGGCTCTATTATCAGCTCTTTTTCTTTCGTTTAAAATTTGAGATCGAATGATTTTGCGTTTGATTTTATTGAGGGCATTTAAAATTTTTTCTTCATCCCATGTTTTGGCAATATCAAGTTCTAAAATATTTTTAGCAATTTTATCTAAGTGGCTTGTTCTTTCACTTTTTGCCATTTGATTGATGGCATTTTTGATTTCTTTTTCGAAATTTTTTTCTATAAAGGTTAAAATTTCAGGATATTCATCTGGGGTTTTTAATGCGATTTGAGAAGATTTTTTGTGTTTGCTAAAGGTTTTTTCATAAGCATGAGATCCATTGGATATGGCTTGTTGGGCTAAATTTAAGGCTTGTAAGATTTCATCTTCGCTTAATTCGTTCATCTCTTGCGTAGAAGTTTGATCTGTGAGATTGTTAAGATCTTGATTTTCTTTTTGCTTGGCTAAAGATCTCATTTCTATCATTAAAAGATCATCTTTAAGTCCTGCTACATAAAGATCGAGTGTGGAATTTTTAAATTCTTCATTGTTAGGATTAAGGACTAAATTGCCATTAATTTTACCTATGCGAACACCACATACTGGAGCTTTTATAGGAATATCGCTAAGATAAAGTGCTATGCTTGCAGCATTTAAGCTCATAACTTGTAAATCTTGTTTAGGATCAGCAGAAAGAACCATAACTACAATTTGTGTTGGATAAGCATAGCCTTTTGGAAAAAGAGGGCGTAAGCTTCTATCTATAATGCGTGCTGTTAATGTTTCTATATCGCTAGGTTTGGTTTCTCTTTTGATATAGCCTCCTGGAATTTTTCCTGCAGCATAGCTTTTTTCGATATATTGTACTGTTAAGGGTAAAAAGTCCTCTTCTACTTGTTTTTCTTCTCTTGCAAGTGTAGCTAAAATAACGCTTTTACCTTGTCTCATTAAAACAGCACCAGAGGCTTGTTTTGCAACTTTGTTTATATCAAACACTTCTATATTTTGATTAATTTCTATGCTATATTGCATGGTTTGTCCTTTTTTTCCAGATAGTAAATTGGTAAAATTTTTAAAAATATTGAGCAAATTTTATCCTTTTAAATTTTATTTTCGCTTTCTGCTATAGAAAAGTCATATTTTACACCTCCTAAAGGATAGAAGTTAAAAATAAAATAAATCCCACTTTGGTTTTTAGCTGTAATACCACCACTAGTTAGTTGAGGATCTATTCTTTCTCTATACATTAAAGAATAATTCCAACATTTTCTTTGATAAGTATAGCCTAATTCCCACATATTTGCATGAGCTCTTTGAGTATCAAACCAAATACCACTAAATAGATTATAATTAGGTGTAAGAATGTAATTTGCTCGTGTGCCAATAAAACTGTATTTTCCATATTCATCATTTTGATAAGCATGAGAGAACATCCAGTTAAATTGAGAATTTAATTTTGTTTCTATTTGGCTTATGATATTAGTGAAACGATTTTGTTTGTAAGAATAAAGGATTTCACTATTAAAATTAGTATTTTCATTAAAATAATAAGTTAAAAGATTTTCTAATTCATTAAATTGTTTTTCTTTATTTAGATAATCAAGAGCAATAGTATGTTTGATTTTTTTTTGTCCTTGAGTATCATAAAAATACTGTACAGCATAAAGATTAGTATGTTCGTTTTCTTTTTTATACTGTTTAAGATAATCTTGAGTGATTTGACCTGATTTTCCTCCAGGTAAGACGTAATTTATGCCTAAATTTAAAGTATGAAAGAAAGTATTATAAGCTTTAGAAAGATCTGTATAAATGTTAAAATCATGGATGTTTGCATAATAATGTTCGTGATTTTTTTCTGGATCATTGGTATAATTTACAAAAGAAGCATAAAATCTTTCTGTGAAAGTAAAATGCAAGAAACCTTCAAAAAAAGCATTATGATAAGATATAGGCAAATCTAAATTTAATTCATTTGCATAAGAGCCAGAGGGGCGATAAAAATTATGAAATGAAGCATCAAAAGAATACCTTAAACGTTCATCAAAAAGATTGTTTAAGAACCTATGGTATTGAAAGCTAGGATATTCTTGTAAGGTGGTGTTATTATTGAGTTTTGAAGTATCAATATAATATTTTGCATAAGCCCCATAAAAATTGTTTTCATCGGCTAAAAAATAATTGATTTTAGAGCTTACAAGTGAATTAAGATCACGATAATCTCTGCTTCTAAGATTTAAATAATCTACATCATTAAGATAGGTTGCATCTATCCATAAACCTTCTTGAAAATTATCGCTTAATAAAGATTTGATTAAATTATCTCTTGAGTATTTTAATTCCACTCCATAATGGGTTTGATTTTTTAAATTTTCATCACGATAATAAGAGGTGTTTTCCCTAAAGGTACCAAAATTTAATTCTCCTGTTGAATAAGTAGAATCAAGAAATCTTAAAGTTGAGTAAAGCGCAAAACCACGATTTGTCCTAATTTGGGGATTAAGTTCTAAGTCCCAATTTTCATGAGTGGCTATATAAATGGGCTGTTCATAATATAAGCCTTCGCTACTTTTTAAAACGATTTTGGGGATTAAAAGACCGCTTTTTCTGTGAGTATCGGCACTAAAACCAAAATAAGGAAGATAAAAAACAGGGGTATTTTTTACATATAATTTTGCATTGTATAAGTGTACAAAATTGCTTTCTCTATTAAGCCAGCCTTCTGAAAAACGGATTTCCCAATCAGGATCTTCAACATTACAACTTGAAACAGCTGAAATTTTACTTTTGAAAATCTTATTATTTAACTGACTTTGTTTGCTTTGAAACCATACTTCAAGATTATTGTTAGCAAAAAAGAAATTACGAAAATGAGCTTGATTAGAATTTAAATTGATTTTAGCATAATCAGAATGAGATCTTTCATTTTGTCCTCTTAGTATATTTACATCATCAAAGAGTTCAAGATCTCCTGTTTTTTCATTGTAAATAGCTTTTTTAGCAGTGATAAAATAAAAATCAGAAAAAATAACAACATCATCATTTGCAACTAATATATCACCTTCTTTTTTAGCATCAAGGGCATAAATGTCAATTTGTGCTGCATGTAAACTTATACTAGCAGCTAAAAATAAAGTTAATTTAGCCCACATCAACTACTATTGTCCTTGCTAAATAATCCTCCCAGCTTTTGCGTAAATTATTGCTTAAAGCCCAAGCAAATCCAAGCATGAAAACCATAGCACTAACTTGTCTTATTGCAGATCTAATGCAACTTTGAATGAGATTAGGTTTATCTAAAAGATTTTCATCTAAGATGATGATCTTGCATACTATTTTTCCTAAACTTGCGCCATAAAGATAGGTGAAAATGGTTTGATAGCTAAAATGAAGCAAAATCAAACCAAGATAAAAATTACCTATAATTTGAGTTGTTTCAAGTATATCTTTTGCTTGCATTAAACGATCATAAAAAATGATAAATATGATTAAAGAAATAATCATATCGTCAATTAAAAAGGCTAAGACTCTTTTTGTAAAACTTGCTATTTTTAGGTTTTCGCGCTCTAAACGTTCTTGTAAATTTTCTCTCATTTAAGAACCTGGTGTGCGATATCTTTTCTAAATTGTTTGCCTTGAAAATTGACATTATCGCAAAGTTTATAAGCATTTTCTTGTGCTTCTTGAATGCTTTTGCCTGTTCCAACACAAACTAAAACTCTTCCTCCATCAGCCATTAATTTACCATCTTCTAAACTTACTCCTGCATAAGAAATATGCGTATTTTTAGGGATATCTTTAATGGTAATTTCACTTTTTGGTGAATGAGCATAAGGATAATTTTGGCTTGCACATACAACACCTACTGCGTATTCTTTTTTGATTTTGACTTTTGTATGTTTTAAACGTTTTTGAGTAGCAGCTAAGATTAATTCTAGGGGATTTTCAATTAAAGGCATTAAGACTTCGCATTCTGGATCCCCAAAACGTACATTAAATTCTAAAACATAAGGTTTATTGCCAACTATCATAGCACCTATAAATAAAACGCCACAAAATTCAGCACCTTCTTTTTTCATTCCTGCTAAGGTTGGTAAAATAATATCTTTTTGAACTTTTCTAAGCAAACTTTCATTTGCTAAAGAACTAGGCGCATAAGCACCCATGCCACCAGTGTTTGGTCCTTGATCGTTATCGAGTAATTTTTTATGATCTTGGGCTACAGGAAGCAAGATAAAATCATTACCATCGCAAATTGCAAAGATACTTAATTCAAATCCGTCTAAAAATTCTTCAATTACAACAAGTTTTCCTGCATCACCAAAACTTTCACCACTAAGCATTTGAGCTGTTTGTTTTATAGCTTGTTCGTGGGTTTTGGCTATGATTACACCTTTTCCTGCGCAAAGTCCATCAGCTTTTACTACAATGGGTGGGGTTAGACTATATATAAAAGTTTTTGCTTTTTCTAGATCGTTTGTATTTAAAAATTTAGCGGTTTTAATACGATATTTTTTAAGAAAACTTTTCATAAAAGACTTTGAAGTTTCAAGCATTGCAGCGGCCTTACTTGGACCAAAAATAGCAAGTTTTTGTTGTTTAAAAATATCTACAATACCTTCGGCTAAAAAGCTTTCACTTCCTACAATACAAAGATCAAAATTTTTTTCTTTTGCATAAGTTGCTAAAACTACTGGATCTTTCAAGTTTAAATTAGTTCCAAGACTTTTAGTAGCGCCATTACCTGGAGCAAAATAAAATTCTAAATTTTCATCCACTCTTTTTAAGGCTAAAGCAATAGAATATTCTCTTGCACCGCTACCTAAAATCATTATTTTCATTATATATCTCCTTTATAAACCCAAACAGCCGTTTTGATAAAGTCCGACTCCAAAAAGTCAAAAAAACCACTAGGCAATTTTTAAAGGCTGCAACTTCTCGCTTTTTTCAAAGCTCAAACGATGCCACAGAACACGGTAAATCGCACAATCGTAGTTAGAAAAATGTGTTGAATCGCTTTAATTTACGCACTGTTTAGGCTTTAAAATTATAGCTTAGTTTAGCTTAATTTTCCATGTTCTAAATTATTTTAAATTTCGTTTTTCCTGATTTGTCAAAATGTTTTCCTTCTAAAATAATATCAGCAACACTTGCCCAAACATGTTTTTCATTAATATAGACTACGCTAAAGGTATTATCACGCATTAAGGATTGATAATTTACTTTTTTGGGTGCGTATTTGACTAAATAATAAGGATTTTGAGAAAAATTCTCAATTTTTAGTTTGCAAAGTAAGTTTAAATCTGAGCTTACCACTAAAAATTTTTTTCTTTGTTCTTTAGTGATTTTTTGGATATATAATAAAAGTTTTTGATCAAAAGGATTTAAAGCAGCTTTATTTAAACGACTTAAATAATGTTCTGCAAAAGAAATAGAGCAAAAAGAATTTTCTATATTACTCATGGTAAAATACGAATTTTTTACCCCTGAAGATTTTAAAGATAAACGCCAAATTTTCATATCCATGATTGTGGCGCATAAATTTAAACCTGTAATAATTTTTTTAAAAAGTTTTTCACGCGATAATTTAAAAGCATTTTCAAAGATACTATAATTTTTCTTATAAAAATCATCTCGTATGGTATCAAGTCTTTTAAGGCTTGTTTCATAATATTGGGCTTCTTTTTGTAATTTAGCTAGTTTTTCTTGACGTATTTTAAGTTTTTGAGGGTCTGTGTTGTTAGCATTGCTTTTAAGATTAATTTCAGATTGCAAGGTTTTTATTTGTGTTTGAAGAGAAGCTAGACGATTTTTTCTAGTATCTATGGTTGCTATTAGAGCTTGATAATGACATTGTAAAGATAAAAAAGTTTCATTGAAAATTTTAGTGATATTAGGTTTTTGATCAGAAGCCATTTGTTTGTATGAATTTTCTAAATGCATCATAATGCTTTTTAAAGCGCTAAATTGAGTTTGATCTATGCTATTATCCATAAAAATTAAGGTATCATAAGCTTTAAATAAAAATCTTTTGAGTATGAGATAATCTAATATGCAAGGGATTTCTTTTTCGTCTTCAAGATTGTTTTGTAGTGTTTCTACAGATAAAATTTCATGGGCAAAATGTTTTTGTATAGCTTGAGGTATGGTTAGAGAAAGAGGAATTTTTTCTATATTATCAAAGTCTGTACTTCTATATAATTCTGTTATGTAAGCACTTCTTCTTGAATGCTGTAAATCTTCTAATTCATCATCATCATTTGTTTTCCAAAAATCATGTTCTGTGATAAAATCCCCTTCTTTAAATTCTTGAAATTTCGAAGGTTTTATACTGCTTATGGTTTTACTTGTTTGTGCAAGTTTGTCACCTTCTTTTTTTTCATTTGTAAAAGTTCTAAATTCTACAAGCATACCTACACTAGGCATGCTTTTTTTATCATTCCAAATTTGACGGTTAAAATCAAAAAAGGTATTAGCGCTATTAACTACAGTCCCGCGTCCTGTAGAGTCCATATAAATAGCTATTTTTCCATGCATACTTTCTCCTCGCTTTAATTTTAATCAATTATTCCCATTCTATTGTTGCAGGGGGTTTGCTTGAAATATCATAAACAACGCGGTTAATTCCTTCAACTTCGTTAATAATTCTACGTGAAATATTTTCTAAAATTTCATAAGGAAGATGAGAAAAACTTGCAGTCATTCCATCGCTTGCATCTACAACACGTATACAAATTGCATTATCATAGGTACGATTATCCCCCATAACGCCGACGCTTTTTACATTTAAAAGTACGCAAAACGCTTGCCAGGTTTTATCATACCAGCCTGTGCTTTTAAGTTCTTGAAGTAAAATAAGATCAGCTTTGCGTAATAAATCTAGGCTTGAGTGATTAACTTCACCCATAATGCGTATAGCAAGACCAGGACCAGGAAAAGGGTGACGGTAAACAAGTTCTTTATTAAGCCCTAATTCTAATCCTAAAATACGTACCTCATCTTTAAAAATTTCTTTTAAGGGTTCAATGAGTTTAAGATTCATTTTTTCTGGTAAACCACCTACATTATGATGGCTTTTAATGGTTTTACTAGCTCCTATAACAGAGCTTTCTATAATATCTGTGTATAAAGTACCTTGAGCTAAGTATTTCACATCTTTGTGTTTTTTTGCTTCTTCTTCAAAAACCTCTATAAAGGTATTTCCTATAATCTTTCTTTTTTGTTCAGGATCAAGTATATTTTTAAGACGCTTTAAAAAAATTTCACTTGCATCTATGCTGATGAGATCTATACCTAAAGTGTTTTTAAACATAAATTCAACTTGTTCTTTTTCTCCACTTCTTAAAAGTCCATTGTCTACAAAAACAACAATAACTTGTTCTTTTATGGCATTAGCTAAAAGTGCTGCAACCACACTACTATCAACCCCACCACTTACAGCACAAAGTACTTTATTGTTTTTTACTTCTTGACGGATTTTCTCTATTTGGGTTTTTGCAAAAGACCCCATATTCCAAACACTTTCACAATTGCAAGCGTATTTGGCAAAATTTTTTAAAATATTTTTACCAAATTCACTGTGTTGGACTTCAGGATGAAATTGTAAGGCAAAGAATTTCTTTTTTTCATTGCCAAAAACACAAAAAGGGCTGTTTTCACTTATAGCTAAAACTTCAAAATCTTGCGGTAAATTTTCTACCTTATCAGAATGACTCATCCAAACAGTTTGTCTTTTAGGAAGATTTTTAAATAAATCACTATCTTTTTTAATTTCTATAGTGGCTTTACCGTATTCTTTATGTCCTGCAGGGGCTACTGTAGCTTTGTAATGGTGTGCCATGAGTTGCATGCCATAACAAATTCCAAGAATAGGTAAACCTAGATCAAATATATTTTTATCGCAAAAATAAGCATCTGTTGCGTAAACACTTGCAGGACCCCCGCTTAAAATAATACCTTTTGGTTCTTTTATCTTAATATCAGCTAAACTTACATTAAAAGGAAGAATTTCAGCATAAACACCTTGTTCTCTTAAGCGTCTTGCAATAAGTTGAGTGTATTGAGATCCAAAATCTAAAACTAAAATATCTGCTTTTTTCATTATTTACCACCTATGCAATTGTTCATAATTTTTAATATTTTTTATAGAACCATTTTGTTCATAATTTATATATTGAGGATTGCCTTTATAACCGCAAGCACACAAGAAAATTAAGAAAAGAAATGTTAAAATCATTTTATGAAAAAAATTAATAACATAAAGATGCTTAAAAATACCAGTGCTATTATAAATGAATTGATGAGTAAAGCTCATTATAAACCTTTAAAAACCTTATTTTTTTGTAAAGATTTTTTAAGTTCTTTTCCGCTTGCTAAACAACGTTTAATTGCTCGGATTTATGTAAAAAACTATATTTTATATATAGTAACTTTACATTCAGCAGCTTATCAAGAATTAAATCATGATAATAGCAAAATTTATATTAAATTTCTCATAAAAACATATGGAGAAAAATATCCTTTGAGTGGATTTTCTCATATTAAAGAGATAAAAATTTTCCCTCAAAAATATACTCATGTAAAGCATGAAAAGATTGAAAGCCTTGAAAAACCTTATTTAGAGCTTTCTTGCGCTAAGTTTAAGAATGCTTTTGAAGATCCTAGTTTAAAGCAAAAATTTGAAGAATTAAGAGCGGTTATAAATAAAGGTTTAAATTTTGCTTGAAAATACTTTAGAAAATGAATTAAAAACTCTTCCTAATAGTGCTGGGATATATCAGTATTTTAATAAAGAAGGAAAACTTTTATATATAGGCAAGGCTAAAAATCTTAAAAACCGCATACGTTCTTATTTTGCTTTTACTCCTTCTTTGCATGCTAATCCAAGAAATTCTTTAAGAATTCAAAAAATGATACAAGAGGCTGTGCATTTAGAATTTATTACTACTAATTCAGAAGCTGATGCTTTGATTTTAGAAAATTCTTTTATTAAACAATTGCATCCAAAATATAATATTTTACTAAGAGATGATAAAACTTATCCTTATATTTATGTGGATTTTGATGAAGAATTTCCGCGTTTTGAAATTACTAGAAAATTGGTTAAAAAAAGTAAAATCAAATATTTTGGACCCTTTTTTAAAGGAGCTAGAGAACTTTTGGATGCGCTTTATTTTTATTATCCTTTAAAGCAAAAAGCAAATTGTAAGAGTCCTTGTATTTTTTATCAAATTGGGCGCTGTCTTGCACCTTGTAATCAAGCAATAAGCAAAGAAAAATATCACCAAATTTTAAATGAAGCCGTGCATGCTCTTTTAAATCCTAGTATTTTAATAAAAAATTTAGAACAACAAATGGCTTTTTTAGCGCAAAATGAAAATTATGAAGAAGCAGCTAGAATAAGAGATCAAATTGCTATTATTAAAGAATTAGAACTTAAAGTAGAACTTGATATTGCAAAATTAGAAGATTTTGAGGTTTTTGTTTTAGCTTTTGAAAAATCCATGCTTTCTACTTTACGTTTTGTGGTGCAAAATGGAAAGATTATTAGTGCTAATTCTCAAATTACCCTTGTTAAAAATACTATAGAGTGTGATAAAAATGAAATTTATAAACAGTTTATTTTAGAAAATTTTAGCATAGATATTCCTTTAATATCTAGTACTATTTATGTGTATGAAGAATTTGAAGATAGAATGCTTTTAGAAGAGATTTTAAGTCAAAGATTTAATAAAAAAATTCATATTAAAATTCCAAAAATAGGAGAAAAAAGAAAAATTTGTGATTTAGCTTTTCAAAATGCACTTTTGAATATAAAAAAAGAACAAAAAAATAATGATTTTACTATGCAAGAAGCATTAAAATCCTATTTTGAACTTGAAAATTTACCTCAATGTATAGAAATTTTTGATAATTCTCATTTGCAAGGTGTGGCAAATGTTGGGGTAATGGTGAGTTATAAAATGGGAGTTTGGGATAAATCAAGGTATCGTAAATTTCATTTAAAATATAAAAATGATTATGAACAAATGCGTGAAGTTTTAACGCGTAGGGCTTTAGAATTTGATAAAATGTCGCCCCCTGATTTATGGCTTATAGATGGGGGTAAGGTTTTACTTGATTTAGCAAGAGAAATTATACTAAGTAGCGGGGCTAATGTTGATATTTTAGCTATTTCAAAAGAAAAAATTGATGCAAAGGCTCATAGAGCTAAAGGGGGAGCTAAGGATAAAATTCATTCTATAAAAGGTGAATTTGCTTTAAGTGTTAACGATAAGAAATTACAATTCTTACAAAAACTAAGAGATGAAGCGCACCGTTTTGCTATTAGTTTTCATCAAAATACCAAGAAAAAACAAGATTTATCAAGTTCTAAACTTGTTAATTTAGGACTTAATTCAGGAGTTATACAAAAACTTTTAGCTTATTATGGGAATTTTGAAGCTATACATAAGGCTAATTTTAATGAATTAATGAGTCTTGTAGGTAGAAAAATAGCACAAAAAATAAAGGAAAATTGAATTGTTATTAGCAGGAATAATTTTTATTTTTAATATCATTTTAGCTTATTTAAGTATTGATATTTTAAAATTTAATGATAGTGTAGAACAAATTAAAATAGTTATGTTTATGAGTATTTTTATAATGTCTTTAACCCTTTTTATTATGGCTTTTAAGCAAAAAAAACAAATAATAAAAATACATCAAAAACTTTTTCTTATACATAATAATTTTTTGAATTCTCAAGAAAAATTAAGTATAGATAATGCTCTTGATTTATTGAAAGATAAATTAGAAAATACAATGCAAAATTTAACTAAGATGTCTCATGAAAAAGATAAATATTTGCATTTACTAGAAGAAAATTTATATCAACTTGGGAATATGTTTGATGCAATGCAGTGTTTAGATGAAAATTGTAATAAAAAAATTTACACTTTGATTTTAAATACTTTAAATTTGCAAAAAGAACAAGTAAGATTAGGTTTAAATCAAGCATTAGAATATCGTAAAAGTATTAAAATAAGTATGTATGATAGGGTTTTACAGTTTCAAGCAAGTGTGGCTATAGTTAATGATGATGAACTTGAAACCTTTTTACTTGCGCATTTACTTTCATATTTTGGTATAGAAAGCACTAGTTTTAAAGATTTAAGTTTTGATCTTAATGATTTTCATTTAGTTTTTATTAAAGATAAGATTTTAAGTGAAAATACAAAGAAAAATTATGATTTTATAGTTATGGGGCGTGATAAAAATACTTATTATGAACATTTTTTAACCTTGCCTTTAAAGAAAAAAGAACTTGAGGGTATTTTGCAAAATAAACTTGATAAGCTTTGTACTTTAAAATTTCAAACTCCTTATCAAAATAATGTTTTACTTTTTAAACAAAATGATTTTGATACAAGATTGTTTTTTAATATCATAGAAAAACAATGTGATAAAAATATATGTATTAATTCTTTTAGCCAATTAAAAGAAGAATTAAACCAAAGTTATCGTTTGATTTTGCTAGATTATGAATTGATTAAACTTGATCTTGAGAGAATGAAAAATTTACTTAGTTTGTATAAAAAAGAACATCCTCAAAGTCATATTATTTTTTTTGCTAAAGAAAATGTGAGAGATTTTGATTTTGTTAGTGAGATTTTAAGCGATGTGAGTAAAAATGAACTTGTTGCTTTACTTAAGAAATATTTGCCACAACTTTAAGCTTTATAAAATTTAACTCCTGCTAGATCAAGAATTTTGATTTTTTTTTCCTTGATGAGTTGTTTTAATAAAATTTGAGAACTTTGATCTAATCTTGCTTTTATATCCATTTGACTTTGGGGACGTAAATGAAGCATTTTTAGTAGTTCTTCTTTATTAAAACTTAATGCTTCATTTTGATAGTTTCTTTTGCTTAAAAAAACGGGAGCGCAATCTATAAATTTGGATAATTGCATTAGTTTTTCTTCACTTATAGCTTTTACGGCATAAGATGGGGGTCTATCTATGGTACTTAAATCAATTCTTAAGGGTAGGATTTTTTTAAAAGCTTGATTGAGTGCTTTAAATTCTTCTTCATTGTCATTAAGATCTTTAACAACAAGAGTTTCCATGATTAAATCGCCTTGAAATTGCACTCTAAATTCTGCCATTTTTTCTATCATGGCTTGTAAATCAATATTTTTTAAAGCTTTATCAATACGATAAAAAGTTTTGCAAATAGCACTATCTAGGCTAAATTTTACCACATCTAATCGAAGTAAGCTTTGGAATTTTTTTTCATCTAATACAGCTGTACCATTGCTTAATATGAGTAATTTTTTATTTTTAATAAGTTGACGCAAAGATGAGATTAATTCATCTAAATGTGGATAAAGACTAGGTTCTCCATTGGCAGTAAGGGTAAGAAAATCAAATTCTATGTTTTTTTTAAGTATATTTTGTACTTCTAGTATAATTTGCTCTATACTTATAATTTCATCTTGATTTTCTTGTGGTTTTTTAGGGCTAAGTTCACAATAAACACAATCAAAATTACATTGTTTTTTACTGGGGCTTAAATCTATACCTAAAGATTTTCCAAAACGTCTAGAATTTATAGGACCAAAAAGAATTTTCATTAAGACGAACTTTGCTGCACTAATTTGATAAAATATTTTGCATTTTCAACACTTATATCAGGTAAAATACCATGACCTAGATTAAAAATATGTGCTTTATTGTGCATGATTTTTAAGATATTTTCTACACTTTCTTTAATAGCATTTTTATCATAGAGTCTACAAGGTTCCATATTACCTTGAAGAGTGTATTTATGAGATAGTTTATTACGTGCTAAATCAAGAGGAGTGCTCCAATCTACCCCAAAGACATCAAAATCTCCATCAATTTTATCTAAATATCCACTAATGCCTTTAGGAAATAAAATTACAGGTATATAAGGATATTTATTTTTAATAAAATGAGAAAGTTCTATCATGTAATTAAAAGAAAATTCAAAAAATTTATCGCATTCTAAAGCACTTGCCCAACTATCAAAAATTTGAATTGCATTAGCACCTGCTTTGATTTGCTCTTCTATATAAAGTTTTAAAACTTGAGTAAGTTTGTTTAAAGTTTTGTGCAAGAGTTCTGGATTTTGGTAAAGCATTTTTTTGCATTTTGCATAATTTTTACTTCCTTTACCCTCTATCATATAAGTGGCTATGGTCCAAGGACTTCCGCAAAATCCTATTAAGGCTTTATCTTGAGGTAATTTTTCTCGTGTAAGTTTTAAAGCATCATAAACATAATGTAACTTTTTATGAGCGTTTTGATCATCAAGCTTATTTAAATCTTCTAAATTTGAGATAGTATCACTAAATACAGGTCCTTCGCCTTTTTGAAAATGCAAAGGCATTCCCATTTCAAGCGGAACTACTAAGATATCTGAAAAAATAATTGCTGCATCAACTTCTAAGATATCAACAGGTTGTAAAGAAACTTGTGCTGCTTTTTTATAATCTTTACATAAAGAAAGAAAGTCTCCTGCTTCTTTTCTTACTTGCATATATTCTGGTAAATACCTTCCTGCTTGTCTCATCATCCAAACAGGGGTATAAGGTGTGGGTTTTTTAAAACAAGCGTCAATAAAAATCATTTTTTTCCTTTGTTTTTGAAAAAATTATAACAAAAATTAATAAAAATAAATATATTTATACTTAGGAATTAAGGCTTTATTTTTGAATTTTAATTTATTGTTTTAATTAAAAATTATGTGATTTAAGATAATATTTTTTTAATATAAATGCAATAAAGTTAAAATTAATTTTTGCATATTTAATAGAAATTAAATTGAAGTTTTAATAGGAGATTGCAAGGCAAATTTAGCTGCTTCAAAATAGCTTTTTGTGCTAATTTTGGCATTATTGTAAGCTTTATCAAAAGCTGTGCCATGGTCAACACTTACGCGTAAAATGGGTAAATTTAAACTTACGTTAATGCTTTTGTCAAAATATAAAGCTTTTAAAGGAGCTAAAGCTAGATCGTGATACATAGCTACTAAACGTTTGCATGATTTTAAACTCATTTTTGTAAAAGCTGTATCAGCCACTAAAGGATAAGGTAAATATACACCTTTGCCTTTGAAATTAAAAAGCAATTCGTTTTGTAAATTTTCATCTTTTAAGGCTTTTCTAAAAAAAATTTCATCTTTTTTAGAATATAAAAAGGCATTGACAAAATGAATGGATTTTTGCATGATTTGTTCTTCTTTTCCACCTATAACTCCATAATCTCCTGCATGAGGATTAAAAGCTAAAACGCCAATTTTTTTAAAACCTGTTTGTTGGTAAAAATCTTTTAAAAAGATACTTAATTTTTTAAAAGTGATTTTTTGACTTACTTTAGCTAGGGGTATATGTTCACTAAAAAGTCCTATAAAAAGTTCTTTACAGCCTAACATCATAAGAGCATTTTGTTTAAAAAAGTCTCTTAGGGCATCTGTGTGTCCTTTGTAATTAAGCTTAGCTTCTTCCCAGGCTTTTTTATGTATAGGTAAAGTAAGTAGAGCATGAGCATATTTTTTATAGACAAAATAACTTGCCGCCTTAAAGCTTAAAAAACTATAAAGTCCACTTTTTGCATCTATTTTTCCTGCTTGTATATTAAAATTTTCATCTACTTTTGCACCTAAAGGTAAGCAAAAAGAATACACATGAAGTAGATTATGGCTTTTTTCATATTTAAATTCATAAGTTTTACTGTCTTTAAAGGCTATAATATTTGCATTTAAAAGCTTTAAATTTAAAATTTTTAAAGCTTGCTGGAGTAAGTTTTCGTGGATGAAATAATAAGGTGTGCACAAAGTACTTAGTTTTTCATGAGAACGGATTAAAATTTCAAGTCCTATGCCATTTATATCTCCTATGCTAATAGCTATTTTTTTCATTTTTTAAGCAAGGCTTTCATTTCTAAAATAGCATTTTGCAATCCTGTAAAAATAGATCTTGCTATAATGCTTTGTCCTATATTAAGCTCACAGAGTTCTTTGATTTTTATTATATGTGTGATATTTTTATAATTTAATCCATGTCCTGCAGCAATTTTTAAACCAAGATCTGTACCTTTTTTGGCACAAAATTCTATGTTTTGTAATTCTTTTATAAATTGATTTCGCAAGACTTCTTTGTTTAAGTTTAATTCTTTTAAAGCAAAAGCAGTGTGTGAAATATTGCTAAAAAGTGCATTATATAAATTTGCATAAAGACCTGTATGAAGTTCTACAAATTCGACTTTTAATTCATGAGATTTTTGTATATCTTCTAAATGCGGGTTGATAAAAAGTGAAACTTCAATCCCTGCATTTTGAAGCTTTTGAATACTTTCTTTAAGTTTTGTATGATTTAAATTTAACCCACCTTCTGTAGTTAGTTCTTCTCTTTTTTCAGGCACTAAAGTAACACGATGAGGTTTTAATTTAAGTGCTAGGTTTAAAATTTCATCATTGCAAGCGCATTCTAAATTGACAGGGATTTTACAAAAGCGTATAATATTTTCTAAATCAAAATCTTGAGTGTGGCGACGATCTTCTCTTAAATGTAAAGTAAGTTGATCAGCCCATTGTGCTACGATGAAAGTAGCTTCTAAAAGATCAGGATCATTTACCATTCTAGCTTGTCTTAAAATTGCTATGTGATCAATATTAACACCCAAAAGCATATTTTCCCTTTAGAACTTTTTTGCTATTATACTATAAAATTTAAACGAGGAAAGCAATGTTAGGCATAGATCTTGGATCTAATACTTTAAGAGCAGTGCAAATGGATGCATGTTTAAATAAAATAAAAGAATACGAATTTGTAATTGGGGCGGCTAAAAATTTAAATCAAAGTGGAGAGATTTCTCAAGAAGCCATACAAAGATTGAAAAAAGCTTTAAATATTTTAGCTAAAGAGCAAGATTTAAGTAAAGCAAATGCTGTAGCCACCGCAGCTTTTAGAAAGGCAAATAATACTTTAAAAATTTTTGCTGATTTAAAAGAAGAATTTAATATTAATTTTAAAGTAATTGATGCAAAAAATGAAGCTAAAATGAGTGTTTTAGGTATGAAAATAGCTTTATTTAAGCTTGGAATTTATGGAGAATTTGCGTATTGTGATTTAGGAGGTGCTTCTTGTGAATTGTCTTTTAAAAATTATTGTGAAAGTTTTGATTTTGGTATTATTAGTTTTTATGAAAAAAATCAATATTTAGCTTTTAAAAAATCTTATTTTAATAAGAAAATTCTAAAGCAATATCCTAAGTTTATTACACAAATAAAAGATAAGAAATTAAAACTTCATTTTTTAATTAAAGATAGCCATTTTAAATATTTAGCTTTTAAAGCTTTTGATGAGGTTGCTAAGATAAAAAAAGCATTAAAATTTTTAAAAGCTAAAACTGTAGTGATTAATTCAGGTGTACCTACTATGCTGAGTGCTTTAAAACAAAATATGTTTTATGATAAATATGAAGCAAAAAAAGTTAACGGTAAAAGACTTTGTCATAAGGATTTTTTAAATTATGCCATTAAACTTTTTTATATGGATGAAAAAATAGCTTTAAAATAAGTAGGTATGATGCGCGAAAAAGATATTTAAGTGCGGGATGTTTGTTATTTTATGCTTTGTTTGATAAGCATAAACTTATAGTTGTTGATGAGGGATTAAGAGAGGGTGTTTGTTTAGCAGGTATTAAAAATATAAGATTTTAGTTTTTTAAAAATTCAAAAAAATGGAATTTTTCATCAAAATTGAAAAATAAAATTTTAGCTTGTAAGAGAAATTCTTCATATTTTTTTGGATTTTTATTTTTACATTCTTTAAGCAATTGTTCGAAACCAAAATCTATTAAGGCAAGATTTTGCTTTTTAAATTCTAAGAGTTTAAAATCAAATTCTTTAATAAGACTTTGAATATGGTTGAAATTAACATTATAAGTTAAATCACTTTTAGCAAAAAAATCTTTTAATTTGCATTCAAAGGGATTAAAAATTTGATGTTTTTGATAAATTCTTAGACTAAAATCTTTATGATTATAGCTACCATAATCAAAGGCTGCGAAGATAAATTTTTCACAAGCTCGATCTAAATCTTTAAAGAAATTTTCTAAATAAATGCTGTATTCGCCTTTTTCTAAATTTAAGTTTTGGCATTTTATTTTTAAATTCTTATCCATAGGTTTAAAAATGAATTGAAAATCTTGTATGAAGGCCATTTTATCATGATCAATTAATTCACAAGGAAAGCTATCGAAAAGTTCATTGCAAAAGAAAAAAGCATTTTTAAAATTACATTCTTGTAAATGTGCTTTATGGGTAAATTCTACTCCATTTAGAGTTTTTCTTTGCAAGATTCTTAATTTTTCATGGGGCTCTATAATAAAAAAAGAAATATGAGAAAAAATTTCTGGTCTTAATTCAAGCAAGGCACATAAAAAATCATGACTTAAATACCCTTCATTTGCACCTATTTCAACAAGTTCTAAAGGGGTTTGTAAAATTTTTTTATCAATTAAAGATAAAAAATGTTTTGCCAAAAGTGTACCAAAAAGATTGCCTACACTTACTGTTGTAAAAAAATCCCCTTTTTTGCCTATATCGACGGTATTTTTATAATAGTTTTCATTAAGCCAAAGATTAAAAAATTTACTAAATTTCATTGAAAAAGTGTATTAAATTTAGTAATAAAGTCTAAAGGATCTACTTGTGTACCTCTTACAATAATTCCAAAATGCAGATGTGGTCCACTTACTCTTCCTGTAGCCCCGCTTAATCCTAAAAGTTCACCTTTTTTAACTTTTTGTCCCGTTTTAACTTTGATTTTAGAAAGATGATAGTATTGAGAATAAATTCCAAAACCATGATCAATAACAACAGAATTACCTGCAAAATAACGTTCTTTAGCGATTTTAACTATACCATCATTGCTTGCATAAATGGGCGTTTTCATAGCGGCTTTAAAATCTGTTCCGTTATGATAGCTTGTTAATTTTTGGTTGAAAATTCTTGCTTTTCCAAAATCACTAGTAATGGCAGAATTTAAAGGAATGTTAAAGGTTTCTTTAAATAAGGCTTTTGGTGTGTAAAAATTGTAAATTTCATTGGCTTGTTTGGATTCTTTAAGTATGCGTTCTTGGGTATTTTTAGGTGGAAAAATTTTATCTTGTCTAACATTTAATGTTTCGCTTTTGTAGTGCCCCTCTAAAGTTTTTATAAAGATATCTTCTTTTTTATTTTTATATAATGCAAGAAGTTTTGTATTTTTTGGTGGATTTTTATAAGGTAGGGTAAAAATAACAACAATTTTGTTTTGATCTTTAGGATGTTGAAAACTAGGGATATTTTTATCATTATTTTTTAAAGCAATAAAATCTTTTTTATCAAAAATGAAAAATAAAGCCTGACCTTTAACAAGTTCTAGATTTTGAGTCCCAAAAAGCCAAAGAGTAAGGCTTAAAAATAACCAAAGAGCTTTCATAAGCTTAATTCTTTAAGATCA
Organism: Campylobacter hepaticus; assembly: GCF_001687475.2. Classification (NCBI taxonomy): domain Bacteria; kingdom Pseudomonadati; phylum Campylobacterota; class Epsilonproteobacteria; order Campylobacterales; family Campylobacteraceae; genus Campylobacter; species Campylobacter hepaticus. Next base: position 167,448 of record NZ_CP031611.1, read on the forward strand.
GCAATGTTTAAAAATTCTTTATAAATTTGACAAACTAAGGCTTGACGGTTATTTTTAAGTTTTTCGTTTTCATCATTAATCATGACTTTATCAAAAAAATCATCAATAAAAGGTTTAAGTGCAAAGAGATTTTCAAGTTTTGCTTCTAAAGAAGAAGCGTGGATTTTTTCTTTAAAAGCTTCATAAAGTTTGGTTTCTGCTTCTTGGATAAAAAGCGATGGATCAATAAAAGAAGAAGAATTGCTTGCAATGTTAGCTAGTCTTTTAAATGTAGCAAAATTTTCATTAAAATTGGTTTTTTTGCTAAGTTTTATAAGGGCATTTACGCTTTGATTAATATGAATTAAATCTGTATTTTTAGAACTAAGCACTGCTTTGATAAAAGAAGTATTGACTTCATAAAAGGTATAAAGTCTTTCAAAAATAAAATCTTTTAAAATTTGTATATCAAAATTTTTATAATATTTTGCAAATTTTTCTAATAAAATTTGTATATCAAATTCTTTATTTAAATTTAGAGCGATTTTAATAATACCATTAGCAGCACGTCTTAAAGCATAAGGATCTTTTGTTCCATTTGGAATTTTGCCTATGCTAAAAAGCCCCATAAGGGTGTCAAATTTATTAGCAAGGGCAACTATACTTGAAAATTCATTACTTGGAAGAGGGGCTTGTTCTAAATCAGGTAAATATTGTTCTTTAATAGCTAGGCAAATGGTCTCATCTAAACCCATTTTTTGTGCATAATAGCTTCCCATAATACCTTGCAAGCTTGTAAATTCATAAACCATTTGTGTGGTTAAATCTGCTTTAGAATATTTTATCGCTGTAGAGATATTAGCAATTTGATCATTTTTTAGCATTTGGCATAAAATTTCTGCAATTTTGATTTCTCTTAAACTTTTATCTTGCATAGTTCCTAAACCTTCAAGATAAATTATTTGATTAAGTTTTTCAGGAATTAAACCATTTTGTATATCATTTTTGTAAAAAAACATTGCATCACTAAGTCTTGCATGTAAAACCCTTTCATTTCCATGGATAATTTTTGAATAGTCCTTACATACTGCATTGCTAACTACGATGAAATGATTACTTAGTTTTTTTTCATTAAATACTGCAAAATAGCGTTGATTTTCTCTCATGGAATGAATAATAACTTCATGGGGGATTTGAAGATAGGTTTTTTCAAAACTTCCTAATAAAGCATTAGGGTATTCTGTAATAGCAATAACTTCGGCTAAAAGTTCTTCATCTTGAGCAATTTGTATATGATTTTGTTCTTCTAAAGTTTTAAATTGTTTTAGTATTCTTTCTTTTCTTTTTAAGGGATCTAGAATAATGAAATTTTTTTCTAAGAGCTTGAAATATTCTTCTATGGTGTTAAATTCTTGCAAGTCATAAGCTATGCTTCTATGTATAAAAGTTTTTTTAGCACTTTTCACACCATAACTTTCAAAATCGATTAAATTATCATTGAAAATACAAACTATAGAACGGATGGCACGTATGAATTCAAAAGTGTGTGCACCCCAACGCATGCTTTTTCCAAAATGAAGATTTTTTAGAAATTCATTTATCATAGGTGCTAAAATTTCTTGACTTGATAAACCTCTAATAGTTTTTTGATGATATAAGACTTCTTTACCTTTAATGTATTTAAATTCAAGTTCGTTTTCGCTAATTTGTGCTTTTTGTAAAAAACTTTCTCCTGCAGGGGTTAAAACTCCATCTTTATAAGCTATATTTTTTGGTGCGCCTATAAATTGAGCAAAAGTGTCTTCTTGTTTGTTTGGAAAATTTTCATGAAAAAATACTAAACGACGCGGGGTATAATAAAATTTAAAATCACTTTTTAAATGGTATTGTTCTAAAATATTTTTCCATTTTTTTTCTATATTGTTTAATTCTTTTAATAAAGGAATAGCAGGTAATTCTTCTGTACCGATTTCTATTAATAATTCATTCATAATCCACTCTTTTTAAAATTTATTTTATTTTAGCTAAATTTGATTAAAAAACTTATAAATACCTTTGTAAAAAGCTTTTGAGTTCATTTGTATTGCTAAATTCATTCTCTTTTAAATTTTTTTGATACCATTTAGCATGGAAATAAGTTAAATTAGCATTTTTAGCACATTCTTGATCTTTTTGGCTATCACCTATAAATATACTTGTTTTATAGGGTGCTTGGCTTTTTAAAAGTTCTAACATCATGGGATGAGGTTTAGGTTTGATGCTAGAACTTACTCCTAGAATTTTATCAAAATAAGATAGGATTTCATGTTTTTGAAGTATGTTTTTTAGTGAACTTTGTGGAGCATTCGTAGCAATAGCTAAAAAACAATTTTTATTTTTTAAAAAAATTAATAATTCTTTAATTCCATCAAATAAAACCACGCTTTTTTTATAATGTTTTATAAAGTATTGTTCATAATCTTTTTTAAAATTTGAATGATTAAAATCTTTTATATTATAAAGTTCTTTTGCCCAGTCAATATTAGGAGTATTAATAATTTGTATAATTTTTTCTTTGGCTAATTTTTCTAGGTTTAAGTTTTTGTGTATCTCATTGACTGCACAAGAAATAGCATTAGCACTGTCAATTAAAGTCCCATCCATATCAAAAAATATATTTATCATTTATAGTCCTTTAATAAATAATTTTTATGTTTTTCTTTTTTTTCACTCTGTCTTTTTTGTTTATCTAAGGCATTAGCAAGATTTAAAAGTTCATTTTTTTCTTTAGAAAAGTCTAAACAAGAATGAACAAAAAATTCAAGTTTTTTTGCATAGTCTGAATTAAGATTTACAGCAGTATTTTTTTTAAAAAATTTAGTATTTTTTAGCATTCTTTCTTTAAATTTGCAAGGATCAAAATTTTCTTTTTTAAGCGCACATGTAGCAGCATTAAAAAATTTTTCAAGATTTCTTAGGTATTTAACACGTAAGGTTTTTTCTTCGTTTTTATTCAAAATTTTTCCTTAGGTATTTTTGTGAATTCTGCATTCTAAAGCTTCTTGGACTAAATTTCTAGCTATTACTTTTTCAGAGCGTATAATGCGTATGTTTTCATCTATACTAGAAAAAAGCATCTTTTTTAAAGTTCCATTAACATGGATGATTGTATCTATAGGCTTAGGATAATTAGCTAGAATTTGGCAAAGCATTTCTAATTTAGCTTCATTTGTTACTGTGATAATAGCTACAGAACATTCTTCAATATTAGCAATTTTAAGAGTTTCTTCTTGAGCGGCATTAGCAAAAACAACATTTTCTCCACGACTAATTCCAAGTTCTACTAAATTTAAATCACTTTCTAGCACTAAATAAGGCACTCCAGTATTTTTTATTTTTTGCGTAACTTCTTGTCCTAAGCGCCCATAGCCAAAAATAACAAGATGATTTGTTAATTTAAGATTGTTATCTATATTTTGTGTAGCGTGAGTATTAAGAGTCATATCTTCTACAACATTAGCTATTTTTCTTATATTATTTAAAATAAAAGGTGTAATAATCATTGTTAAAATTGATACTACAATGAGAATTTGAGAAGTTTTGATATCTAGCATATTTTTTGCTTGTAAAAGAGAAAAAATAGCTAAGGCAAATTCACCTATTTGTGCTATAGAAAAAGCTGTTTTTAAAGCCACTCTTTTTTTGGTATAAAGAAATAAAAATCCAAAAACTATTCCAAATTTTAAAGCCATAACAAGAAGGGTTAATACTATAATTAAGAACCAATTTTGACTTACTATATCAAGTTGGATTTGCATACCTACTGTGATAAAAAAAAGTCCTAAAAGCAAATCTCTAAAAGGAATTAAATCTGCTTCAATTTTATGTTTATATTTAGTTTCTGCTATCAAAGCCCCTGCTATAAAAGCTCCTAAAGAATAAGAAAATCCAAAATAATTTGCTAAAAAACTTGCCCCAATAACCATAAATAAAACAGTACTAATAAAAATTTCTTGAGAAGAAGTACGAATAATAAGTCTAAAAATTCTATCTACTAAGTATTTACCTATAAAAAATAATAAAGCAATTAAAATGAGCACTGAAATAAGTGTGGTAAAAAGAAGCTTTTCTATGTTTTGATTAGTGGAGGAGAAAATGTCTACAAGAAGTAATAAAGGAATAACAGCTATGTCTTGAAAAAGTAAGATACCTAAGGCTTTTCTTCCATATTGCTCATTAATGTCTCCATTATCATTTAGAATTTTAAGTACAACAGCAGTTGATGAAAGTGCTAGGGCGAAACCTACTATTGTTGCACTTTGATCGCTTAGTCTTAAAATTCCTATAACAAGCAGCATAAAAACAAAACCACAAGTAAGCATTTGTAGGGATCCATTTAAAAATACTTCTTGTTTCATTGCCATTAGATGCTTAAAAGAAAATTCAAGTCCTATAGTAAACATTAAAAATACTATGCCAAATTCAGCTATATGAGTTATTTCTCCTTTGCCGCTTAGATGATAAAGTTCAGAAATAATTTCACCTGCTGCTATATAACCTATAATGGTTGGAATTTCAAATTTTTTAAAAATAACATTTAAAATGATTGCTATAGCAACGGTGATTAAAAAAATTTCTAAAAAATTATCCATATTATATTATTTTTTCTCATAAAAAATTAAATCAAAACTATTTTTATGTTTGATAATAGCCTTGCTACTTGCTTGTTTATCTTGCTGTTTACTAAGTTCTAAACGCAATTCATCGATTAAATTTTCAAATTCGTGAAGCTGATTTTTTAATTTTAAAATAACATCAACTCCAGCAAGATTAATTCCCATATCTCTTGTTAAACGTAATATAAGTTTAATGCGGTCAATATCTCTTTGAGAATATAATCTGATTTTTCCATCTGTCCTACTTGGCTCTATTAAGCCTTCTCTTTCATATTGTCTTAAAGTTTGTGGATGTATACTTAAAACTTTAGCTACAACACTAATTAAATATACAGGTTCATCATAATGGTGTTTCATTTTAACTCCTTTCTTTAAGGTAATTTTTCTTTTAGATCTTGTATGAATTTTTCATCAAAACTTTCTGTATTAGGTAAAACAATATTTAAAATTAAATACATATCCCCATAAATATCATTTTTTCTGTTTTGAACTCCATAGCCTTTTAAACGAATTTTTTGGCCATTTTTCGCATTAGGTGCTATATTAATAGTTGCTTGTTTTTTTTCTTCTTTAAGGGTTTGTATGCTTATTTTTCCTCCAAAAAATGCAGTTTTTAAAGGAATATCTACTTTTTGATATAAATCATCATCTTCTCTTTGGTAAATAGGGCTTTGTTCTATTTTTACAATAATGATTAAATCCCCACGTGTTCCATTATATCCTTGTTTTCCCTTAGAACGTATTCTAAGTTTTTCCCCTTCTTTTATACCGTGTGGAATTTTAAATTTAATAGTTTGTCCTTTGAAATTAAAACTATGCTCTCCGCCTATAACAGCTTTTTCAAAAGGAATATAAAGTTCTAAATTATCGTCTAAATTTTCTTCTTCAAAGCCTCCAAATCCTCTAAAATTACTATTGAAACCTTTTGAGGAAAAACCACTAAAACCAGTTCTTGTTTGTCCACCAAAACCGCCACCAAATAAATCTTTTAAAATATCGTCTAAATTGACTCCACCAGTACTTTTTGAAAAATCATGAAAGCTTTGTCCTCCAAACATGGAATCACCATATTGATCATATTGTGCACGTTTTTTTTCATCGCTTAAAATTTCATAAGCAGCATTGATTTCTTTAAATTTTTCTTCAGCATCTTTTTCTTTATTGATATCAGGATGATATTTTCTAGCTAAACGGCGATAAGCTTTTTTTATTTCGTCTGCACTAGCGTTTTTGTTGACTCCTAGGGTTTGATATAAACTATTCATATTATATTTCCTTGAAAAATATTGTCCTTTGATTATAAAAAATAATTATAGCATAAACTTTAGCCTAAGTCAATCAAGTTTTATAAATTTTTATCACTCAAGTTTTTATTTACAATTTTGTAAATTTTAAGTTTTATACTTATAGACATAGTAAAATATTTTACGCAATGAATGTATTTTAAAAAGTAAAGGAAGTAAAATGAAAAAAATTATTTTATTATTAGGTTTAGCTAGTGCGCTATTTGCTGCAAATATTCATTTTAATGAGTCAACTACAAGTGTTAATCGCGTTAATCCAGCAGCTGGAAATAATATTGTGCTTTCTTATCATGATGCTATTAAAGATGCTAAAAAATCCGTTGTTAACATATCTACTTCTAAAACTATTACTAGGATTAATCGTCCAAGTCCATTAGACGATTTTTTTAATGATCCGTATTTTAAGCAATTTTTTGATTTTGATTTTCCTCAAAGAAAAGGTAAAAGTGATAAGGAAGTAGTGAGTTCTTTGGGTTCTGGTGTGATTATTTCAAAAGATGGTTATATTGTAACTAATAATCATGTTGTAGATGATGCAGATAGTATTAGTGTGAATTTATTAGGTAGTGATACTGAATATAAGGCTAAATTAATAGGTAAGGATCCAAAAACTGATTTAGCTGTTATTAAGATTGATCTTAATAATCTTTCAGCTATTACTTTTAGTAATTCAGATGATTTAATGGAAGGAGATGTTGTTTTTGCTTTGGGTAATCCTTTTGGAGTTGGTTTTAGTGTGACAAGTGGTATTATTTCTGCTTTAAATAAGGATAATATAGGTTTAAACCAATATGAAAACTTTATTCAAACAGATGCGTCTATTAATCCAGGCAATTCAGGGGGAGCTTTAGTTGATAGTCGTGGGTACTTAGTAGGTATTAATTCTGCAATTTTATCACGCGGTGGTGGAAATAATGGCATAGGTTTTGCTATACCTTCAAATATGGTAAAAGATATAGCAAAAAAACTTATAGAAAAAGGTAAAATTGATAGAGGATTTTTAGGTGTAACTATTTTAGCTTTACAAGGCGATACAAAAAAAGCTTATAAAAATCAAGAAGGAGCTTTAATCACTGATGTTCAAAAAGGATCAAGTGCTGATGAAGCTGGACTTAAACGTGGTGATTTGGTTATTAAAGTTAACGATAAGGTGATTAAAAGTCCTGTTGATCTTAAAAATTATATAGGAACATTAGAAATTGGACAAAAAATTTCATTAAGTTATGAAAGAGATGGGGAAAATAAACAAGTTAATTTTACGCTTAAAGGAGAAAAAGAAAATCCAAAAGAAATTCAAAGTGGTTTAATAGATGGTTTAAGTTTAAAAAATTTAGACTCTAGATTAAAAGAACGTTTACAAATTCCAAAAGATATCAATGGTGTTTTAGTTGATAATGTTAAAGAAAAAAGCAAGGGAAAAAATTCTGGTTTTCAAGAAGGTGATATTATTATAGGTATTGGACAAAATGAAATTAAAAATTTAAAAGATTTAGAACAAGCATTAAAACAAGTAAATAAAAAAGAGTTTGCTAAGGTTTGGGTGTATCGTAATGGTTTTGCAACTTTACTTATACTTAAATAAAATTTACGAAAGGATTTTCCTTTCGTTATAAATTTTAGTTTAAAATTAAAATTCAGTTTAAAATAAAGGAACGTAATGACAAATATCCTTATGATAGAAGATGATTTAGAATTAGCAGAAATTACAGCTGAGTATTTGGAAAAATTCGATATGAAAGTAGATATAGCTCATGAACCTTATATAGGGCTTTCTAAACTTGCATTAAAAGAATACCAGCTCATTATTTTAGATCTTTCTTTACCAGGGCTTGATGGGCTTGAGGTGTGTGAAGAAATTCGTAAAAAATATGATACTCCTATTATTATTTCAAGTGCAAGACATGATATTACAGATAAAGTTAATGCTTTAGAATTAGGTGCTGATGATTATTTACCAAAACCTTATAATCCTAAAGAGCTTCAAGCGCGCATTAAAAGCCATTTAAGACGTATTTCAAATACTAAAAGTGCGATAGCAAAAAGTGTTAAAGATTTAGTTTATGATCAATATAAGCACATTATTACTATGAAAGGGCAAGAACTTACTTTAACTAATGCTGAATTTGATATTTTAAGTTATTTAATTAAAAAAGAAGGTGGTGTAGTAAGCCGTGAAGAACTCGTTTATAATTGTTCTTCTATTAGTGAAGATTCTAGTAATAAAAGCATAGATGTAATTATTAGCAGAATTCGTCAAAAAATGGGTGATGATCCAAAAACTCCAAAATATATCCATTCTATTCGTGGAATAGGCTATAAGCTTACTCAATGAATAAGTCTTCAATTTTTTATACTATAACTTTTATTTTTATTTTTGCTGGCGTTAGTGTTATACTAGGTTTTTTATGGTTAATAGAATACGATCAGCAAAATTATACAAGAGAATTAAATACAAAATATTCTTTAATAGCTAATGCAAGGCTTTTAAATTTTGCAGGAGTTATTAGTGAACAAGAATTTGAAGATCAAACTAAAAATTATAATAAAATGGATGAAATAACAGAAGCTAAATATATTCGAAGGATTCTTTTTAAAGGAGAAGTTTTAGCTAGAGTTGAAGTTAATAATGGTCTTATTGAAATTATTTCTTATAATAGGCAAGTTTATTTAAATATTATTTATGATGGTAAGGTGCATCTTTATAAAGATCAAGATTATCAAACTTATAGATATTTTATTATTAAGGCTATAGCTGTAGCTGTAATTTGCATTCTTATACTGCTTTATATTTATATATTTAAAAAATTAAAACCCCTTAAAAGGTTAAAAAAGCAAATTGATAAATTTGCACAAGGCAAGCTTAATGATATTGAAGATGTAAGTACTGGAGTGGATGAAATTTCGCAAGTAAGTGAAGCTTTTTATCAAGCTATTGTTCAAATTAGAAAGTTAAATCAATCGCGTCAGTTTTTTTTAAGAAATATTATGCATGAGCTTAAAACTCCTATAACTAAAGGTCTTTTAACTCTTGAAATGATAGAAGATAATAAGTATAAACAACGTTTAAATAGTGTATTTAATAGACTTGAAATTCTTATTAATGAGTTTGCAGCCATTGAGCAAATTACTTCAGGTGCAGCTTTTATCAATAGAAAAAAATATAATATTTTAGATATTTTAGATGAAGCTAAAGAAATAGCCATGCGAGATGATAATAATATACGTATTTTTATGGATGAAAGTTTTTTTGTTAATGTAGATTTTAAGCTTTTTACTACTGCTATTAAAAATATGATAGATAATGGTATTAAACACTCTGCTAATGGTTTTGTACAAATTGATATTATAGATGATTATATTTGTTTTAAAAATCGTGGACCGGAATTAAATAATACTTTAGAATATTATACTCAAGCTTTTACTCAAGGTTCAAAACAAAAATCAAGTTTTGGTCTTGGACTTTATATTGTTAATACTATTTTAGAATCCCATGGAATGAAGCTTGATTATTTATATGAAAATGGGGTGAATTTATTTTATTTTAGGAATCTAAGAAATATTATTGTAAAAGAATAATTAATTTACATAAAAATGTATTTTTAAGTAAAAAACCCTTGACAAAGTTCTTTAATTTCAATATAATCACATTTTATTTCATTCCGGATTAGCTCAGCGGTAGAGTAGTCGGCTGTTAACCGATTGGTCGTAGGTTCGAATCCTACATCCGGAGCCATATATTAATTTTTTTTTATTTTAATACTTCTTTTAACTGTCTATAAAATAACTTATAATTTTATTCGATTTATACTTTGTTAGCGCTTTGATTAAAATTGAATTATTTTAAGAAATGATCTTGATATGATATAGTATTTATATTTTATTTAATATTTTTATAAGATTTTGATATAATGATTTTTATAAAGAATACAAATTTAAGAAAGATAAAACATGGCATCTAAAATTTTACTTTTAGAAGATGATTTAAGCTTAAGTGAAATCATTGAAGAGTTCTTAAATGAGGAGGGGTATGAAGTATTTTTATGTGATAATGCCCAAGAGGCTTTAAATTTAGCCTATGAAAAACATTTTGATCTTTGGATTTTTGATGTTAAAATACCCTTGGGTAATGGTTTTTCTTTACTTAAAGAATTAAGAGAAAGTGGCAAACAAACTCCTGCTATTTTTATGACATCTTTAAATACAACTAATGATTTAAAGGAAGGTTTTAGTGTGGGTTGTGATGATTATATAAAAAAACCTTTTGAATTAGCCGAACTTTCTATTCGAATTAAAGCTTTGCTTAAAAGAACTTTTTTTCATAAAAATCAAGATTTTGAAGAATTAGGAGATGGTTTTAGATTTGAATTAGTTTCCCAAATTCTTTATTTTAATGATAAGGCTCTGACTTTACCAAGTAAAGAGATTAAACTTTTGTCTTTATTACTTAAAAATAAAAATCATTTTTTAAGTGTAGAAAGAATTTTTGAAGAGCTTTGGGATTATGATGAAGAACCAAGTGAGTTAAGTTTAAGAGCTTATATAAAAAATTTACGTAAAATTTTAGGAAAAGAAAAAATTATTAATCAAAGGGGAAGAGGGTATTGTTATGGCTAAAAAAGTTATACGACAAATTTTATTGATTTACCTTACTACTACAGGTATTTTTTTAACAATTTTTTTTATCTTGTGGTATCAAAAACTTAATGAAGAATTGATAGTATCTAAAGGTTTGTCTTTAAGAGAAAGTCATAGAAATATTGTGATTAGTATTTTAAATTCTCGTTTTGTGCCTATAAAATTAAGTGCAAAAAATATCGCTCAAAGTACAGGTTTAAAATTTGCTATATTTGATGTTAATAATATTCTTTTTAATAATGCAGATTTTGATCTTAAAAAAGTAAAACCTGAATTTAAAGATAAAGGTATTTATGATGGTAAAATTTTTTTCCTCGCTCCTATGAGTACAGATTATTATTTTTTAAGGCATATTAATAATAAAAAAATTGATATAAATGGTAGCTTACAAATTTTAATCCAAGGTGAAGATGTGAGTAAAGATTTATTTTGGATTAGAATGAAAGTTTTTGGTGTTTCTTTGGTAGCTTTTTGTATTTTGGGTTTGGTAGCTTATATTTTAGTAAAAATTGCTTTAAAACCTTTAGAAGATAAGATTATTACACTTAATAGTTTTATTAAAGATTCAACACATGAATTAAATACCCCATTAAGCGTTATTTTAACAAGTATAGAGCAACTTAAACATGAAGATTTAGAAAATAATCATAAATTTTTAAGAATAAAACTAGCTGCAAAAACTTTATCTCAAGTGTATTCTGATCTTGTTTTTTATAATTTTCCCCATACTTTAGAAAATGAAAAACAAGAATTTGATATGCAAGTATTGCTTCAAGAGAGATTAGAATATTTTAAAATCTTTTTTGAGCAAAAGAAAATTACTTTGAAGCTTGATTTGCACTATTCATATATTTTTGCACCTAAAAGTCAAATTTCTAAATTAATAGATAATCTTTTAAGTAATGCTATTAAATATAATAAAAAAAATGGAGAAATTGTTATTGTTTTAAAAGAGAGATTTTTAAGTATTGCTGATACAGGTTATGGGATTTGCAAGAAACATTTAGGACGTATTTTTGATAGATATGCAAGATTTAATACTGATAAGGGTGGTTTTGGCATAGGTCTTTCTTTGGTAAAAAAAATTTGTGATGAGAATGCTATTAAAATTGTTTGTGAATCTATAGAGAATGAAGGAAGTGTTTTTACATTAACTTGGTAAAATCAGCAAGGTTTTACCTTGCTGAAAAAAGGGTTACATCATGCCACCCATGCCACCCATGCCACTCATATCAGGCATAGCTGGTTTATCTTCTTTAATTTCACTAATAGTTGCCTCTGTTGTTAAAAGCATACTAGCTACTGAAACTGCATTAAGTAAAGCTATTCTTTCTACTTTAACAGGATCTATAATGCCACTTTCTAGCATATCAACATATTCACCTTTTGCAGCATCAAAACCTGTATTTTCATCTTTAGCATTTTCTACGCTATTAACAACTACTCCTGCATCAAAGCCAGCATTTTCAGCAATTTGTCTTAAAGGTGCTCTTAAGGCTCTTTCAACAATAGCTGCACCTATGGCTTCATCGCCTTTTAAATCAAGTTTGATTTTAGCTTTTGCTTTAATTAAGGCTGCGCCACCACCAATAACTATACCTTCTTCAACTGCTGCTTTAGTAGCGCTTAAAGCATCATCAACGCGATCTTTTTTCTCTTTCATTTCAGTTTCTGTTGCTGCACCTACTTTTATAACTGCAACTCCACCGCTTAATTTTGCAAGTCTTTCTTGTAATTTTTCTTTATCATAATCTGAAGTTGTTTCAGCAATTTGTGTTTTAATTTGATTAATTCTTGCATCAATATTAGCTTTTTGACCTGAACCATTAACTATAGTAGTATTGTCTTTATCAATAATTACACTAGAGGCTTGTCCAAGATCTTGTATAGTAGCGCTTTCAAGTGTTCTTCCAAGCTCTTCAGAAATGACTTCTCCACCTGTTAAAATTGCTATATCTTCAAGCATGGCTTTTCTTCTATCACCAAAACCTGGAGCTTTTACAGCAGAGATATTTAATACTCCACGAAGTTTATTTACAACCAAGGTTGCAAGTGCTTCACCTTCAATATCTTCAGCGATAATTAAAAGAGGCTTGCCTGTTTTTTGAATTTGTTCTAATACAGGTAGTAAATCTTTTAAATTAGTGATTTTTTTATCAAAAAGTAAAATATAAGGATTTGAAAGCTCTGCTATCATTTTATCTGCATTGGTAATAAAATAAGGACTTAAATAGCCTCTGTCAAATTGCATACCTTCAACAACATTTAATTCATCATTAATTGATTTTGCTTCTTCAACAGTAATAACCCCATCTTTACCTACTTTTTCCATGGCATCAGCAATTAAAGCACCGATTTTTTCATCAGAATTAGCTGAAATTGTTGCAACTTGTGCAATTTCTTTTTTACCTTTTACTTCACGAGAAAGTTTTTTAAGTTCATTTACAATGGCTTCGCAGGCTTTATCCATACCTCTTTTTACTTCTATAGGATTAGCTCCTGCTGTAATATTTCTTAAACCTTCTTTAAAAATTGCATGGGCTAATACTGTAGCAGTTGTTGTTCCATCTCCTGCTTGATCTGCTGTTTTGCTAGCTACTTCTCTTACAAGAGAAGCACCCATGTTTTCAAGAGCATCTTTAAGTTCTACTTCTTTTGCAACGCTAACACCATCTTTAGTAATACTTGGAGCACCAAAACTTTTTTGAATTAATACATTGCGTCCGCGTGGTCCCATAGTTACTTTAACTGCATCATTAAGCTTTTTAACTCCTTCATAGAGTTTATTTCTTGCTTCGTCTGAAAAAATAATTTCTTTTGCCATTTTTTATCCTTTTATTTTAAAATTCCTAAGATATCATCTAAATTTAAAACTAAGTATTCATTATTATCAAGTTTGATTTCTGTTCCACCATATTTAGCAAATACAATTTTATCTCCATTTGATATATCATTGATTTCTTTGCTTATTGCTACTACTTCACCCATTAAAGGTTTTTCTTTAGCATTATCTGGTATAATTATTCCAGAAGCTGTTGTTTTGGTTTCTTCTACGCGTTTGACTAAAACACGTTTTCCTAAAGGTTGAAAATTCATTTTTGTCCATCCTTAAAAAAATAATTTTTAGCACTCTTTAATTTTGAGTGATAAAATCATACTATAAAAAATGAATTTTGTCAATACTTTAAATAAAAATATTTATAAAAGTTTAGTTTAATAGACTAAGATTTATTTATAAAATAAACTAAAGGATAAAAAAATGAAAAAATTTTTTTATGGTTTTATAAGTTTAATATTTGTTATTTTTATGGTTTTATATATTATATTTTTTACAAGTTTTGGTAATAATATAATTGCAAATATAGCCCAAAATAAAATTAAACAAAGTACAGGTTTAAATGTCAATATTACACATATTAAACTAGGTTTTTCAAATCTTGATATCAAGGCAAATCTTGAAGATAAAGTTGATTTGAGTTTAAAGGGTGGGATTAGTTTTTTTAAACTTGGTTTTGACCTAGATTATATAATTTCTTTAAACCAAAACTCTATTGAAAATTCAATTTTAAATTCAAATTTTACGGGAAACATTCAAGGTAAAATAAATGATTTTGTTGTTGATGGACAAGGTTATTTATTTGGTTGTGAAGCAAAATTGAATATGAGATTACATGATTATAAGCTTATTGCTTTAAATTTAGATGCAAAAAGCTTTAAAATAGAAGATTTTTTAGAATTTTTGTCTTATCCTATTTATGTTAAAGGTTTATTAAGCGCTCAAGCTAAAATTTTAGAACAAGATTTAAAACCTAATGGAGATGTTATCATAAAACTTGATACACATTATATCAATTATGAGGCTATAAAAAGAGATTTTTCTTTAAATTTGCCCTTAAATTCTAATTTTGAGGCCCAAATAAAAGCTAAAATTAAAGATGATAAAATTTATATACTTACTAAAGCTTATAATGATTGTCTTGTTTTTCAAACGCAAAAAACTCTTTATGATATTAGCAATAATAATTTAGATACAGATTTTAGCTTATACATTCCTTCACTTGAAAAATTAGAAAAATTCACAAAAACAAAACTTAGTGGAGCTGTATCTGTGTTAGGTAAAGCACATGTGATTGATTATGTTTTATCTGATTTAAATGCTGAAGTTTTGGGTATGGGCGGCAAAATAAAGACTGGTTTAACAAATAATAAAATTTTTGTTGATATAAATAATGCAAGTCTTGAAAAAATATTAGCACTTGTAGGATATGGCGGCTTAATGAATGGAAATTTAAATGCAAGATTAATTGATGCAGATTTAGATTTTTCAAATTTTGATTTTAACGCTGAAATCGATAATGCAAAATTAAATACAAATGAGCTTAAAAAAATAACTAAATTAGAATTTCCAGAGACTATTTTTAGTTTAAATATTAAAGCAAATGCAAAAGATAATGATATTGTTTATAATACTATTTTAAATTCTAATTTATTAAATATTAAAGCGTTAAATGGTACTTATAATTTAAAAAATAAAGATTTTAATGCTAATTTAAATGCTTTTATGGATGATTTATCTCAATTTAGTGCTATAAATACTAATTTAAAAGCTAAGGCTAAATTAGATGCTTCAATCCACATTTTAGGTGTCCAAATAAAAAATTTAGATATAAATGCTAATTTGGCAAATAGTACTATAAAGGCAAATTCAAATGGTAAAAAACTTGATTTAAATATTGATAAACTTGACTTATCTCAGCTTTTTATTATAGCAGGTATGCCAAATTATGCTAGCGGAGTAATTAATGCAAAAGCACATTTAGACAATGTAGATTCAAATCATTTAAATGGTGTGATGAATTTAGAAGCTAAAGGTATGATGAATTCTACAATTTTAGATAAAATTTTTAATAAAAAATTTCCTAAAAATATTGTTTATAATTTAAATTCAGAATTTAATTTTAAAAAGAATATGATTTATTTTAATACGATTTTAAATTCTTCTTTGGCTAATTTAAGTCAATTTAAAGGTGATTTTGACACAAGTAAAATGCTTTTAAATTCTAATTTTGTTTTGAACATAGATGATTTTTCAAAATTAGGTTTTTTATTCAATAGAAAATTAAAGGGTAGGGCAGATTTTAATGGAATATTAAGTTTTGATAAAAATTTAAAATTAGTTTTAAATAGTTCAGATTTATTTAAAGGAAAACTTCAAAGTAGCTTTAAAGATGATGTTTTATTTGTAAATTTAAATGATGTGGATTTAAGTAGTTTGGCTCAAGGTTTGGATTTGATAGATATATATGAAGGTAAAGCAAGTATTAAAGCCAACTACCATCTTTTAAACCAACAAGGAGAAGTAGATTTAGATGTAAAAGAAGGTAAATTAAAGCCTAATCTTATTACCAATACTTTGAAAATTTTAACGCTTAAAGATATTACAAAAGATGTTTATAATATGGCTAGTGCTCGAGCTTTAATCAATAAAGAAAAAATCTTATTAAATTTAGATATGCAAGCAAATCGTTCTTATGTTTTGATTCAATCTGGTATATTAAATTTAAAAAATGGGGATTTAAATTTGCCTTTTGATATAAAATTAGATAAAGCTAATTTTAAAGGTAGTGTTAAAGGAAATGTGCAAAATCCTAAGATTAAATTAAATGCAGGAAGTGTGATAAATTCGATTAAGAATATAATTAAGGATAAGACAGATGAGGGTCTTGAAAAATCTAATAAAATAGATAAAACATTTGATCAATTATTAAATAGTATTTTTTAGGATAAATATAATGTTTAATGGACTTATTAGAGAAATTGCAAAGGTGAGATTTTATCAAGATAATATTTTAAGTTTAAAGGCTAATTATCGTCCACATTTAGGGGATAGTTTGGCTGTTAATGGAGCTTGTTTGAGTGTGGTAAATATCGATAAAGAAGGTTTTAAGGTAGAACTTTCTAAAGAGACGCGTAAGCATATTGTTATTGAAAATTTAAAAAATGAAGTTCATATAGAGCCTGCTTTAAGATACGGAGATAGAATTGATGGGCATTTAATGCAAGGACATATTGATTTTATAGGTGTGCTTGAAAATATTAAAAAAGAAGAAAATGGTATAGATTTTTTTATTTCTTTGCCTAAGATGGCTATGCCTTTTATGGCTCAAAAAGGCAGTATAGGTGTAGATGGAGTAAGTCTTACTATTAACGAAGTTATGCATAATGGCATTAGATTAACTATTATACCTATTACTTTTAAAGAAACTTTGTTTAAAAAATATCAAATAGGTAGAAAAATTAATATAGAAAGTGATCTATTTGCACGTTATATTTATACCCAGCTAAAAAATAAACAAGGATTGTCATGGGAAGATATAGACAGAATTTCTTATCTTTATTAGACAATGAAAAAGTAGGTATTTTTTGTGCTTATGATAAAGATTATAGTTCTTTTAGGGCTAAAATTTATTATGAAAATATTTTTTCACATTTGGGTATTAAAGGTATAAAACATTGTGTTTTTATGGATCAAATTCATTCAAATCGGGTTATGGTTTATGATAAAAATTTTCATTGTTTTGCTTGTGATGGTTTAATTAGTAGGGAAAAAAATACGGCATTGTGTGTTTTAAGTGCGGATTGTTTGCCTTTAATTTTATATCATGAAAGTGGTATTATAGCAGCTTTACATTCTGGTAGAAAAGGAAGTTTTGAAAATATTTTAAAGGTATGTTTGGATAAAATCTGTTTAGAAAATTTAATCTTGGATTTTAATGCTTTGCATCTTTTTATTTTGCCAGGTATTTGTGTTAAAAATTATGAGCTTAGTGGAGAAATTTTAGAATTTGCTAAACAGAATTTTCAAGCTTTTATAAAAGAAAATAAATTGGATTTAAAAGCTTTGGTAAAATTTCAAGCTAAAAATTTAGGTATTAGACATATTCAAGATTGTAAAATTTGTAGCTTCGAAAATGAAGATTTTTTTTCTTATCGTCGCAATCAAACTACAAAACGTTTTGTAAGTGTAATATATTTAAAGGAATAATAATGTATGAAAAAAGAGATTTAAGGGTATTAAAAATTATTCAAAAAGCAAGAGAATTTGGAGATGAGGATTTGTTGAATGAAGCTTTAATTACTCAATTAATTCATGCTAATTTTTTAGAAATAGACCATAAAGAAAAAGAAGATTTGATAAAACTTCTTCATTCTTTAGTTACTGCAAAAGATAAAGCATTGTTAAGCAATTAAAATTCTATATAATTTTCAAATTCTGTTTCTTTTGGAGGGTTGTCTTGATTTGAAAGCAAGGCATGTTTTAGTATTTTTTCATAACCAGCTATGGTATGTTTAAAATTTTCTTTTGCTTTTCCATTAAGTTCTGATTTGGCAATTTTTACAACTGATGCTGGATTGATAGCTTTATTATTTAAATATACGCCAAAATGTAAGTGAGGACCTGTACTCATACCTGTTGAACCTACATAAGCTATAAGTTGTCCTTGGTTGACTTTTTGTCCATTTTTGATTTTTGCAAAGCGACTTAAATGTGCGTATAAAGTCATATAACCTGAATCATGTTTGATTTGAATTACATTTCCATATCCCCCTTTTGTACCTACAAAGGTGATAACTCCTTTTCCTGCACTTTTTACGGGTGTACCAGTAGGGGCTACGTAATCTATGCCAAGATGAGCACGATAACGTTTGAGTATAGGGTGGTATCTTGCTGTTGTAAAATGAGAAGAAATTCTAGTATAATTAAGAGGTTTTGTAAGCAAAAAGGATTCTAATTCTTTTCCATCGCGATTGTAAAAGATATCATTATAGGAAAATACTTCTTGAGGATTTTTATTAATTTCAACTTTTGCCATTTTTATATTAATATCCCCCCAAAGTTTTCCCATACGTCTTTTTTGTTCATAATAAAGAATAACTTCATCGCCTTTTTGAATATTGCGAAAATTTATACTTCCTCTAAAAGCTCTAACCATGGCGCGTGCTAAAGTGCTGCTTCCACTTTCTTCGTAGACATCTTGATAAGCAGAATTTTTAATGGTTAAATGTAAAATTCTGTTTTCTTTTTCATAAGAAACAGGGGCAAAAGCAAGGGTATATTGTCCGTTTTTATTTTTGTAAATATGAATTTGTAAATCATCACTAATAGGTATTAGAACTTGTTCTATATTATTATTTTCATCTTTTAAAACTTGATATTTTATTTTGTAAGCTATATCAGAAGCAAGTTCTTGATCTTCTTTGTCAAGTCCATAATAAAGTGACATAGGTATAGAATTTCTTTGTAGAAATTTAAGAAGGGTATCTCCATTGTCCCAAGTAAGTTCTTCAACGCTTAAAGCTGCAAAACTTTGGACTACAAAGATAAATAAAAATAATAATTTTTTCATGGGATAACCTTAATTTATAAAGAATTTTTTGAATTTATAAAGCTATATTTTACTTTATTTTTCTTACAATTACTTAACAAAAAAGGATTATAATTTGAATTTTAATTTTTTATTTAAGGAGCAAATTTGCTTAAGATTATGGTGTATTTTTTGGTTTTAAATTTAAGTCTTTTTGCATTTGAATTTGATTTAAAACCTGTAAAAGATAAACTTTTAAAAGTTGATGATATTTACGGCTATATTAAAGATAGTTCTAATATTAAACTTCATTCAAGTGGAATAGTAGTACAGCATTTTAAAAACTCGCAAAGTATTATAGCAAGAGTAAATGTTGTTGCCAAAGAAAATGGTTTAGCGAAATTGCAATTTGGTGTTTTTTCTGATCTTCAACAAGAAGCGCTACCTTTACCAAATGTATTGCCTCAAATAGGTGATGAGGTTATTTTAAATTTTCTTTACGATAGAGGTTTAATTATTGCACCTAATGAGCAAATTTATAAACAACTTGTTGAAAAATTTCCTCAGATATATTTTACTCACATTGATATTTTTGGGGCACAGTTAATTAAAACAGCGACCCTTTCTCCTAAGCGTTCAGATTTTAGACGCTTTTGTGCTGATAATGCAGTTGGAATTTTGGTTATAGCTTTAGAAAATAAAGCACAATTTGTGGATTGTCAAAATTTTAATAAACTTTATGAAGTACCTATACAAAAAGCAAATAGTGTTCAAATACCATTTTATTCGCGTATAGAAGGTTATAAAGCTAATTTTTTTGATTTTTCTTCTCAAGAAATAGGAAATTATTATCAATATTATAATGCTTTAATTAATTTAACTAAGGCAATAAATCAATGAAAAAAGAATTTGAGCAATATTTTAAAACACTTTTGGGTGATGAAAATGCTTATTTTGATGATATTCATAAAAGAGCTTATAGTTATGATGCAACAAGAAAGCATTATTTGCCCGATGGAGTGCTATTTCCAAGATCTGAAGAAGATATTATTAAGATTTTAAAATTTTGTAATGAAAATAATATTATAGTCATACCTCGAGGTTCTGGATCTGGCTTTACAGGCGGTGCTTTAGCTGTTAATGGAGGCATAGTACTTGCTTTTGAAAAGCATATGAATAAAATTTTAGAAATTGATTTAGAAAATTTAGTAGCAGTTGTGCAACCTGGTGTTATTAATATGCATTTGCAAAAAGAAGTAGCCAAATATGGTCTTTTTTATCCACCTGATCCTGCTAGTATGGAATATTCAAGTTTAGGTGGGAATGTGAGTGAAAATGCTGGTGGTATGAGAGCTGCAAAATATGGGATTACAAAAGATTATGTAATGGCTTTAAGAGCTATTTTGCCTAGTGGAGAATTAATTCGTGCAGGTAAAAGAACTATTAAAGATGTTGCAGGTTATAATTTAGCAGGTATTTTGATTGCTAGCGAGGGTTCTTTGGCAGTTTTAAGTGAACTTACTTTAAAACTTGTCCCTTTACCTAAATTTACAAAAACAACTTTTTCTATTTTTCCAAGTGTAAAAAGTGCTATGAATGCTGTTTATAAAAGCCTTGCAAGTGGTATAAGCCCTGTATCTATGGAGTTTTTAGATAAACTTAGCATTCAAGCAGTGGAGCAAAAATTTCAAAAAGGTTTACCTATGGATGCGGGTGCTATTTTAATAGCTGATGTAGATGGTAATGTTAAAGAAGCTATTGATGAAGATTTAAAAAATTTAGAATATCATTTTTTAGAAGCCGGAGCTAGCGAATTTAAAATAGCAAAAGATGAAAAAGAAGCTGCAGATATTTGGTTTATTAGAAGAAATTGTTCTCAAAGTATAGCTATATATGGGAATTTAAAACTTAATGAAGATATTACTGTTCCTCGTTCTAAACTTCCTGATTTGCTTGAAGGTATAGATGCAATTTCTAAAAAATATGGTTTTAAGATACCATGTTTTGGGCATACTGGAGATGGAAATGTGCATACAAATGTTATGGTTTGTGATAAAAATGATAAAGAACAAGTAAAAAGAGCTTATGAGGCTGTTGAGGAAATTTTTAGACTGACTATAGATCTTGGAGGAACTTTAAGTGGAGAACATGGAATAGGACTTTCTAAAGCCCCTTTTATGAATTTAGCTTTTTCTGATGCTGAAATGGAATTAATGAGAAATATTAAAAAAGCTTTTGATCCAAAGAATATTCTTAATCCCTTTAAAATGGGACTTTAATAAGGAAAAAATTGAAAAAAATTTTTACTATTTTATTTTATTTACGTGATAAAGAGATTTTAAATTATGCAGCATCTTTAAGTTTTTATACTGTATTATCTTTAATACCTATATTGTTTGTATGTTTTTCAGTATTTACTCAAATTTCTAGCTTTAAGGCTTATTATGAAAGGGCTAAACAAGTCATTTTTACTTTTTTAATACCTGCGCAACAAGATCTCGTAGCTACTTATATTGATACTTTTTTAAAAAATAGTGTTAATTTAGGTATAGTTGGACTTATTGCTATGGTTTTCACATCCTTAGCCTTTTTTTCAGGCTATGATTTTGTGATTAAAAGTATTACTAAAAATGAATCTAAAGGTCTTTGGCAAAGTATTAGTTCATACTGGACGCTTTTAACTCTTGTGCCTTTAGGTCTTGGACTTAGTTTTTATATTTCAGGTTTTATTCAAAAAACCTTAGATGATTATCACATAGCTTTTAATTTTTTTGAAATTTTACCTTTTGCTATTATTTGGATTTTGTTTTTGATATCTTATTCAAGTTCTGTTCATAAAGGTAGTTTTAGAAGTTTATTTTTTGTTTCTTTTGGTGCTGGAGCTATTTGGTATATAGTGAAAAATTTATTTGTATATTATGTGGTTTATAATAAAACTTATGCTAGTGTTTATGGATCTTTTTCTACTATTTTATTTTTTTTCATTTGGATTTATATTTCTTGGATTATTTATCTTTTTGGGCTTAAATTTTATTATTTTTTAAATCATAATTATAATGAAGGGAATAAAATTCGCAAAAATACAAAAAAGCGATAAAATTTTAAAACGTATTGATATTAAAGAAATAAGAAGATAATTTATAAAGATCCAAAAAGGAATATTTATATAAGTCCCATAAAGTTTAAATTTGAAAAAATCATTTAAAATCCAATCAAATAAGTTTCCATGGTTTATAAAATGTAAGAACAATACTAAGGGGTAAAATATAATGAAAAATCCACTAAGAATAATACTTAAAATTTGCTGATAGCTTATTAAGGGAAAAAAATAAAGTACTGGTAAAACCATAGCAAAAAAAGTCCAAATATTAATAAAAATGATGTTTATAAAGTTATTAAATTGTTTTGAAAAATGATGTATGTATAAAAAAATATAAAAAATCCCTAAAATAGAAAATAAAAATCCTATATTAAATAAAAGTCTAGGATAAAGGCATATACATAATAAAATACTAGAAAAAAGAGTGAAAAAATTAATAATTTTTATATTTTTACATGCTAAATAAAAAATCCAAATACTCATAATTAAAGAGCGGATATAAGAAGGAACAAAGCCTATCAAATAAGAATAAGATAATAATAATAAAAAAACTAAAATACTTAAATCAAAACGTAAATTTCTATAAGGAAAATATCTTTTTTGTAAAAAACTATAAAAGGGAGTTAAAATAAAAAAAATTAAACTAAAAAGCAAGCCTATGTGATAACCACTAATTGCTATTAAATGAGCTATACCATAATAATTTACATCATTTCTTAATTCTAAAGATACAGGTAATGCAAAAAATAATGCGCCATAAAATTCACGTATTTTTTTATTGCTGTGTTGGTTTAAAAAATAAGAAATAATAAAATTATATTTTTTCTCCTTGAGTTTCTTAAAATCATAAGCAGGCGCATAAAAATTTTTACTAAGATAATCTTTAAAATTGATATTTTTGGTTATGATTTTAAGATTAAGGTATTGATTTTTGTTTAAATTTAAATCCTTAAAACTTGTTGTATAAAGGGTAAAATTTTGAGTTTGTATTTTTAAAACCCAGTATTTTTTATTATTTTTATTATTTTTTGTGTATTGATTTATTAACAAAGCATTATCTATAGAATAATGTTTTTGACTTTTGAAATTTAAAAAATTGTAATATTCTAAAATAATATTAAAAGTGAAAATAATAAAAACACATAAAAAGAAATAACGAAATTCTTTTAAAATTAAATAAAAAGAATTCCATAAAGGCATTATTTTTTAGAAAATTTATTTAGGTAAAGCCAGATTGCTCCTGCAAGTACAAATAAAAATAAAGGTGCAGCATAAGGATATAAGCTAAGCTTATTAAAAATAGTTTGAATAACATGCCCAAAAAGGTAAGAAATAAGACCTAGAATAAAAGCCCATGCTAAACTTGCTAAAGTATTAATTATAAAAAAATGAGTAAAATTATATTTTGCTATACCTGCTGCTATGGGAATAAAAGTTTTTAAGCCATAAATGAATTTTTGACTAATAAGTAAAATTATTCCATATTGTTTAATTTTTATCATGGCAAGGGCTAGTTTACGTCGGTGTTTTTTAAAATAAGGCATAATATCTTTTTTATAATATTTACCAAGAATAAAAAGCAAGGTTGAGCCTATAGTATTACCAACAAAAGCTAAAATAATGCAAAAGCTAAGATCCATTTTACCTTGAGAGCTTAAAACCCCTGCGGCTAAAATTCCAACCATTCCTCCACCTAAAGAATAAAAAAATAAAATAATATAGCCATATTTAATTAAAGTATCTATCATATCTTGCATTATAGACCTTTACTTAGCGTATTCTACAGCTCTTAATTCACGTATAACATTAACTTTAATTTCTCCAGGATATTGCATTTTTTCTTGAATCTCAGCTGCTATTTCTTTTGCCAAGAGCACGCTTTCATCATCATTGAGTAATTGAGCATTTGCTATAACGCGAATTTCTCTTCCAGCATTTATTGCATAAGCATTTTTAATCCCTTCTTTGCTTTTAGCAATCTCTTCGAGTTCGCTTACTCTTTTAAGAAAAACTTCTAAAACTTCTCGTCTAGCTCCAGGTCTTGCAGCGCTTAAAGTATCAGCCGCACAAACAGCAGCAGATTCTATGCTTATTGCTTCTTCATGTCCATGGTGTGCATAAATAGCATTAATCACTACTGGATGTTCTTTGTAGCGTTTACAAAGTTCAGCTCCTAAGTCTACATGGGATCCTTCAAAATCATGAGTGAGGGCTTTACCTATATCATGTAAAATTCCAGCACGGCGAGCTAAATTTTCATCACCACCGCATTCAGCAGCAATAATTCCTGCTAAATGAGCTACTTCTAAAGAATGAGCTAAAGCATTTTGTCCATAACTTGCACGGTATTTTAATTTGCCTATGAGTTTAACAATTTCAGGATGTATTTTACTTAAACCTAAATCCATAATTATGTTTTCACCTTCTTCTAAAATAGCATTATCAAATTCTTTGCAAACTTTTTCATGAATTTCTTCTATACGTGCAGGTTGAATTCTTCCATCTTCAACTAAAAGTTCAATAACTTTCGTAGCAATAACACGACGATAAAGGTTAAAACAGCTTACAATGATAGCCCCTGGGGTGTCATCAATGATAATATCTACTCCCAAAACCATTTCTAAGGTTTTAACATTACGTCCTTCTTTACCAATAATACGACCTTTAAGATCATCATTTTTAATATTAATAACATTAATAAGCCTTTCAGCAGCAAATTCGCCAGCAAAACGAGAAGTAGCTTGTGCTATAATATAATTTGCCTTTTTTTTGGCTTCATTTTTTGCTTCTTCTTCATATTTTCTTACTATATGTGCGATTTGTTCACGAGAATTTTCTTCTACTTTTTTAAGAATAATTTCTTTAGCTTCGTTTTGTGTAAATCCTGTGGAGTGTTCTAAAATTTTTAAAACATCATCAAGTTTTGCCTGATAATTCATTTTCAATTTATTCACATCAAATTCTAAATCTTGTATTTGTTTTTTAGATTTAGAAAGTTGTTCTTTGTCTTCTTTTAATTTCTCTTCTTCTTGTTGAAGTTTTTGTTCTTTTTTGGAAAGATCATCAAGTTTTTGATTAAAATCTTTTTGAATTTTATGAGCTTTTTCTTCATATTTTTTTTTCACTTCTAATTCTGCATTTAAAATAGAATTGTTAGCATCTTTTAAAATAAGCTCTGCTTCATATTCTATGGCTTTAGCCTTAGCTTTAGCTTGTTCTACAAAAATTTCATATTTAGTATCATTGATTTTTTTTGCAATGAAATATCCTACACCAAGTCCAATTATAGCGGTTATACATGCGATAAGTGCTTCTATCATTTTTTCTTTCTTTCTTATAATATTTTTTATAAGGGTTTATATATAATTTTCCAGAAATATCATGCTTTTGCGTTAAATTATACTGACTTAAAGCATCAATACTTTGGACAAATATTATATGAGGTTTGTAGTTTAAATTTTCAAAAAATCTATCATAAAAACCTTGTCCATGTCCTATTCTTTTTAAATTTTTATCAACGCCAATAACAGGCACAATAGCCATGTCAATTTTTGTTTTTAAAAAAGAATTCATGGGCTCTAAAACCCCAAACCTTTTTTTAATAAAAGGCAGTCTTAATTTTACAATTTTTAAACTTTTATCTTGCATAAATGGAACAAAAAGTTTATAATTTTTATTAAGAATATGACGAAATTTTAAGAAATTAGGTTCATAGTCTAAGGGAATAAAAATTAAAATATTTTTAGGTTTAAGTAATTTAATAATTTTTAAGCATTCTTGAAATATTTTAAAATCTTGCTTAAAATTTTGTTTTTTATGTTTTAACAAACGCATTTTTTGTAAATTTCTAAATTCTGTTTTTTTCATGAATAAATGCCTTTTAAAAACTTATTATCTTATATATGTTATAATTTTACCATTTTTTATAAATTGAGAATTAAAAAGGAATAAATATAATCTATGAAAATTAAAAAAATATTTTCATTAATGCTGATAATTTATTTATTTGTTGCCTGTGGTGATGATAAAAAAAAGCAACAAAAAGATACAAATATAAGCATGGAATTTACCTTATCACAAAGTGATGATATGAAATTTAATCTTAGTTTAATTGATGGATCTTCTTTTTTAATAAAAAAAGAAGATCAAGATATAAATTTTATTTATAAAAACAAGGCTATTTTATTGGTATTTTTTACAACTTGGTGTAGTCCTTGTATTGCTGAAATTCCACATCTTAATAAATTGCAAGAAAAATATAAAAATGATTTTGATATAATAGGAGTTTTATTAGAAGATAAGACAAATGATGAAATTAAAAATTTCATAAATCAGCACAAAATAGTTTATAAAATAGCTAATGGTGAAAATAATTATCTTTTAGTTAAGGCTTTAGGTAAAATAAATGGCATTCCTACTATGTTTCTTTACAACAAAGATTCTCAATTAATTAATCAATATTTAGGACTCATTCCTGAGGAAATGTTAGAAATTGATATACAAAAGGCTGTATTTTAATGTTTGATTTTTTAAAAAAAGGATTAGGTAAAACTCTTGAAAGTATAATTAACATTAAAGGTGAAAATAAAAAAATAACTAAGGAGTTGCTTGAAGAAATTTTGCTTGAAGCAGATGTAAGTTATGAGATAGTAGAAGAAATTATTTATTATTTACCGCCTCAAAATGAAGTTAAAAAAGCGGATTTAAAACGCGTGATGAGTTCTTATTTTCTTTATGAAACGTTGAAAAAACCTTATAATAAACCTTTTGTAGATCTTATTTTGGGTGTTAATGGTGCAGGTAAAACAACAAGTATTGCTAAGCTTGCATATCTTTATAAGGAACAAAATCAAAAAGTTATTTTAGGAGCTTGTGATACTTTTAGAGCAGGGGCTATTGAGCAATTGAGACTTTGGTCTGAGAAAGTTGGGGTTGAAATAGTTTTAACCCAACAAGGTCATGATCCTTCTGCTGTAGCTTATGATACTATTAGTAAGGCTATAGCAAAAGGTTTTGATAGGGTTATTATTGATACAGCCGGACGCTTGCAAAATCAAAAGAATTTAGCTAGTGAGCTTGAAAAGATTGTGAGAATTTCTAATAAAGCTTTAGAAGGTGCTCCACATAGAAAAATCTTAGTTCTTGATGGTACTCAAGGAAATGCTGGAATTTTACAAGCAAAAGCTTTTAATGATCTTGTAAAGCTTGATGGAGTTATTATTACTAAACTTGATGGCACAGCTAAAGGTGGAGCACTTTTTGGCGTAACAAGAGAACTTGAGCTTCCTATTTTATATATGGGAGTGGGTGAGCAAATGACACATTTGCAAGAATTTGATGCAAATGCTTATTTAGATACTTTATTAGATCCTATTTTTGATTAATGGCAAAACATAAAGTAATTTTTGAATGTCAAGCTTGTGCAAATCAACAAAGTAAGTGGCTTGGAAAATGTCCAGAATGTGGATCTTGGGATAGCTTTGTAGAACTAAAAGCTGAACAAATTAAAGTCTTAAAAGATATAGCTTGCTTATCTCATAAGCCTAGTCAAGCTGTTTGTATAGAAAATGTAGAACTTGAACATTTTACAAGATGTGCTACTGGCGATAATGAACTTGATTTGGTTTTGGGTGGAGGTTTGGTTGAGGGAAGCTTAGTACTTATAGGCGGTAGCCCTGGAGTAGGTAAATCTACGCTTTTATTAAAAATTGCTTCAAATTTAGCTAAAAAAGCTAAAAAAGTTTTATATGTTAGCGGGGAGGAAAGTAAGGCTCAAATTAAATTAAGAGCTGATAGACTTGAAGCTAATACACCTAATTTATTTTTACTTACTGAGCTTTGTCTTGAAAATATTTTAGAAGAATTGCATAAGAATGATTATAAAATTCTTATTATTGATTCTATACAAACTTTGTATTCTAATAAAATCACTTCAGCAGCAGGCAGTATTACTCAAGTGCGTGAAATTACTTTTGAACTCATGCGTGTTAGCAAAGCTTTTAATATTAGTACTTTTATCATAGGTCATATTACTAAAGAAGGAGCTATTGCAGGTCCTAGGGTGCTTGAGCATATGGTTGATGTAGTGCTTTATTTTGAAGGTGATGCAACTAAGGAAATTAGACTTTTAAGAGGGTTTAAAAATCGTTTTGGAGGTACTAGTGAAGTAGGAATTTTTGAAATGACAAGTAAGGGTTTAATGAGTGCAAAAGATTTAGCAAATCGATTTTTTACTCGAGGAAAAGCTACTTCAGGAAGTGCTTTAGGTGTTGTAATGGAAGGTTCTCGTGCTTTGGTTTTAGAAATTCAAGCTTTAGTTTGTGAAAGTTCTTATCCTAAACGCAGTGCTACAGGTTATGAAAAAAATCGTCTTGATATGCTTTTAGCTTTACTTGAAAGAAAACTTGAAATTTCTTTAGGACATTATGATGTATTTGTAAATATAAGCGGTGGGGTAAGAGTAAATGAAACTGGAGCTGATTTAGCAGTGGTTGCAGCTATTATTTCTAGTTTTAAAAATCGTCCTTTAAGTAAGGATAGTGTTTTTATAGGTGAGCTTAGTTTAAATGGAGAAATTAGAGAAGTGTTTAGTCTTGATACGCGTTTAAAAGAAGTTAAGATGCAAAAATTTAAAAATGCTATTATTCCTTCTAAGCCTTTAGAAGATACAGGGCTTAAGTGTTTTGTGATGAAAGAGCTTATTCAGGTTTTAGAATGGATGTGATTAAAAATCATAATAAATTATTGTAAAAATTATATAAAACTTAAATTTTATTAAAGATATTTGATTTTATATGATGATTTTTACGTATTTTTTTAAGATAAATAATATTAAATTATTATAGTTGAGTATAAATTTAATTATTAAAGAAATTTTATTGATTATTTGTTTTTTTCAGGATAACTTTAAGGCTAATATTTTTATTTTGATGCAAATATTTAAGACGCAGAAAATCTGCGTCTTTTTCAAGAAGCTTTAAAATCTAAAACCATGCGACCGTCGATTTTACCTTCTTTCATTTTTTTAAATACATCATTAATATCTTCAAGTTTTGCTGGAGTGATGTGAGCGTGAACCTTTTCATCTTCTGCAAAATTGATTGCTTCTTGTAAATCCATTCTAGTTCCTACTATGGAGCCTCTAATGGTGATTCCATTTAAAATCATATTAAAGATATTAACAGGAAAATCACCTGGTGGTAAACCATTCATGGCAATAGTACCTCCTCGGTGTACAATACCCACTGCTTGCTTAAAGGCTATAGGATGGACAGCGGTTACTAAAACTCCATGAGTACCTCCATTTGTTTCTTCTTTAATTTTATCTATGGTTCCTTGTTTGTCTAGTTTTTTGGCATTTGCAACAACACTTGCTCCATATTTTTTAGCAAGTTCTAATTTATCATCTGATATATCTATGGCTGCTACATTTAAACCCATGACTTTTGCATATTGTATAGCTAAATGTCCTAAACCTCCAATACCTGATATGCTAACCCATTGACCAGGTTTAGCTTGTGTCATTTTAAGACCTTTGTACACGGTTACCCCTGCACAAAGTATGGGTGCTATATTTAAGAAATTGGAATCTTTTTTTAAAATTCCAACATAATTAGCATCAGCTAAGGCATATTGAGCAAAACCACCATTTACTGAGTATCCTGCATTTTGTTGACTTTGACATAAGGTTTCCCAACCAGACATACAATGTTCACAATGCCCACAAGCACTATATAGCCATGGAATCCCTACTGCATCACCTTCTTTGATATGATTAACACCTTCGCCAACTTCTACAACATAACCTACACCTTCATGGCCTGGGATTAAGGGTAGTTTAGGTTTAATAGGCCAATCTCCATTAACAGCGTGTAAGTCTGTATGACAAACTCCACAAGCTTCTATTTTAACAAGGATTTGTCTTTTGCCTACTTTTGGAATTTTAACCTCTTCAATAAGTAATGGACCGCCAAATTCTTTTACTATAGCTGCTTTCATTGTTTTTGACATTTTATCCTCCTAATTGTAGAAATTTTTTAAATTTAAACTTCATAGTTAAAAAAATCCTAATTTATGCGGTGAGTAACTTACAAGAATGTTTTTGGTTTGTTGATAGTGTTCAAGCATCATTTTATGTGTTTCTCTGCCTATGCCGCTTTGCTTGTATCCTCCAAATGCAGCATGTGCTGGATAAGCATGATAGCAATTAGTCCAAACACGACCTGCTTTAATGCCTCTACCAAAACGATAAGCACGATTGATATCTCTTGTCCAAATTCCACTACCTAAACCATAAATGGTATCATTAGCAATTTCTAAGGCTTCTTCATCATCTTTAAAGGTTGTAACTGCAAATACGGGTCCAAAAATTTCTTCTTGGAAAATCTTCATTTTATTATGCCCTTTCAAAGATAGTAGGTTTGATATAGCAACCTTTTGATAATTCTCCATCTAGCTTATTTTCTTCTCCTCCAATAAGACATTGAGCACCTTCAGCTTTGCCTGTTTTTATGTAATTTAAAATAATATCAACTTGATTTTTATTCACTTGGGCACCCATCATAGTATTTGGATCAAGCGGATTACCTATTTTTATAGCTTTGATTCTTTCTAAAACTTTTTCCATGAATTTATCATAGATTTTTTCATGAATTAAAGCTCTACTTGGACAAGTGCAAACTTCTCCTTGATTGAAAGCAAAAAGAACTAGACCTTCAATAGCTTTATCTAAGAAAGTATCTTCGTAATCATAAATGTCCTCAAAAAATATATTAGGTGATTTCCCTCCTAGTTCTAGTGTACAAGGGATGAGATTTTGCGTTGCAAATTGCATGATTTGTTTACCAACACCAGTAGAGCCTGTAAAGGCTATTTTTGCAATGCGTGGACTAGTGGCTAGATATTTACCTATTTTTTCACCACTTCCATTGACAATATTTATAACCCCTGGTGGGATTAAATCACTAATTAATTCAATTAAAACAAGTATGCTAGCAGGTGTAGCTGAGGCAGGTTTGAGTATGACACAATTGCCTGCTGCAAGTGCTGGGGCTAGTTTCCAAGCCGCCATGAGATGGGAAAATTCCATGGAATGATTTGACCTACTACCCCTAAGGGTTCATGAAAATGATAAGCTACTGTATCATAATCTAATTCTGCTGTGCTACCTTCTTGAGCACGAAGGCATGATGCAAAATAGTGAAAATGATCTGCTGCTAAGGGAATATCTGCAGCCATGGTTTCGCGAATAGGTTTGCCATTATCCCAAGTTTCAGCATGTGCAAGCAATTCGAGATTAGCTTCTATTTTATCTGCAATTTTTAAAAGAATATTTGCACGCTCATGAGGACTTGTTTTTCCCCATGCACATTTTGCTTTATGAGCTGCATCAAGAGCGTTTTCAATGTCTTGATTGCTTGAAAGGGGGACTTCGCACAATACCTGGGCATTGATTGGAGAGGTATTTTTGCTATATTGTCCATCTAAGGGTGCAAACCATTTGCCACCAATATAATTTTCATACCTTGTTTTAAATACTTTAGTACTATCGGTATAATAACTCATGTATTTTCTCCTTATAATAAATTTCTAAAAATCGCATATTGCTTTAAATATAAAATCAATTTTAGTTTTTAGATATTTTTAACTTAGCTTAATTAAAATAAATTTTGATTTAAATTTATATAAAAAAATTACATTATGAAACATTGTTATATTATTGTTATAATTATAAACATAATTAAAAGCAATATGAAGAAAGTTATTTTTAAAATCTAAGAAAAGGAGTTTATATAATTTATTTTCATATATTTTAACTACATTTTTTTCATTAAAATATAAGTAATTTCATTATATAATCATAGCTTTAAATTATTTAGTTTTAAGGATTTTTGATGAAAGATTTATTCTTGTTTAGCTCTTTTATAGATTCTAGTCATACTTTTTCTTATTTTTTTCATCTTGGTTTGGTTGCTTTGATTGCTGTTATTTGTGTTTCAATGGCTACTCGTTCTATGCAACTTGTTCCACGTGGTATGCAAAATTTAGGTGAAGTATTTTTAGAAGGTGTTTTATCTATGGGGCGTGATACTATGGGAGATGAAAAAGGTGCAAGAAAATATCTTCCTCTTGTAGCAACTTTAGGAATTATAGTTTTTTTTAGTAATATTATAGGGATTATTCCAGGATTTCACGCTCCAACGGCAAGTTTAAATTTGACTCTTTCTTTAGCTATTATTGTATTTATTTATTATCATTTTGAAGGGATTAGAGCGCAAGGTTTTATTAAATATTTTGCTCATTTTATGGGTCCTATTAAATTTCTTGCTCCTTTAATGTTTCCTATAGAACTCGTTTCTCATCTTTCTCGTGTAATATCTTTATCTTTTCGTCTTTTTGGAAATATTAAAGGTGATGATTTATTTTTAATGGTAATTTTAGCTCTTGTGCCTTATATAGCTCCACTTCCAGCTTATGTACTTTTGACTTTCATGGCTTTTTTACAAGCTTTTATTTTTATGATTTTAACTTATGTGTATTTGGCTGGTGCAACTATAGTTGAGGAAGGTCATTGATTTATATTTTGGAATTTTTTAAAGGTGCTTCTTTGGCTTTAATGTTTTTTAGCGCCTTTTTCTTTTTTCAATTTAATTCTTTTACTTATTTTTGCTTGGGAATTATCCCAGGCTTATTATTAACTTTAATTTTTATTTTACTTTTAAAAAATTATGAGTTAAAAAATCATAAAAATTAACTTACTTTAATGAGATATTTAATAGCTTCATAAATTTTAATAGCTGCTCTAGATTTATTCATAGTATAAAGATGGATTCCATCTACCCCACTTGTAATTAAATCAATGATTTGATCTATTGCATAAGCAATTCCAGCATCTTCTAAAGCTAAGGTATTGTTTTCATATTTTTCTAAAATTTTAGTAAATTTAGCCGGAATTTTGGACCCACAAAGTTGTGTGATTTTTAAAACTTGTCTTTTATTGGTAATAGGCATGATTCCTGCATAAATAGGAATATTGATATTAGCTAAGGCACAATTTTGTTTAAAAGTATAAAAAAAATCATTATCATAAAAAAGCTGGGTAATAAGTTTATTTGTTCCTAAATCAACTTTATTTTTAAGATAGTGTATATCTTCAATAAAATTTTTAGATTCATTGTGTTTTTCAGGATAGCAGGCTGCATAAATTTCAAAATCTTTATATTTTTGTATGAAAGAAATTAAATCACTTGCATAAGAAAAATCTTTGCTTTTTTCAAGATTATTACATACATCTCCTCTTAAGGCAAGAATTTTATTAAGTTGTCTATCTTTGCATTGTTGGAGTATTTGTGTGATTTTTTCTTTGCTAGAATGAATACAAGGTAGATGTACTATACTAGGAATTTTATATTTTTCTTGAATTAAGCTTGCTGTTTCTAAAGTATTTTTTGAGTTAATAGATCCGCCAGCACCAAAAGTTACACTAATAAAATTAGGGCTTAATTGCCCTAAATCATCTAAAATTGCATCAAGATTTTTAATATTTTCATCTTTTCTTGGTGGAAAAATTTCAAAAGAAAAGCTACACATAAAGTCTCCTTTATAATTTTTCTCTTATTTTTTGTGTAGCAATAACTAAGTTTTTAAGAGCTGCTACAACTTCTTCATAAGATCTTGTTTTAAGACCACAATCTGGATTGATCCAAATTTGTTCTTTAGGTAATTTTTCAAGTATTTTTTCTATGGTTGAATTTAATTCTTCTACGCTAGGTACTCTAGGACTGTGTATATCATAAACACCTGGTCCTACTTCGGTTTGAAATTTACTTGCTTTTAGGGTATCTAAAAGATTTAAATTTGATCTTGAGGCTTCAAAAGATATAACATCTGCATCCATAGCATCAATTTCTTTTAAAATATCATTGAATTCGCTATAGCACATATGAGTATGAATTTGTGTTGTAGATTTAACTCCACTATGTACAAGATTAAAAGCAGGAATAGCCCAATCTAAATACTCGCTATGCCAATCACTTTTTCTTAAAGGTAATTTTTCTCTTAGAGCAGCTTCATCAATTTGTATGATTTTAATACCTGCATTTTCAAGATCTAAAACTTCATCTCTTAAGGCTAAAGCTATTTGTTGGGCACTTTGTTTTAGACTAATATCTTCTCGCGGAAAAGACCAATTAAGTATAGTAACAGGACCTGTAAGCATGCCTTTTACAATTTTTTTGCTTAGATTTTGAGCAAATTTAGACCATGATAAAGTGATGGGTTTTATACGTGAGACATCTCCCCAAATTACAGGAGGTTTTACGCATCTTGTTCCATAACTTTGTACCCAGCCATTTTGGGTAAATAAAAATCCTTCTAAATTTTCTCCAAAATATTCCACCATATCATTTCTTTCAAATTCTCCATGTACAAGAACATCAAGTCCTATTTCTTCTTGAATTTGAATACATTCTTTGATTTTGTTTTGATTAAAATCAGTATAAGTTTGAGCTGAAATTTTTTCCTGTTTAAAGGCAAGACGATTAGATCTTACATCAGCACTTTGGGGAAAAGATCCTATGGTTGTAGTAGGTAAAAGTGGAAGTTGTAAGAAATCTTTTTGAATTGCTATGCGCTTTTTAAATTCAGGTTGTCTAATGAAATCTTCTTTTTTTAGAGTTTGAAGTCTAGCTTTAACTTCTTCATTGGTGCGATTAGGGATATTTTCAAAAAGAGCTTGGTTGGCTTTAAGAAGAGGATTTTCTTCACTTGTATTTAAAATTTCTTTAAGTTCTTTTAATTCTTTAAGTTTTTCTTTAGCAAAAGCAAAAATTTTAAGATAATTTGGGTTTAATTTATTTTCAAATTCTGTGCTATAAGGTACATGCAAAAGCGAACAAGAAGTATTTAAAACTATGTTTTTAGTATATTGCTTAAGTTCTTTGATAAGTTGTAAACTTTTAGCATAATTGTTAGCATAAATATTTTTGCCATTTATTATTCCTGCAAAAAGTATCTTATCTTTAGCAAATCCGTATTTTTGGATTAAATTTAAACTTTCTTTTCCTTCTACAAAATCAATTCCTAGACCATCAAATTGACTTGTTAACAATTTAGGGTAAATATCTCTTAGATCTCCAAAATAGCTTTGAAGTAAAATCTTAAGATTTTGTTTATGATCTAAAAGTTGAGTATAAAATTCTTCAAATAAGCATATATCTTGTTCATTTAAATCATAAACTAAATAAGGTTCATCAAGTTGAAGCCAGTTTACTTTTAATTCATTTAATTTTTTAAAGAGTTCTATGTAAGCTTTTAAAAGTTTTTCTTTGGCTAATTTTTTAGCATTTTCATCCTTAAACGAAATAAGTTTAAATAGAGTGAAAATACCTATTAAAACAGGTTTTGTTTCTATGTTAAGTTCTTTTGCTTCAAGGTAATCTTTAAAAATTTTATCTCCTATTAATGCTATAGCATTGGCATCATCGCATTCGGGCACTAAGTAGTGATAATTTGTATTAAACCATTTTTTCATTGCTAGGGCTGTGGTATCTCCTTTTTCACCTTGGTATCCACGACTTTGAGCAAAATACTCATCTAATGGTTCTAAATGTAATTTTTTATATTTTGTATGGATAATATTAAAAAGTACAGCAGCATCTAAAACATTATCGTAAAATGAAAAATCATTACTAGGTATAAAATCAATACCTGAACTTTGAATTTCTTGCCAATGTTTAATTTTTAATTTTTTAGCATTTTCTATAAGTTCTTCTTTTGAACTTTGATTTTTGAAATATTTTTCAATAGCAAATTTTAATTCTCTATTTGCACCTATTCTTGGATAAGAAATGATTGAATTGTTCATATTGGTTTCTCCTTAAAATGTAGGGATTAAAGTGCCCTGATTTTTCTTTGATAAATTTTTAACTTTATTGCTTTGTAAGGTTTTAGTCAAAGCTTTAATTTTAGGAAGCTCTTCATTTCCTTGTTTGACAGTAATGATATTACGATTATACTCATTTTCTATATAAAACCCATCTTTTATGGGATTTAAACCTGTTAAAATAGCGAAATTACTATTAATAAGAGTATAATCTGTATCTTTTAAACTTTTTGCAAGTTGAGTATTAATTTTTTGAGCATGACTTTCGTCTGTAGGATTATTAGGTATAGAAATTTTTATTTCTTCATTTTCCCATATAAAAGTATTAAAAAGAGTAGCTATGCAAAAAGCTTTTGTAAATACAGTCAATTTGTACTCCTTGTATTTAGTTAAATTATTGTAATAAATATATTATATTTAAATATAATATATTTTTTTTAATAATTTTTAGTATTTAATGATTAAAAAGTCGAAATTTAAATAATCGACACCTTTATCTTAGTCTTAAAGAAATTGTGATTTTGAATTTATATATTAAGTTATAATAAAAATTAATTAAATTTAAGTATTTTTTTATTTAAATTTTCTCATATTTTTTATAATTTTTTAACTATAAATATAAATAAAATCATTTTTTCTTAAAATTTTTAAAATAAGAAGATAGAAAAGTTAAAATTTTTTAAGTATTTAAAAAATTTTAGATTAATATAAAATTTTTGAATTTCTTATACATTATATCTCCTTACCTTGTTTTGGACCTTTGGAAACATAATGTTAAGCCAAAGGAGATATTATATGCTACACATCTCGTACATCAGTTGCATTATTTTCTCCTTGAAATAAATATTAAAAATTATAAAAAAAAATATATTAAAAAAAGCTTAATCCTTAAAATTTTTAAGGATTAAGCTTTAAACATTCAAGCTTTAATTTTTCATTATCCATTATTCCTATATTTGAGTTTAAAACTTTTTGTGCAATTTCTTTAGCTTCATCCAAAGAATGCATTTTATAACTTCCGCATTGATAGATATTAAGTTCAGGAATTTGACTTTGATTTTGTATATTTAAAATATCTTTCATTGAGGCTTCCCAAGCTTTAGCAACATTTTTTTCATTTGGTGTGCCAATAAGACTCATATAAAAACCTGTACGACATCCCATAGGTGAAATATCGATAATTTCAACTGAATTCGAATTTAAATGATCTCTCATAAAACCTGCAAATAAATGTTCTAAAGTGTGTGTACCTTTTTCACTCATTATATCTTTATTGGGTGTACAAAAACGTAAATCAAATACACTAATATTATCACCATTTGGTGTTTGCATGATTTTAGCTAAACGCACAGCAGGTGCTGACATTTTAGTATGATCAACTTTAAAACTATCAAGTAATGGCATATTAACTCCTTTATATTTTTGTTTTTTAAAAGATTATAGCATTTAAAACTAATATTTAAAGCCTTTCTAAAAGAAAAAACGATAAAATTTAAATTATTATAATATTTTCTTTGAAGGAAAAATAATGTTTGAAGTCGTTATAGGACTTGAAGTTCATGCTCAACTTAATACTAAAACAAAAATTTTTTGTTCATGTGCAACTTCTTTTGGAGAAGATCCAAATATTAATGTTTGTCCTACTTGTTTAGCTTTGCCAGGTGCTTTACCTGTTTTAAATGAAGAAGCTGTAAAAAAAGCTATAGCTTTTGGAAAAGCTATAAACGCAACTATTAACAAAAAAAGTATTTTTAATCGTAAAAATTATTTTTATCCTGATCTACCTAAAGCTTATCAAATTTCACAATTTGATATTCCTATAGTAGAAAATGGAGAGCTTGTTATTAATATAAATGGAGAGCAAAAACGTATAGGGATTACAAGGGCGCATTTAGAAGAAGATGCGGGTAAAAGTATTCATGAAAGTGGGTTTTCTAAAGTTGATTTAAATCGTGCAGGAACGCCTTTGCTTGAAATAGTTAGTGAACCAGAGCTTAGAAGCAGTGATGAAGCTGTAGCTTATCTTAAAAAATTACATGCTATTATACGTTTTTTAAATATTTCTGATGCAAATATGCAAGAAGGAAGTTTTAGGTGTGATGCAAATGTCAGTATAAGACCAAAAGGTGATACTAAACTTTATACTAGGGTGGAAATTAAAAATCTTAATTCTTTTCGTTTTATTCAAAAAGCTATAGAATATGAAATAAAAAGACAAAGTGAGGCTTGGGAAGATGGGATTTATAAAGAAAAAGTAGTGCAAGAAACTAGACTTTTTGATACCACTTATTTGATTACAAAAAGCATGCGTGATAAGGAAGAGGCTACAGAATATCGTTATTTTCCTGATCCTGATTTGTTGCCAGTTTTATTAAAAGATGAATTTTTAAATATAAAAATTCCTGAATTGCCTGATGAGAAAAAAATACGTTTTGTAAATGAATTAGGGATAAAAGAAAGCGATGCTGAAGTATTGATTAGTTCGCTTGAGATGAGTCGTTTTTTTGAAGATTTAATTTCTCAAAATTTAAATCCTAAGCTTTGTGTGAATTGGTTAAATACTGAGCTTATGGGTTTATTAAAAGGTGATTTCACTATAGAAAATTCTCCTATTGATGCAAAAAAGCTTGGTAGTTTAATCAAACGTATAGAAGAGGGTATTATAAGTGCAAAAGCTGCTAAAGATGTCTTAGCTTATGTATTTGAAAATACAAATATTGATATTGATTTAGCTATAGATCAATTAGGACTTAAACAAGTTAGTGATGATTTGGCTATAGAAAAAGTGGTTGAACAAATTCTAAATGCAAATCCAAGCAAAGTTATAGAATACAAAAATGGTAAAGATAAGCTTTTTGGTTTTTTTGTAGGTCAGATTATGAAAGAAAGTAAAGGTGCTTTTAATCCTACTAAAGTTAATACTATTTTAAAAGCAAAGCTTGATTGATGAATATAGCAATTATTGGTGCAGGAAAATGGGGTAGTGCTTTGCATGTGGCTTTAAGAGAAAACCATACTTGTTCGCTTAGTTCTGCTTGTGGGCGTAATGTAAAAGATTTTGTAAGTATTAAAGAAGCTTTAAATTGTGAATACCTTGTTTTTGCTTTGAGTTCTCAAGGAATTTATACATGGCTTAAAAAACATTTTATTTACAAAGGGCAAAAAATTTTAATAGCTTCAAAAGGGATACAAGATCAAACTTGTCAGTTTTTAGATGAAATTTTTTTAGATTTTATATCAAAAGATGATTTTTGTGTTTTAAGTGGACCTTCTTTTGCTAGCGAAGTAATGCAAAAACTTCCTACAGCTTTAATGATTAGCGGTAAAAATTTAGATCTTTGTGCAAAATTTGCAAGTTTTTTTCCTGATTTTATTAAAATTTATATCGATGATGATGTGCGTGGTGCTGAAATTTGCGGTGCTTATAAAAATGTTTTAGCTATTGCAAGTGGGATTAGTGATGGTTTAAAATTGGGTAATAATGCAAGAGCAGCATTGATTTCAAGAGGACTTATAGAAATGCATCGTTTTGGAAAATTTTTTGGGGCCAAAGAAGAAACTTTTTTGGGTTTAAGTGGCGCGGGGGATTTGTTTTTAACAGCTTCTAGCGTGCTTTCTAGAAATTATCGTGTAGGTTTAGCTTTGGCTCAAAATAAAAGTTTAAAAGAAATTTTACAAGAATTACAAGAAGTGGCAGAAGGAGTAAAAACTGCTTATGCTATTGAAAAATTAGCAAAATTTAATGGGATTTATACCCCCATTGTTAATGAAATTGTAGAAATTTTTAAAGGTAAAAGTGTATATGAGGCAACACAAAATTTATTAAAACAAAATTATAATTAAGGGTAAGCATGGTAATTAAAAATGCAAAACTTTATGGAGATATTTTACAAGATGTAGAAATTCAAGAAGGAAAGATTAAAAATATTGGTTTAAAATTACAAGATGAGGAAGTAATAGATGCCAAGGGTATGACTTTACTTCCTTCTTTTGTAGATTTATGCGTGAATTTAAAAAATGATAAATTTTCTCTAACTCATTTAGATCTTGTTGAAAATGAATGTTTAAAAGCTGGAATTTCTTGTATAGTTTTGCGTGATTGTATGCATTTTGATGAAGAAAATTTTGTTTTATTTTTACAAAATATTAGACAAAGAAGACTGAATTTTTTTTTAAGCATACGCGTTACTGATTCTAGAGATAAACTTAAAAATTTAGCTACTTTTTTAAATAAAGGAGCTTGTGCTTTAGAGCTAGATAGTTCTTTAAGTGCAAATATTTTAAAAGTAAGTTCTCAATATGCTTTTATGAAAAATGTGCCACTATTTGTGCGTTGTTATGATGAAGATTTTGATGATAATGGGGTGATGAATGATTGTTTAACAAGTTTTGATTTGGGGCTTTCTGGCATGAGTAAGATTGCTGAAACAAGTCAAGTAGCTAAGATGAAAGAGCTTGCTAAATTTTATAAAAATAAGGTAGTTTTTGATCTTTTAAGTTTGCAAGACTCTTTAGAATTATTGCATGATACAGATTTAAAACTTGTAAGTATACATCATCTTATTAAAAATGATACAGCTTGCCAAAATTTTAATACAGCTGCTAAGCTTATGCCTCCTTTAAGAAGTAAGGAAGATGCTTTAGCTTTAAAAAATGCTTTAAAAGAAGGAAAAATCAATTTTTTAACTTCTTTGCATAGTCCTAAATCCTTTGTTTTAAAAGATTTGCTTTTTGATGAAGCAGCTTTTGGTATACATAGCATTTGTGAGTTTGTGAGTCTTTGTTATACTTTTTTAATTAAAGATGATTTTTTAACTTGGTATGAGCTTTGTCGTTTTACAAGTAAAAATCCTAGTGAATTTTTAGGGCTTAATAGCGGTATTATAGAAAAAGGAAAAGATGCAAATTTAATCCTTGTTGATGAAAATGAAAAAATTAATCTTCCGCAAAATTCTCTTTATGCACAGGATAGACTTTTTGGAAGTGTTAAGATGCATATGATTGAGGGAAAAATTTTATAAAATAGATTTTTTAAATTTTTAAAGATAATTTAAAAGCTAAAAATATAAATGCTGCCATAATACCTGCAGCAGGTAAAGTAACAATCCACGCCAATCCTATAGGTTTCATCATCATCCAATTTGCATTTTTATTATAAACTCCTATGCCTAAAATTGCTCCTATAAGTGTATGTGTAGAGCTTACTGGAATTCCAAATTGTGTTGCTAGGAGTATAACAATACTTGCCCCAAGTTCTGCAGAAAATCCTGTAGTAGGGCGTATGTTTGCTAGTTTTGAACCAACTGTAGTAATAACATCTTTACCTAAAAACCAAAGTCCTGTGACTAAAGCAACTCCAAACATTGCTAAAGCTGCAAAAGGTACTGGAGAACTTGCGTTTATAGTGCTATTTTTTAAAACATCTAAAATAGCTGCAAAGGGTCCAATAGCATTGGCTATATCATTAGCACCATGAGAAAAGGCGAAACTTGATGCGGTAAAGATTTGAAACCATGAAAAAATTCTGTCTGTGGTTTTATTAAGTTCTGTTTTTTTTACAATTTTAACTATAGCAAATGTTCCAACATAGCTTATAGTTCCTACGGTTCCTATAATCCAAAAATTTTGTAAAATATTTAGGGTATTTACATTGTTTAAACTTTTAAATAAAATCATAGTGCAAATAATAATAGCACCAATGCAAGCAATAATAGGTATATGAGTTTTTAAAATAGAATAAATATCGATATTTTTTTCTTGTTCTTTGAAATTTTTCATTTTATTTTTATAAACGCTATTGTTTTGATCTTCTTCTTCTAAAGCTATAGAAGTAAGTTCTTTAACTTGCTCTTGAAGAGTTTTGTTTTTAAGATCTAAAAGATATTGTTCTTTAAATTTCTTTTTTTCTTTTTTAATATTTTTTAAATTATTGTTAAGTTTTTCTGATGGTTTTAGAATTTTTTTATCTATATAAGAATAAATACTGTAAGCTACAATTCCACCTAAAAGAGGAGAAGCTATCCATGAAATAACAATTTTTAAAATTTCACTCCATTGAACCATTGAAAGAGTTTGAATACCATCAAATTTTAAAAGTCCCATCATAATGCTAGCTCCTACAATTCCACCTACTATACTATGGGTAGTTGATACAGGTAAGCCTTTTTTTGTTGCAATAAAAATCCAAATTCCAGAGCTTAAGAGTGCAGCAAGCATGATGATGACAAAAAGTATAGGATCAAGGGAATTTGGGAAAATGACAATACCGCTACGTATAGTCTTAGTAACTTCTGCTCCAGCAAAAATTGCGCCACTAAGTTCAAATACAGCAGCAATAATTAAAGCTTGTTTAATTGTTACTGTTTTAGCGCCAACACTTGTTCCAAAAGAATTAGCAACATCATTTCCCCCTATGTTAAATGCCATAAAAATACCGAATATAGAAGCAAGAATAAAAAGAATTAATTGGTGTTGTGAAATATAACCAAAGCCCCATGTCATAAATGCAATAATACTAATAACAAAAATAATCAAAGCTATTAAATTATCTTTTTGCATTGATAAACCTTTTTTAATTGTAATTATACACATATTTACTTTAAATTTGCAAATTTATTTTTTAAGTTTTACAAGATGTAATTTTTTATTTATGCTATTTTTCTATAATAAATTTTTATATATAAGTAAAGAAGGAATATAATGAAGATGAAGAGTATTTTTTGTATAATAATATTGTTTTCTTTATTAAATTCTGATGAGCTTGAAGATGCTTTAATGAAAAATAAACATAAAAATTCTTGGAAGCATTTTGATTATCAAAATATTAAAAAAGCACCAAAAATTCCAGAAGAAGATATAGATTTTAAAAATATTTTTAATAATTTGCTTTCAAAAACTTTAGAAAATAGCAATGGTATAGATAAAACAGATGGGAATTTGGATTTTAAAAATGAAAATGCTCGCATTAAAAATTTAAATTCTCTTTATGAAGGAGAGAATAATTCTTTGCTTTTTCAAAAAGAATTTTTTATAGCTGAAAATGATTATAATTATTCTGGCGGTTTAATTAATCGTTATGAAACGGAAAATTTTTTACTTGGAGTTAATGGTTTTATAGATAAGCAAAAAGAACAAAAAGATATTAAAAGTTTTGGAGTGGAATTAGCTTATAGCAATTTAATAAAAGCTTATAGTAATTATTGTATACCCAATGAAGCAGATAATAATTTATATCTTGGAGTAAGTTTTATAATTCCTACTTATACAGCTTTAATTTTTGATATTAGTAAAGATAATGATAAGATAAATTATCAAATATCATATTCTCCTTATAAAGTATTTACTTTAAATTTATTGCATCGTGATTATAGTACACCTGAAAATATTGATGATACTGTAATTCAGATTGGATTTAAATTTAATTTTAAGGAGGATTTTTTAAAGCAATTTAAAAAGAAAGATAATACTTTAAAAGAAATTAATCGATATGATTTCCTCCAAAGGATACATTAATTCATTCCTGCATTGTAAAATTCTTCTGGATGATTAATAGCATAGTTAAATTTTTCCCAATCAATTTGTTTATCCCAAATTGCAACAATTAAGGCAGCAACGCTATTGCCACATAGATTGCCTACAGCTCTTATTTCAGACATGAATTTATCAACTCCTAAAAGAATGCTTATAGCAGCTACTGGTAAAACTTGTGCTAAACTTGCGTTTGCTTCAGAAATATGCATATTCCCTAAAGCTGCTAAAGTACTTCCAAGTACGATAAAACCTGATCCAGTGACACCTACTGCACCTTTTGAGGCTATCATCAATACAATTAAAATGCTAATTTCATGAGTCAGACTTAAATTGACATTAAAAGCTTGTGCTAAAAAAATTAGACTCATAGCTAAATAAATATTAGTGCAATCAAGATTGAAGCTATATCCTGTAGGTAAAACAAGTCCTACTGTTGTTTTGATACTCCTGCTTTTTCAAGTTTACGCATTAAAGGAGCAAGAGCAGATTCGCTTGAGCTAGTTGCAAAGACAATTAATACTTCTCTTGAAATAAACCTCATAAATTTAAATATATTTACTTTTGCAAAATAACAAATTAAGCCTAAAATACCAAATATAAATATTAAACATGAAATTAACATAACTAAAAGTAAATAAGCTAAATTGATCAAAGAGCTAATACCATATTGTGCTATAAGTACTGCCATAGCTGAAAATGCAGCAATGGGACTAAAATACATGATAATTTGTAAAATTTTAAAAATTAAAATTTTGAATAACTTCAAAAACTCTTTGTATGGCTTGCTTATCCTGTGTTTTCATTAAAGAAATGATTAAAGCGGTAATAAT
This sequence comes from Campylobacter hepaticus, assembly GCF_001687475.2. Classification (NCBI taxonomy): domain Bacteria; kingdom Pseudomonadati; phylum Campylobacterota; class Epsilonproteobacteria; order Campylobacterales; family Campylobacteraceae; genus Campylobacter; species Campylobacter hepaticus. The sequence continues at coordinate 211,729 of NZ_CP031611.1, forward strand.
AGCAATGATTAAAACTTGTATAGTTTTTCCATCTGTAAAAGGTGTGATAATATCAGTAGGTATTGCATCTTGTAAAATATGCATAATTTCTGAACTAGCACTTATTTGATTAGTTTGAAGAATATATTTTTCTACAAGTTTAGAATCTAATTGATTAGGATCAAGATTCATACCTTGCCCTGGTTGCATAATATTTGCCATAAAAATACCTATAGCTAGAGCAAATGTACTTACTATTTCAAAATAAATAACTGCTTTAATACCTAAGCTTCCAACTTTTTTTAAACTTTCAAGGCTTATAATACCTAAAACTAAAGTTACAAAAATAATAGGACCAATGAGAATTTTTAAAGCATGGATAAAATAATCAACTCCTGGTTTGCTAATAAGAGCTAATTCTTTATTAGTATAACCAAGTATAATATCTGCTATGATACCTATAATTACCCAAAATCCAAGACTTTTTAAGATGCGTTTCAGGGAAGGTTTATTTTGTATGAAAGTTTGATTTAAATTTTCCAAGATTAATACGCTCCTTAAAATTTTAAACAAAAAGTAAGTTTAATGTTTAATTAATAAATTTTTAATTTTAATAGAAAATAAATTTTATAAAATTATAAAAAATCTTTTTTTAAAAATATTTTAATTATAATTTTTTTAATCAATTATATATAATAATATTTAATAAAATAAATGTGAAATGTATATTTTTTAGTTGAAAAATATACATTAAAAATTTAGTCTAAATAATTAAAATTATGTATCATGGATAATCAATATGAAGTTTTTTATTAAAATAATATATCAAATCCAATTGATTTTTAATTTTATTTTAGTAGATATAAAAAACTTTAATTTAAGTGTTGTATAACTTATCTAAAAGAGTATTGCAAGCTTACTTTTAATTTACAATAAAATATCAAATTAAGATATATTTAATCTTTTAATTATATAATTTTCTATACTTAAAGTTAAAGTAATATATTACTAAAAGATTACTTTAATTTATAAAACTTCAAAAATTTTTTAAAATTTAAGGATTGATTGTTTTATGATAAAAAATGGATTGCTACTTGCTATTTTTTTAATTATTTTAAGTATTTTAAGTATTGCTTTTATTCATAATTTATCTTGGAATATTGATTTTGATTTTAATTGCTATTTTAATAATTTATCTTATTATTTATTATAAAGATGAGCAAATAATGATAGATAAATTTCAAATTCTTTCTAAAGAATTAAAAGAGGGTAATTTTGATAATAGAATCATTTATATTAAAACAAAAAATAAGAAATTAGCTAAAATAGCTAATAATCTTAATAATACTATTGATAGACTTGAAGCATATTTAAGAGAAATCAATACTTCTATTTTATGTTCTCAAAAAGGTGAATTTTACCGTAAAGCTTTGCCTGAAGGTTTAAAAGGAATTTTTGCTTATAATATTAAATTTATTAATCAAGCTTTATTTAATATCGAACTTAGGGCAAAAACTATTTTTAAAAATGCTTTATCGAAAACTTTAATGGATTTAAGTCTTGGAAGTCAAAATAAAGATATGTCTGAAATTTCCTTTTCATTAAATGAAGATATTAATTTAATGCAAGAAGTATATCAAATAGTTGATGTGATTACTCATACAGCGACAGAAAATGGTTTAGAAATTCATTCTTTGAGTAAAGCAATGCATTCTTTAATGGAAGGTGTTAATCTAAGTAAGGATATGATACAAACTTTTGTGACTAATTCTCAAAATATCACTTCTATTGTTGAAATAATACATGGTGTTGCTGAAAAAACAAATCTTTTAGCATTAAATGCGGCTATTGAAGCAGCAAGAGCTAAAGAATATGGTAGAGGTTTTGCAGTTGTGGCTGATGAAATAAGGAAATTAGCAGAAAGAACTCAAAAGTTAACTTATGAAATTACTATTGTAATGCATACCATGCAACAAGATTTTATAAATATTCAAAATGGTAGTGAGCAGGTTTTTAATATTGTTAGTAAATCCGAAAAAAGGATTGATAAATTTTCTCAAGCTTTTAAACATTTAGAGGAAAATAGTGCTAAACTTGGTGTTAGTTTTGGATCTTTTGCCAAAAGATTAATTTTATCTGTGGTAAAAATTGATCATATTCTTTATAAATCAAATGTATATTTAAATTTAAATGGAGGTAAGCAATTTGATTTTAAGACCATGCATCCAATTTCTAGTCTTTGTGAAGATAAGAGAATTCAAAGTATTATTAATGAACTAAGCTCTGAAATAGAATTAAATTCAGGAAAAGAATTTATAAGAAATAGTGCTAAAAAAGCTATAGAAAATTCAAATCAAGATTATATAGATCAAAAGATGTATGATATTATTGTAAGAGATGTTAAAGCATTTGAGCAAAAAAGTAGTGAAATTTTGAATAAATTAAAATTATAAATTAAGGATGGAAATGTCACAAGAAATTTTTTTACAAGAAGATAGTTTAATTACCTCTAAAACAGATTTAAAAGGCAGAATAATTTATGCAAATGATGATTTTTTAAAATATGCATAGCATGAAAGAAGTTTTAAATAAGCTTCATAATATAGTAAGACATGAAGAAATGCCAAAAACAGTTTTTAAATATTTGTGGGATCACGTAAAAGAAGGTAGGGAAATTTTTGCTTATGTTAAAAATAAAACTAAAAATAATAATTTTTATTGGGTATTTGCAAATGTTACTCCTTCTGTGGATATAAATAATAAAATCATAGGTTATTATTCTGTAAGACGTATGCCAAATAAAAGTGCTATTACTATTATAGAAAGACTTTATAGGGAACTTTTAAAAATTGAAAAACAAGAAGGTTTGAATAAAGGTGTAGAAATGCTTGAAAAATTTTGTAAAGATAAAGGTAAAACCTACAATGAATTTATTTTTTCTCTTCAAGAGATTAAATAGTATTGTTATAAAAATTTAAAACAGCTTTGTTTTAAGTCTAAATATTATATAATTTTTTTAAAATTCATCAATTTTCAAGGTATAATATGTTTGATATCATTGTTATAGGTGGTGGTCATGCAGGAATTGAAGCGAGTGCAGCAGCCGCTAGGATGGGAAAAAAAACCCTACTTTTAACTACCTTAATAGATCAAATAGGAGCTCCAAGTTGCAATCCTGCTATAGGTGGTCTTGCAAAAGGGCATTTAGTAAAAGAGCTTGATGCTATGGGCGGACTTATGGGAGAGATTACTGATGAAGCAGGGATACAATTTCGCATTTTAAATGAAAGTAAGGGTGTAGCTGTTCAAGGTAGTAGGGCTCAAATTGATATGGATAAATACCGCATTATTGCACGTAATAAGCTTTTAAATTTATCTAATTTAGAAATTTCTCAAGAGCAAGTTAGTGATTTAATTTTAGAAAACAATGAAGTTAAAGGCGTAAAAACAAACTTAAAGAATAATTATTTTGCTAAAAAAATTATACTTACAGCAGGGACTTTTTTAAATGGACTTATTCATATAGGTGAAAATAAACTTCAAGCAGGAAGGGTTGGTGAACTTTCTTCAATAAAACTCGGTAATTATTTGCAAACTTTAGGTTTAAGAATGGGGCGTTTAAAAACAGGAACTTGCCCAAGAGTAGATGCAAAAAGTATTAATTTTAGTGTACTTGAGATTCAAAATGGGGATACAAATCCTAAAGCTTTTAGCTTCCGTTCAAAAAATTTTCATCCTAAACAACTTCCTTGTTATATAGCGCGTACAAATACTACTACTCATAAAATTATTAAGAATAATTTTTATCGTGCCCCATTGTTTACAGGACAGATTGAAGGTGTGGGACCAAGATATTGCCCTTCTATAGAAGATAAGATTAATCGTTTTGTTGATAAAGAAAGTCATCATCTTTTTATAGAACCACAAACTATAGATGCTACAGAATATTATATTAATGGTTTCTCAACTTCTTTGCCTTATGAGGTTCAAATTCAAATGTTGCGTTCTATAAAAGGTTTTGAAAATGCTAAGATTACACGTTTTGGTTATGCTATAGAATATGATTATATTGATCCAACAGAATTAAAGCATACTTTAGAGCTTAAAAAAATTAATAATCTTTATTGTGCTGGACAAATTAATGGAACAACAGGTTATGAAGAAGCTGCAGCACAAGGTTTTATTGCAGGCATTAATGCGTGTTTGAGTATAGATAAAAAAGAACCTTTTGTTTTAAGGCGAGATGAAGCTTATATAGGCGTTTTAATCGATGATTTAGTTATTAAAGGTACAAAAGAGCCTTATAGAATGTTTACTTCAAGGGCTGAGTTTAGATTACTTTTAAGGGAGGAGAATGCTATACTTAGGCTTGGCAAATATGGTCATGATTTTAAGCTTTTAAGCGAAGAAGATTTTAATTATATACAAAATATTAAAAATAATGCTGATAAAGGAATAAAATTTTTACTTTCTAAAGAATTAACTCCTAATAATCAAAATAATGCTTTTTTACAGAGTTTAGCAGAAGATAAAATTTCTTCTATTGTTAGCCTTCAAAAAATTGTTGCAAGGGCTAGTTTTAATATAGAAAAATTAATTAAACTTGACCCTATGTTTGAAACCATGGATGAATATTCTTTAAGAGAAATTTTAAATGAGGCTAAGTATTATCATTATATTAGTATGCAAAAAGCTCAGGTAGAAAAAATGAAAAACTTAAATCAGCTTAAAATTCCTGATAATTTTGATTTTAAAAATGTAAGTGGTTTAAGTAATGAAGTGGTTGAAAAACTTAATCATTATAAGCCTCTTACTATTTTTGCTGCAAGTCAAATTAGTGGTATTACTCCTGCTGCGCTTGATATTTTACAAATTTATATTAAAATGCAAAAGAAAAAAGCTTAAAATTTTGATTTAGAGTTTTAAAATATTTAAAATAAATTTTTTATTTTAAATATTAATGTACTTTTTAAGAACTGATTTTAATTTTAAAATTATATTTTGTTTATAATTTATTAAAATAAACTTATTTAGTTTGGGATTTTGATGTATAAAAATCTTTTAACTATAAAGTTTTATTTTAAAAAATTTAATGAATTAAAATATTTTAATTATATAATATATAAAATATAGATAAACATTTTTTATCAGCTTGTGATTATTTTAATTGAATAATTTTGAATTAACATAATTTCTTTCTTTTTGCTTAATAATTAAAACTTATAAAACAAAGAAAAAATTAATTTTAATTTAGATAAACTTTTAACTTTCCTAAAATAAATAATAAAAATCGAAAGGACAAGTTATGGCTACATCTAAGAGTAGACGAAGCTTTATGGGTTTCGCATTTGGAAGCGTAGCTGCTGTGGGCGGTGTTTTCTCGCTTGTTGCGATGAAAAAAACTTGGGATCCTCTTCCAAGTGTTAAAGCTGCAGGTTTTACTACAGTAGATTTATCTGGAATGCAAGATGGAGAGCTTAGAACTATAGAATGGCGTAAAAAGCCTATTTTTATATTAAAAAAAGACGCAAGTATGCCAAAGGATCTTAAACGCGATGTTATAGTTAATAACTCAGCTTATACTGTAGTTATAGGGCTTTGTACGCATTTAGGTTGCATTCCTGCTTATCAAGCAAGTGAGCAATTATTTAAATGTGCCTGTCATGGTGGAGAATTTGATGTTAGTGGAAAAAATGTTTTTGGACCTCCTCCAAAACCTCTTGAAATTCCTCCTTTTAGAATCGATGGCACTAAACTTGTTTTAGGTGAGGAAGGTTCTGAATATAAAAAAATGGCAGAAGGGGTTTAAAATGGCGCAAATTAGAAAAGCTAATGGTCTTGTAGATTGGTTAGATCAAAGACTTGCAATCCATAAATTACTTGATGTTTTAATGGTTAAATATTGGATACCAAAGCAAATTAATTTTCTTTGGGCTATGGGAGTGATTTTAACCACTCTTTTTACTGTGCTTTTTGTTACAGGACTTTTACTTGTAATGTATTACAAACCAGATACCGCCCTTGCTTTTGATAGCGTAAATAAAACTATTATGCAAGAAGTTGATTATGGTTGGCTTTGGCGCCATATGCATGGTGTTGCCGCTTCTGTTGTATTTTTAATTATATATATACATATGTTAACAGGAATTTATTATGGTTCTTATAAAAGAGGCCGTGAGATGATTTGGGTTAGCGGTATGCTTTTATTTGTGGTATTTTCTGCCGAAGCTTTTAGTGGTTATATGCTTCCTTGGGGACAAATGAGTTATTGGGCAGCTCAAGTTATTACTAATCTTTTTGGAGGCATTCCTTTTATTGGACCTGAGCTTGTAATTTGGATTCGTGGTGATTATGCTGTTTCTGATCCAACTTTAACGAGATTTTTTATGTTGCATGTGTGTTTGCTTCCTATAGTGATTATAGGAATTATTGTATTTCATTTTTATTCTTTAAGAATTCCTCATGTAAATAATGAAATTGCTGAAGAGTTAGATTTTGATTTAGAAGCTGAAAAATATATAGCAGGTGATACAAAAAATTCTAAAGTTATCCCTTTTTGGCCAGGATTTTTATCTAAAGACTTTATGTATATAAGTTTTTTTATGGTTTTCTTTTTTTATTTAGTATGTTTTAAATTTGATTTTGCCATGGATCCTATTAACTTTGATCCTGCAGATGCTCTTAAAACTCCAGCTCATATCTATCCTGAATGGTATTTTTTATGGAGCTACGAGGTTTTAAGAGGATTTTTCTTTGATATTGCAGGTATTAAGGCTTTTGACATAGGTTTGCTTGCTTTTGGTATTGCTCAAGTAATTTTCTTTTTACTTCCTTGGCTTGATAGAAGTGAAGTTGTAAAACCAGCTCATGAAAGACCTTTATTTTTTATTTGGTTTTGGGTTTTATTGCTTGATTTAATTGTTCTTACGATTTATGGAAAACTTCCTCCAACAGGTCTTAACGCTTGGGTTGGATTTTATGCTTCTGTTGTATTTTTACTTTTGTTGATTGTAGTTTTACCTATTATTACAATTATGGAAAGAAAAGGATCTAAGTAATGAGAGAATTAAAAATATTTTTAGTGGTAGTAGTTTTTACTGCTCTTGTATATTGGGGAGTTGAGCCTTATGCACATTCAGTTATGAAGCCTCATGTTGCCCCTGCAAATTTTAATTTTGCTATAGAAGATACTAGTTTTGCAAAAAATATAGTTGAAAATAAGGAATTAGCTTTAAAAGAAGCTCAAGCTTTAGGAGATGCTAAAAAAATTCAAAGTGCTCAAAAAGAACTTGATCAAGCTAGAGAAAATTTAAATAAAATAGAAGCGCTTTGGGCAGATGTTGCAAAGATAGATTTTATTAAAGGTGATCCAAAAAAAGGAAAAGAATTTTTTCAAAATAATTGTTTTGCATGTCATGGTATAAAAGAAGATGGTATTATGGCTAATATTACAGATTCTTCTTTAGGTGTTGTTCCACCTGATCTTAGTGCAGCAGGAGTTATTTTTGATGAGAAGTTTTTAGCAGCTTTAATTATGCATCCTGCACTTGCTTTAAAAGTGGATCATAAATTTGGAGATGCTTTTATCATGACAGCTTATAATACTGAAACTTCGGGTGAAAATGAAGAACTTGTATATGCAAATGTAGCTAATGTTATTGCTTATCTTAAAGAGATAGGTGCTAGATTTGAAGCCAATGAAGATTTAGTTATTAAAAAAGAGATTGAAGCTAAATATGCTAAAATGGAAAACTCTGCACAAAAAATGGCTTTAGTGGAAAAAGAGATAAGTTTTGCTAAAAACAAGGCTACTTTTATTGAAGCTTGTGGTCGTTGCCATGATATGAAATATGATAATTTTTTTGCCTCATCTAATCAACAGGATTTAAAAACCTATTTAGGATCTATTCCACCTGATCTTTCTATGATGATTAGATCTCGAGGAGAAGAGTATTTACATAATTTTATTAACAATACTCAAAAACTTCTTCCAGGAACTGCTATGCCAAGAGTGGGTTTAACGCAAAATGCACAAGAGCAAGTTGTTTCTTATATCGAACAAGTGGGAGATAGTAAAAAAGAACAAAGACAAAATACTGGGGTTTATATCATAATTTTCTTTGTGATTTTAAGTGTTTTTGCTATAGCTTGGAAGCGTTATATCTGGTCTAAATTGCATTAATATTATATTTTCATATTACATTTTTACCACTATATAATTTATAGTGGTAAAAAATCTTATTTTTTTTACATTTTTATTAAATTTTAATATTCAAATAGAGATACTCTTCAGACATAAAATTATTTTTTATAATATCAGGAGTATTTTGATGCTGGAAAAAAGTTTAATTAAATTAATTTTAAAAAAATGGAATTATGGAAATTTTAGAGTTGTTTTTTGGGATAAAGAAGAAATTGTGATTGGAAAACAACCTAGTAAATTTTCTTTGATTTTTAAAGAAAAAATTCCTTTTTTAAAATTATTTAGCGATACAAGTTTGGTTTTTGCAAAACATTATATGGAGGCTAAACTTGATATAGAAGGCGATTATGATGAAATTGCTAAAATATTATATTATTTTTCTAATCAATCTTTTTTAAAGAAAAAAGAACAAGTGTTAAGCAAAATTAATCAAAAACAAGAAAGCAAAAATATTAAAAGCCACTATGATATAGGTAATGATTTTTATAAACTTTGGCTTGATGATACTATGAGTTATTCTTGTGCTTATTTTAAAAATTCTAATGATACGCTTTATCAAGCTCAAATTAATAAAATAGAACATACTCTTAAAAAACTTGATTTAAAGCCCAATGAAAAACTTTTAGATATTGGCTGCGGTTGGGGTTGGCTTTCTGTTATGGCAGCACAAAAATATGGAGTTGAGGTTGTTGGTATTACTATTTCTAAAGAACAATGTAAAAAAGCTCAAGAAAGGGTTAAGGAATTAGGTCTTGAAAATCAAATAGAAATTAGATTGCAAAATTATCAAGATTTAGAATTTGAAGATTATTTTGATAAAGTTGTTTCAGTTGGTATGTTTGAACATGTGGGTAAAGAAAATTTAGGACTTTATTTTATGAAGGTTAAACAAGTGTTAAAGCCAGGAGGATCTATGCTTTTGCATTCAATTTTAGCTATGTTTGAAGGCAATACTAATGCGTGGATAGATAAATATATTTTTCCAGGAGGATATTTACCTTCTTTAAGAGAAGTTGTAAGTACTATGAGTGAATGGGATTTTCATCTTCTTTTAGCTGAAAGTTTAAGGATTCATTATGCAAAAACTTTAGATTTATGGGAGCAAAATTTTAATCAAGTTTTAACAGAAGTAAGGAAACAATATGATGAAGAATTTATAAGAATGTGGAATTTATATTTACGTTCTTGTGCATCTGCTTTTCGTATAGGAAGTGTAGATTTATTTCAATTTTTAATTACAAAAGAAATTAATAATAAATTAAGTCTTACTAAAGAATATATTTATAAGTAAAAACTAAACTTAAATTTAGTATAATTTTAGCTTCATTTCACACGCATCTATCCTTTTAGCTTATATAAATTAAAGGATGCGGAGGAATAAAGCTAAATGTTTAAGGAGAAAGTTCATGGTTAGCATGAGAGATTTATTAGAATGTGGTGTACATTTTGGTCATCAAACAAGGCGTTGGAATCCAAAAATGAAAAAATTTATTTTTGGTGAAAGAAAAGGAATTTATGTCATTGATTTGCAAAAAACCTTAAGATATTTTAGATATACTTATAATATCGTTCGTGATGCTGCTGCTGAAGGTAAAACTATACTTTTTGTAGGAACTAAAAAGCAAGCAGGTGGTGCTATAAAAGAATATGCTGAAAAATGCGGTATGCCTTATGTTAATCATAGATGGCTTGGCGGCATGATGACTAATTTTGGAACCATTCGTCAATCAATTAGAAAATTAGAAGTTATTGAAAAAATGGAAGAAGATGGAAGTATTAAGCTTTTAACTAAAAAAGAAGCTTTAATGCTTACTAGAAAAAAAGAAAAATTATTGGCTTATCTTGGTGGAATTCGCTATATGAAAACGCAACCAGATATGATTTTTGTTATTGATACAGTAAAAGAAAAGATTGCAGTGCAAGAAGCAAATCGCTTAAAAATTCCTGTAGTAGCTCCACTTGATACAAATTGTGATCCTGATTTGGTAACTTATCCAATTCCTGGAAATGATGATGCTATTCGTTCAGTACAACTTTTTTGTCAAGAAATGGCTGAAGCTATTAATGAAGGTAAAGCTTTAAGAGAGCAAGATGGAGAAGTTTTACCAAATGAAGAAAAAGAAATTACAGATGAAGAAAAAAAAGAAGTTTTAGATGAAGCGATGGGTCAAGAAGATTTTGATGAGGAGCAAGAATAATGGCTGAAATTACTGCTGCTATGGTAAAAGAACTCCGCGAAAGTACGGGAGCGGGGATGATGGATTGTAAAAATGCTTTAAGCGAAACAAATGGAGATTTTGATAAAGCAGTTCAGCTTTTAAGAGAAAAAGGTTTAGGTAAAGCCGCTAAGAAAGCAGATAGACTTGCAGCTGAAGGTTTAATTAGTGTAAAAATAAGTGATGATTTTACAAGTGCAACTGTAAGTGAAATTAATTCTGAAACAGATTTTGTAGCTAAAAATGATCAATTTATTGCTTTAACAAAAGATACAACACTTCATATTCAAGATAATAATTTACAAAGTGTAGAAGAGCTTTATTCAAGTACTATTAATGGGGTAAAATTTGAAGAATATTTAAAAAGTCAAATTGCTACTATAGGTGAAAATTTAGTTGTAAGAAGATTTGCTACTTTAAAAGCAGGTGTTCATGGTGTTGTTAATGGTTACATTCATACTAATGGGCGTGTAGGTGTTGTGATTGCTGCAGCTTGTGATAATGAAGAAGTTGCTTTAAAATTAAGAGGTTTTTTAAAACAAATTTGTATGCATATTGCAGCGATGAAGCCAAGTTATTTAAGTTATGAAGATTTAGATATGCTTTTTATAGAAAATGAGTATAAGGCTTTGGTTGCAGAGTTTGAAAAGGAAAATGAAGAAAGACGTAGACTCAAAGATCCTAATAAACCTGAACTTAAAATTCCTCAATTTGCAAGTCGTAAACAACTTAGTGATGCGATTTTAAAAAAGGTTGAAGAAGAAATTAAAGAAGAACTTAAGGCTCAAGGTAAACCTGAAAAAATTTGGGCTAATATTATTCCAGGTAAAATAAATAGCTTTATTGCAGATAATTCTCAACTTGATAGCAAGCTTACTTTAATGGGTCAATTTTATGTTTTAGATGATAAAAAAACTATAGAGCAAGTACTTGCTGAAAAAGAAAAAGAATTTGGCGGAAAAATTAAAATTATTGAATTTATCCGTTTTGAAGTCGGTGAAGGTTTAGAAAAAAAGGTTGAAGATTTTGCGGCTGAAGTTGCTGCCCAGCTTTAAAAATATAAAATGGAACTTTTAAGAGCGGAAAATATTGGTCATAGTTTTGATTATCCGCTCTTTAATAATTTAAATTTAATTTTAAAAGCAAAAGATTGTATTGCCATACAAGGTACTAGCGGTTGTGGAAAATCTACCCTTTTGCATATACTTTCCTCTTTATTAAATCCTAGAAAGGGTGAAGTTTTTTTTAAAAATCATAATCTTTACAAAATGGATGAAAACAAAAGAATTAAAATACGCCGTTATGATTTTGGTATTATTTTTCAAGCACATTATCTTTTTAAAGGTTTTTCTACTTTTGAAAATATTGAACTTGCTAGTGTTTTATCGGGTGAAAATTTAGATGAAAAAATTTTAAAAAGATTAGGTATTGATAAACTTTTAGATTATAATATAGGTCAATTAAGTGGAGGACAGCAGCAGCGTGTTAGTATTGCACGTGTGCTTTGCAAAAAACCAAAAATTATTTTTGCTGATGAAGCTACTGGAAATTTAGATTTTGAAAATGCTCAAAATGTGATAGAACTTTTAATTTCTTATGTTAAAGAAAATAATGCAGCTTTATTTTTCGTTACCCATGATGTTAAACTTGCAAGTTTTTGTGATAAAATTTATACTGTAAATACAAATGGAATTTGTTAATTATTTAGGGGATAAAAATGTTATCACTTTTATGTTGCTTTTTGCTAGGATGAGTGGTCTTGTAGTTTTTTTCCCTTTTTTTTCTCATAATTCAATTCCTATCATTATAAAAACTACTATAGCCCTTTTTTTAACTATGTATTTATATCCTTTTGCGAAGTTGGAATCTTTGCATTTAGATAGTTTTTTTGTTTTGCAATTGATTAGCGAAGTGGTTTTTGGAATGATAGCTGGATTTATGTTGCAAATTATTTTTGGTATTATTATGATGGCAGGTGAACAAATTGCTTTTACTATGGGTTATACTATAGCAAATGTATTAGATCCTAATTCAGGAATTAATATGCCTATTATAGCACAAATTTTACATTTACTTGCTCTTATATTTTTTCTAGCTTTTGATGGACATCATTTAATACTTTTATTTTTAAGTTATTCTTTAGGATATATTACTTTAGGTGGATTTTATTTGCATGAAAATTTAATGCATTATTTAAATATGGGTATATTAAATATTTTTATTATAGGTTTTGCTATGAGTTTTCCTATACTTGCGATTTCGCTTTTATCAGATGTAATTTTTGGACTTTTGATGAAAACTATGCCACAATTTAATCTTTTAGTGATTGGATATCCTATAAAAATTGCTATAGGTTTTATAGTTTTAATAGCTATTTTACTTGTGATGATGCAGTATTTTAAAAATTTAATTTTAGAAGTTTTAACCCATATGCAAACTCTTTTTTTCTCCTAAGGAAAGGATAAATGAAATTATCGTAAAATAGCAATTATTTTTCAAGGACTAAAGTGATGAAAATTTTACTTTTAAACGAAAACCCTGTGGTTTCAAGGCTTGTGAGTTTAAGTGCAAAAAAAATGTCTTATGATTTTGAAGAGCTTAGTGCTTATGATGAAAATTTACCTTATTATGATGTAATTGTAGTAGATAGTGATACGCCAGCACCTTTAAAAATTCTTAAAGAAAAATGCGAAAAATTGATTTTTTTAGCACCACGTAATCAAAATATAGATATTGATGCACAAATTTTACAAAAACCTTTTTTACCTACAGATTTTCTTAATTTATTTAATAATGAAGAGATTAAAGAATATATATCTGTTGTAAATGAAAGTGAAGATACTGATTTGCATTTAGAAGATATTGATGATAGTTCTTTAGATATTAATTTAGATAATGATTTAGAAGATTTAAGTTTAGATAGTGGAAATTCAGATGCTTTAGATACGCTTGATCAAGTAGAAAATGAAGTAATTCAAGATGATAATTTAAAGCAAGAAGATTGCAATCAAAAGCAAATTGAAGATGATTTAAAACAAGATTTAGTTGAGGATGAAAAAGAGCAAAATATACAAACTCATGAACTTGAAGATTTAAATAATTTGGAAAATAAAGATGAGCAAGTTGATGAAAAAGAATTATTAGAAAATGTAAATAATTTTGATGATATTCTTGTGGTTGAAGAGCAAGAAAAAGAAATTGATTTTGATGATATTCCTAAGGATGCTGAATTTTTGGGTCAGATAAAAGAAAATAATGCTCAAGAGTCTTTACAAGATTTCTCTCCTATTGTAGAAGAAGAAATTACAAAAGAAAATCAAGAGTCTTTACAAGATTTTGCTCATTTAAGCACCCAAGAACAAATTAAAGAAGAACTTGCCGAGCTTGATGAACTTGATTATGATATTGAAAAAGATAATGGTGTTAAAGTTTTAGAAGATTTTAAAGATGATCCTATTTTGGATAAAGAATTAGGTCTTAGTGAAGAAGAAGTTATTGTGCCAAATTTAAATATAAGTGATTTTGATATTTTAAAAGAGAGTGAGATACAAGAAGCTCTTGGAGAAGCTGTGGTAATTAAAGATGAAAAAGATCAAAAATCTGATATGATAAATATAAACAATAATAATGAGGCAATAGTCAATGAGCTTACTCAAAGTATAGCAGGGGCTATTACTTCTAGCATTAAAGATGATACTTTAAAAGCTGCTCTTAAGGGTATGAATATGAATATAAATATTCATGTTAGTTTTAATGAGGATTAAAAAAATTGAAAGGTTTTATTTTATTGATTTCAGGTCCTAGTGGGGCTGGAAAATCGACTCTTTTAAAAAAACTTTTTGATGAATTTAAAGAAGAGCTTTATTTTTCTATTTCTTCAACCACTCGAAAACCTAGAGAAGATGAAAAAAATGGCATACATTATCATTTTATTTCGTATGAAGAGTTTCAAAAAGATATAGATGATGGTTGTTTTTTAGAATGGGCAAAAGTACATGGAAATTTTTATGGTACTTCTTTTAAACATACTCAAAATGCTTTAAATAATGGAAAAATAGTTATTTTTGATATAGATGTGCAAGGCTTTAAGATTGTTAAAGCAAAAATGCAAGATAATCTTGTTTCTGTGTTTGTAACTACAAAAAGTAAAGATGAGTTAAAAAAAAGACTTATTAAGCGAAATACTGATACAATAATACAACTAGAAAAAAGATTACAAAATGCTAGTAATGAAATGAAAGAACTTTGTGAATATGATTATTTGATTATTAATGATAAGTTAGAGCAAAGTTATGAAGCATTACGAGCGATTTTAATCTCCCATAAATGCAAAATCAAGGGGCAAAATCTAGAACAAATTCAAAATATTTGGAATAAAGGAGGATAAAATGGGTGGTTGGTCAAGTCCTAGTCATTGGTTGGTGATTTTGTTGATTGTTGTATTACTTTTTGGAGCAAAAAAAATTCCAGAACTTGCAAAAGGTTTGGGTAAAGGTATTAAAACTTTTAAAGATGAAATGAATAATGATGAATTAGCAAAAAATACTCAAAAAATTGAGGAAAAACAAGATTTAGATAAGAAATCAACTGATGCTAATTTAGACGAAGTTAAAAAAGTTTAAGGTTTGATTTTTTGAAGAGTATTATTTTTAATGAGATTAAGAAAGTTTTAAACTATGATTTTGTGCTTGAAAATCCTAAAGATAAAAATTTGGCACATTTTGCCACCCCTTTAGCTTTTTCATTAGCTAAAGAATTAAAAAAATCTCCCGTGCTTATTGCTGATGATTTAGCAAGTCAGTTTAAAAATCATTTTTGTTTTGAAAAAGTTGAAACTCTTAATGGATATTTAAATTTTAAAATTTCAAAAACTTTTTTAAATGAACTTGCTACTAAGGCTTTGAAAAATCCTCATAATTTTGCTAAAGGAGAGAAAAAGCAAAAAAGTTTTTTGCTTGAATATGTAAGCGCTAATCCCACAGGACCTTTGCATATAGGACATGCAAGAGGTGCTGTTTTTGGGGATACTTTAGCAAGACTTGCAAGGCACTTGGGTTATAAATTTGATACAGAATATTATGTTAATGATGCAGGTAATCAAATTTATTTATTAGGACTTTCTATTTTTTTAGCTGTAAAAGAAAATATTTTAAAAGAAGATGTTAGATATCCTCAAGAATACTATAAAGGTGAATATATTTTAGATTTGGCTAAGGAAGCTTTTGACAATTTTGGTAAAGAATTTTTTAATGAAGAAAATATTTCTACACTATCTTATTGGGCAAAAGATAAGATGCTTGTTTTAATTAAACAAAATTTAGAACAAGCAAAAATTAAAATTGATACTTATGCTAGCGAAAGGTCTTATTATAAAGATTTAAATACAACCTTAAATACTTTAAAAAAACATAAAGGTATTTATGAGCAAGAAGGAAAAATTTGGCTTGCTTCTTCGCAAAAAGGCGATGAAAAAGATCGCGTGATTATTCGTGAAGATGGACGTGAAACTTATTTGGCAGCAGATATTGTATATCATAAAGATAAAATGAGTCGTTCTTATGATAAGTGTATTAATATTTGGGGTGCGGACCATCATGGTTATATTTCTAGAATGAAAGCAGCAATGGAATTTTTGGGTTTTAATCCTAGTGATCTTGAAATTATTTTAGCGCAAATGGTTTCTTTGCTTAAAGACGGAGAACCTTATAAAATGAGTAAAAGATCTGGAAATTTTATTTTAATGAGTGAAGTTATTGATGAAATAGGAAGTGATGCTTTACGTTATATTTTTTTAAGTAAAAAATGTGATACGCATTTAGAATTTGATATAAGTGATTTAAAAAAAGAAGATAGTTCTAATCCTGTATATTATATCAATTATGCTCATGCTAGAATTCATCAAGTCTTTGTTAGAGCAAATAAAACAATAAGTGACGTTTTAAATGCTAATTTAGAAAGTTTAAATCAAGATGGAGTTAATTTACTTTTTGAAGCTTTAAATTTAACATCTGTTTTAAATGATGCTTTTGAAGGAAGAACTTTGCAGAAAATTCCTGATTATCTTAAGAATTTAGCTGCTAATTTTCATAAATTTTATAATGAAAATAAAGTCATAGGTTCTTTTAATGAAGATGATTTACTTAAACTTTTTGCTTTAATTGCTCTTAGTATTAAAACCGCGCTCTCATTAATGGGGATTGAGGCAAAAAATAAGATGGAAAAATAGCAGTAATTTTAATAATTAAGTAAAAATACTGCTATAATGACTATAATGATGCCTAAAATGCCTATTTTATTTAATTTTTCTTGGTAAAAAATCCATCCACCTAAACAAGTTCCTATAATTCCTATCGCACCCCAGGTTGAATAAGCAATGCTTAAAGGTATGTGTTTTAAAGAAAGAGAGAGTAAGAAAAATGCTAATACTGCATTAATAATAGCAGCTATACCCCAAATTTTATATTTAAAACCATGAGATTTTTTAAGTAGTAAATTAGCTATAATATCTAAAAATGCTGATGCTATTATGAAAAGTATGTACATTATTTTTTAATCTCTCCGCTATTTATCATTATAATTCCAATAATAGAAAGAAATATTCCTATGGTTTGGATTAAATTAATATGTTCTTGAAAAATAATAAAAGAAGTAAGAAGTATGAATATAATACCTAAAAGTTCCCATACAGCATAAGCTAGCCCTATTTGAATTGTTTTAATGGCTTTACTCATAAAAAAATAAGATAAAATGATAAATAAAGTCATAAAAAAATAGCCTAAAATTTGATTTTCTATTTTTAAAAAGCTAGTTCCTAAAACTTCAAATATTATAGCAAGAATTAAAAAAAACCAAGCAATAAAGAGTCCTTTTTTTGCCATATGCACAAAAATATCCTTTAATTAGATTATAAAATCATATCATTTAAAGCTTTAATTAGTCTTTTTAGTTTATACTTCGATAACTTGAAAATTTTTTAGGGAAAGTGAGAGATTATGGGACGAGCATTTGAGTATCGAAGGGCCTCTAAAGAAGCTAGATGGGATAAAATGAGTAAGCTTTTTCCTAAGCTTGCTAAAGCTATACAAGTAGCTTCTAAAGAAGGCGGGAGTGATCCTGATATGAATCCTAAATTAAGAAGTGCTATAGCTACTGCAAAAGCTAATAATATGCCAAAAGATAATATAGAAGCAGCTATAAAACGTGCTAGTGGTAAGGATGGTATAGATATTAAAAACATTTATTATGAAGGTAAAGCTCCACATGGAGTTTTACTTATGGTTGAGTGTATGACAGATAATCCTACTAGGACTGTAGCTAATGTAAAAGCTATTTTTAGCAAAAATGGTGGAGAAGTTTTGCAAAATGGATCTTTAACTTTTATGTTTTCTAAAAAGGCTGTTTTTCATCTTGAAAAATTTACGCAAGATTTAGAAGAATTAGAATTAGATTTGATTGATGCTGGACTTGAAGAATTGGAGCAAAATGAAGAAGAATTGGTAATTATTGGCGATTATACTGCTTTTGGAGAACTTAGTTGTGCTATAGAATCTAAAGGTT
Organism: Campylobacter hepaticus; assembly: GCF_001687475.2. Classification (NCBI taxonomy): domain Bacteria; kingdom Pseudomonadati; phylum Campylobacterota; class Epsilonproteobacteria; order Campylobacterales; family Campylobacteraceae; genus Campylobacter; species Campylobacter hepaticus. The sequence goes on from NZ_CP031611.1 coordinate 229,684, forward strand.
TATTGCTTAAAAAAGCAGGACTTGAATATTTGCCAAATAATCCTCTTAGATTAAATGAAGATCAGTTAAATGATATAGAAAAGCTTTTGGATAAATTAGAAGAAGATGATGATGTTCAAGCTGTTTATACTAATATAGATTAAGGAGTAAATATGATAAAAACAATTGATACAAGTAAGGTAAATGAATACAAATTTGCTTTTATAAAAACTCAAAAAGGTATAATGAAATTAGAACTTTTTGGAGATGAAGCGCCTCAAACGGTTTGCAATTTTGTTCATTTGGCTAATGAAGGGTTTTATAAAAATTTAATTTTTCACCGTGTTATTCCAAATTTTGTTATACAAGGAGGTTGTCCTTATGGTAATGGTATGGGAGGACCTGGATATGAAATTATTTGCGAATGTGATGATCAAAAACATAAGCATCAAAGAGGAACTTTGTCAATGGCACATGCAGGACGTGATACAGGAGGTTCTCAATTTTTTATTTGTCATAGTCCACAAGCCCATTTAGATGGAGTGCATACTGTTTTTGGGCAAATTGATTTAAAAGATGATGAGAGTTTAGAAGTTTTAGATTCTATACTTGAGGGAGATAAAATTTTAGATATAGAAATTTCTAATACTTAGTGATTTAATTTTTAATGATGGTGTTTATAAATAATTAATATATAATTTTTTTTTAAACTTTTTTTTATATAATCATAACTTCATTTTGATAAATATGAAGTAAAGTTAGAAGGAGTTATGATTATGAAAACAAGGTTTTCATGTGTTTTAAGTATGTGTTTGCTTTCATCATCGCTTTTTGCTAAAAATACTAATGATGAAATCACTAGGCTTCAAAAGCAACTTGCACAAATTCAAGCTGAAATTCAAGAAATTAGAAAAGAAAGAGAAGCTCAAGCTAAACAAAATGAGGCTGTAAAAGCTGAACTTGCTGATCTTAGTAGCAGAACTGATGAAACTGAATTTCAAGCTGCTTTAAGCAAGGTTAAATTTGGACTTGAATTTTCAACTGCTGTTTCAAATACCAATTATAAAGTTAGTGGACAAGATTATAGTGTTAATAATAAATGGCTAAATGAATTGCATTTAAATATGAATGCTGCTATTAATGATAAGACTAAATTTTATGGTCGTTTATCTATGGCTAAAAATTGGTCTCAAATGGGATGGTCAGGGACTTCTTATGATTTAGATGCAGGAAGAAATACCCAAACTAGTGGTCCTGTACTTTATGTAGATAGAGCCTATCTTGATTATCATATTACACCTGAGTGGATTACAACTGTGGGTAGACAACCAGGTACAGATGGTCCAGGAAGCAATCTTAGAAATAATGCTTTAAGACAATCAACTTATCCTGTTTTAGCTATCAATGCTTTAGGAGATGCTGCAGTACTTACTTATAAACCTGAGAGTTTGCAAGATTATAAAGTAGCTATTCGTACAGCTTATGGTAAAACTTATCAATGGGATAAAGAAGGCAAGGTAAGAGATTGGATGGGTGATCAAAAAGATGCGGATTCAAATCTTTATTATGCTGCTATAGAAGGAGAGCTTCCTATAGAAGGTATGGGGGATAATCTTATTATTTTAAATATAGCTCATATGACAGATTTTTCTTTGCCAATTCCTGGTTCTAAAGCTCTAGGTGATGATGATGAGGTAATAAATTTAGGTAATCTTACTTTAGCTAATATACATTTTGAAAATTATGATGCTTTTGGAACTAATTTTAATTGGTTTACTTCTTTGGGTTATTCTAGAGGTTCTAATAATGAAATCAATCCTATATTAAGCGGTATTCTTGCTAGTAGGGGATATGGTAATGGTAAATTCAATGAAAAAGACAGTTATGCTGTACATATAGGTGGACGTTATGATTTTACCAAGGCTTTAAAAATAGGATATGAGTTTTTTTGGGGTAGTAAGTATTGGTATACTATGAGTCGTCCAAGTATTAATGATCCTCTTAATTTAAGAATGACAAGGGGTACAGCCCATGATTTTTATGCCATTTATCAATTAGATAGATATCAGTTTTTACGTTTAAGTTATACTAATATCCAAAATATTTGGAGCAATCGTGGTTTACCATTTGGCGGATCAAAAAAAGACAAAGTAAGAGCTGATAATATTATGTTAATGTATAATGTAAAATTCTAGGAGCAAAAAATGAGAAAAATACTTTATATAAGTTTGTTACCTATTATTGCTTTAGCTGATTGTGCAAATTTGATGGCAAAATATGAAGCCCCTGATCCAGAGTCTAAAACTATGAAGCAAGTTGAACGCTGGATTGGTCAAAAAGTTAGCGATCCAACTGATGCAGCTGCTTTAAAAGAATGTATGATAGCTCGTGCAGCAGATAATCCAAACCAAGTTTCAGTTGCAGGTAAATAAAAAGCGGTTTTTACCGCTTTTAAACTCTTATATTTTTTTAAAAATATATCTTTTGTAAGATGATTTTAGGTTTTGTTTTAAAAATCTTGATTAATTATTATCTTTTTTGGTGATAAAATGCAAAAACCTGATATACAAGAATTAAGTGATTTTTTGATTAAATATACTAAAACTTTATTGAGTGCTGGAACTTATACAGCTAGGGTTGCAAAATGTGTAGGACGTATAGCTGAGATTTATGATTATGAAATTAATATTAATTTCTTTTTTCATCATATTACTTTAAATATTGTAGATAAGCAAAATAGTTCTATTCAAAGAACTTATATAGTCTCTAATAACCATGCTTATGTGAATTTTAGACTTATTTTTGATTTAAGTGCTTTAAGTTGGGCAATTTACGATCATAAATATGAATTTGATAAAGCTAAAATAGTTTTTGAGCAAATTTGTGAACAAAAAAGGCATTCTTATTTACTTAATCTTTTATTTGTTTCTATGGCTAATTCTGCTTTTTGTAGGCTTTTTGGAGGAGATTTTGGTGCAGGAGTTTTAGTTTTTTTTGCAACTTTTATAGGTTTAATTTTAAGATTTGTATTAACAAAATTTAATATAGATTTAAGAATGCAATATATTCTTTGCTCTTTTATTTCTTCTTGGTTTGTATTTTTTGGACTTGATATGGAGTATACAAATACTTCTGATATAGCTTTAGGTTCTAGTATTTTATATCTTATACCTGGGGTATTTTTTATCAATTCTGTGATTGATATATTAAAAGATAATATTTTAATGGGATTAAGCCGTATTATTAACGTAGCTATTCTTGTTTGTTGTATAGCACTTGGAATTTATATTACTCTTAGCATTTCTAATTTTGGGATTTTACAATGATAGAATTTGTTTTAAAGGATATGTTTTTTGCTGCGGTGGCGGGATTTGGTTTTTCTTATGCGTGCAATCCTCCTTTTAAAACTCTTATTTTATCTGCATTTTTAGCAGCTATTGCTCATGGATTGCGTTTTGTTTTAATAGAATATTTTTATTTTCAAACTTTGGCTATTGCTACTTTTATTGCTTCTTTTTGCATCGGTTGTTTAGGTATTGGTTTAGCAAAAATCATTAAAATTCCAGCTGAAATTATTGTTTTTCCTGCACTTATTCCTATGATACCAGGAATTTATGCTTATAAAGCTATTTTGTATTTGATTTCTTTTATACGTAGTGAAGACTTAAAAGCTAGATCTGAATTTTTAGTGCAATTTTTTGATTATTTTTTTACTACACTTTCTATAACTTTAGCTTTAGCTATAGGAGTGAGCGTTACTTTATTAATCTTTTTTGAACAAAATTTTATGATGAGCAGGAATGCTAAAAAACATTAAAATAAAAGTAAGTTAATTATGCATGAAATAAAATCAATTAACATGCTTTTTTTAATAAATAAAGTGAAGTTTTGTTTTTAAAATTTGTATTTTAAATTATAAATAAACTTTATTTTTTTGTTCATATTTTAAGTTTGAGCTTGAAAATTGAAAAGAATTTTAAAAATTATCTCAGGAATTATCTTATAAACTTTTGTATGAATTTAATATAATTTATTTATAAGAAGTTATAAGGAGAGAAGATGCAATTTAAAGTAAAAAATATTAATTGTATAAATTGCGTTAATTTAATAAAAAATTCGCTTGAGTATAAATTTGGATTAATACAAATAGATTTAGATAGCAAAATTTTAAGTATTGATTTAAAAGAAGAGCAAATTCTTGATTTTACAAAAGAAATTAAAGAATTGGGATTTGAAATTATAGAGCGTTTATAATGGAAGAATTACATCTTAAAATAGGAAAAATGACTTGCGTAAATTGTTCTAATGCTATAGAAAGAGCGTGTAAAAAGCTTGATGGTGTTGAGGAAGCTAGTGTGTCTTATATCAATTCTAGCGGTGTTTTTTTACTTAAAGATCTACAAAAACGTCAAGATATTATAAAGAAGATTCAAAATTTAGGTTTTGAAATTTTAGAAGATGAACAAAGTTTAATTGAATATAAAATCAAAAAACATTTAAAATTAAGAAACAATTTAATTATAAGTATTGTTTTAAGTGCGATTGTTATGTATTGTGAAATGTTTATGACAAATTCTTTGTCTAAGCATCTTCAAATGCTTTTGAGTTTTTTTGGAATATTTTATTGTGGTAGAGATTTTTTTTATCATGCTTTTTTAGGACTTAAAAATCAGAATTTGGATATGAATACTTTAGTATCTTTAGGTGTTTTAAGTGCTTTGATTTATTCTTTTTTAGTGTATTTGAGTATTTTTAATGTGAAAGATTTATATTTTAGTGGGGCTATGATGATTATTTCTTTTGTGCTTTTGGGTAAATATTTTGAAAGCAAGGTAAAATTTAAAGCCCAATCTTATCAAAAAATGCTTGAAAAAATAGATACTAAAAAAGCAAAAATTTTACTTGAAAATGGGGAAATTAAAGAAATTACAAGTTCTTTTGTTAAAAGTGATGATGTGCTTTTAGTACAAGAAGGCGAAAGTATTGTTGTTGATGGAATCATACAAGAAGGTAGTGCAGAACTTGATATGAGTTTTTTAAATGGGGAATTTTTTCCTGTATTTAAAAAACAAGGTGATGAAGTACAAGCAGGTTCTATAGTTTTAAATGGTGTTTTGGAGATTAAAGCAAGCAAAAAAGCTGTAGATAGTACTTTAGAGCAAATTAAAGATTTGGTTTTCCAAGCTGGTAATATAAAAAGTCCTTTAGTTCATTTAGTAGATCGTGTTTCAAGATATTTTGTTGGTATTATCATTCTTTTTGCTTTTTTTGTCTTTGTTTTTTGGTTGATACGAGTAGATATGAATACGGCTTTTTTACATGCTTGTGCAGTACTTTTAATTTCTTGTCCTTGTGCTTTGGGGCTTGCTACTCCTATTGCTTTAGTAGTAGCAAGTTCTAAAGCTGCAAAAAATTTTATTCTTATTAAAAATCCTGCTGCTTTAGAAAAATTAGCTTTAACTAAATATGTTTTTTTGGATAAAACAGGTACGCTAACTCAAGATACTTTAAATGTCTTTGCGCATAATCTTTTAAAACATGATTTTGATAAATTATGTCAAATTGAAAGTTTAAGTTCTCATCCTATAGCTAAAGCATTATCTAAAAATAAGACTTTTTGTTTACAAGGCGAAGGCAAAGTTATCATAGGATCAGGTATTAGTTATAAAGAAGATAATGATATATATTTAGCAGGAAATGCACAATTTTTACATGAGAATCATATTAAAACTCAAGAAGCAGATATATTTTTTGATTCTTTTAAAGATCGCGCAGATATTAGGGTTTATTTTGCTAAAAATAAACAATGTTTAGGAGGTGTTTTATTAAGCAATGCTTTAAAAAATGGAGCTAAAGAACTGATTTTAGATTTAAAAAAACAAGGTTTAAAAACAATTATTTTAAGCGGAGATAATAAAAAAAATGTAGAAAAAATAGCCAAAAAACTACAAGTTGATGAATTTTATGCTCAACTTAAAAGCGAGGAAAAACTTCAAAAAATTAAAGAAGTTGCAAAAACTTTTTTTATAGGCGATGGAATTAATGATGCACCAGCTTTAAATGCAGCCAATGTAAGTATGAGTTTTTCAAAAGCTAATGAACTTGCTAAAAAAACAGGAGATTTTATATTAATACAAGAAGATTTAAAAGCCATTGTTTTTTGTTTTAAGCTTGCTAAAAAAACAAGAAAAATTATTAAGTTGAATCTTTTTTGGGCTTTTTCATATAATGTATTTTGCATTCCTGTTGCAGCAGGTTTTGTGCCTTTTATCTCTTTAAGTCCTCATATAGCCGCTCTTGCTATGGGAATTAGTTCTATTAGTGTGGTTCTTAATTCTTTAAGATTAAAATATATTTAAAATTTTGTTAATAATATATTATATATAATTAATATTACTAAAATATATTATTAAGGAGTATAAATGCAATCAAAATGTTTTTGTATAAGCAAGATGATTAGACTCTCAAAAGTGATTATTTTACTCACGGTTGCATCATTGGCATTTATCGTTGTTTTTGGAAATATAACAGATTATAATTCTAATTTTTTATTTGTTTCTCATGTTATGAGTATGGATACAAAACCTGATTATTTGGGTAATGCTATTGTTTATAGGGCTATTACTTCTTCTTTTGTACATCATATAAGTTATATTATGATTATTTTGTTTGAAGCTTTTATTGCTTTTACGGCTTTAAAAGGTGCTATTGATATGTTTAAGGCTAGAAATTTGGATGCTCAAACTTTTCATAATGCTAAAACTTTTGGTATTATTTCTTTAACTTCTTGTTGTATTTTATGGTTTTTTGCTTTTCAAGTACTTGCTGCAGAATGGTTTGGTATGTGGATGAGTAAAGTATGGAATGGTTTATTTGATGCTACAAGATTGGTAACTTATATGTTTTTAGCTTTAATTTTTATTTCTCTTAAAAATGATGATTAATTTTCTATACTAGGTTCTCCAAAACAGTCTTTTAGGGCTTCTTTAAGATCTTCTTGAGGGTCAAATTTTTTGGCCCCTTCTTTAAGCATATTAATAGAAGATTGTATATTTATATTTTTATTATTAGGAAGTTCTTGTGTAAGTGGTTGGAGTTTACTTTCATCAATTAAAAGAGCTTTTTGTACTTTAATATTTGCATTTTCTCCAAATTTGATTTTGAAAAGTTCTTGTATAAGCTTAAAACCTTTATTGAGTATATGGCGATCTTGCCCTTGAGCATTTGAACTTATGTTTAAAATATTATTTTCAAAACTAATAAATTGTGTATTTTGTTTAAAACACTCTCCTAATTCAAAATCTCTATCATAAATACTCTCAAGTAAAATTTCATAAACATTTTTTTCTTTTTCTTTTTTTTCTAACTGAGGTATAATAGGATTTGTATGAATTGTTTTTGATGTATTCTCAAAACTATTTTTTTCTTGTATTTCTTGAATTTGTAAATCAATTTCTTTTAAATGGCTTGCTTCTATCATCATAAAAGCCATAATGCATAGTGTAAAACCATCATCATCGCTAAGCATATTTTTTGCTCTTGATAAAATACGAAAAAACCTTTCATAAATTAAAGTAGAAAATTCTGTACTTTTGGCAAAAAAACTTTCTTTTAAATAAAAAATCATTTCATCAATAACACTTGAAGCTTCATAGTCTTGTAATTCTTCTAAATAATCAAAAACCTTGTTTTTATTTTGTGTTAAAATGGCTTGGTAAAAAGCTTTAATTTTTTCAGGGTTTAAAAATCCTAGCATATCTGTAATTTTGTCTATATTAATTTTATTTTGACAAAAAATAATAGCTTGATCAAGCAAGGTTAAGGTATCCCTTAAAGATCCATTTCCACTTCTTGCGATAAATTTTAAAGCTTCTTCTTCAAATTCAACATTTTCTTTAATTAAAATTTCTTTTAAATGGTTTAAAATTTCATTTTGTGGAATTTGCTTAAAGCGAAAATGTTGTGTTCTTGAAAGTACTGTAGTAGGTAACTTTAAAGGATCAGTGGTTGCAAGGATAAATTTAACATAATTGGGCGGTTCTTCTAGGGTTTTTAAAAGTGCATTAGCAGCTTGAGAAGTTAACATATGTACTTCATCAATAATAAAAATTTTAAATCTTGCCATAGAAGGAGAATATTTAGTTTGTTCAATTAAGATTTGTATGTCTTCAAGTCCTCTATTACTAGCAGCATCCATTTCTATGATATCTATATGCTTAGCTTCAAGCGCAGCAAGGCATTGTTTACATGTTCCACATGGGGTATCACTTGGACCTTTATCGCAAACTAAGGCACGAGAAAAAATTCTAGCACTAGAAGTTTTTCCGCTACCTCTAAGGCCTGAAAAAAGATAAGCATGAGCTAAACGATTATGATTAAGAGCGTATTTTAAGCTTATGCTAACGGTTTTTTGACCTATGAGTTCATCAAAGGTTTTAGGTCTGTATTTAATAGCTAGAGCTTGGAGCATATTTTACTCATTCATAATGGATAAAAGTTCTACATTGTCTTTAGTTTTAAGCATTTTAGAATATAAGAATTTCAATGCTTCTACATCATCCATTTGAGAAATTGCCGATCGAATAGCCCAAATTTTTTGCAGGGTTGTTGTGCCTTGGAGTAATTCTTCTTTTCTTGTTCCTGATTTAATAATATTAATTGCAGGGTAGATTCTTCTGTCTGAAATATTTCTATCAAGGACTATTTCGCTATTTCCTGTACCTTTAAATTCTTCAAAAATAACATCATCCATTCTTGATCCTGTATCAATTAAGGCTGTTGCTACTATGGTTAAAGATCCGCCATTTTCTATATTTCTTGCTGCACCAAAAAAGCGTTTTGGTTTATGTAAGGCATTAGCATCAACCCCACCGCTTAATACTTTTCCACTACTTGGAGTAGCTGTATTATAAGCTCTTGCTAATCTTGTAATGCTATCAAGTAAAATAATAACATCTTTACCCATTTCCACCATTCTTTTAGCTTTTTCTATAACAAGTTCAGCTACACGCACATGATTATAAGCTGGCAGATCAAAAGTTGAGCTAAAGACTTCACCTTTAACGCATCTTTGCATATCAGTAACTTCTTCAGGTCTTTCATCGACTAAAAGAACAATTAAATGCATTTCAGGATGATTTTTAGCAATAGCACTTGCAAGTTCTTTCATTAGTTCTGTTTTACCGGTTCTAGGAGGTGCCACAATAAGACCACGTTGTCCTTTTCCTATAGGAGTGAAAAGATCTAAAACTCTCCCTGTGAGTTTATTTGCATCATATTCAAGTTTGATTTTTTCTGTTGGAAAAATAGGGGTTAGATTATCAAATAAAGGTCTTTCTTTGGCTTCTTGTAAGGGTAGATAATTAATAGCTTCAATTTTTAAAAGAGCATAGTATTTTTCTTGATCCTTGGGTTCTCTTACTTGTCCTGTTACTATATCACCTACACGCAGAGCAAATTTACGGATTTGTGAATTAGAAACATAAGCATCATTAACGCTATCACTAAGATTAGAATCCATGCCTCTTAAAAAACCATAGCCTTCTTGAGAAATTTCTAAAATTCCTGTAAAAAGTATGAATCCGCCTTTTTTAGTTTGTGCTTTTAAAATTTCAAAAATTAATTCTTGGCGGCGAAATTCGCGTGGATTTTCAATTTCACATTCATTGGCAATTTTAACTAGATTTTCTAAGTCTAGTAATTTTAATTCTTCAATTTTATAACCTTCCACTGGAGTGTGGGTTCTTTGATGTTGTTTTTTTTCTTTTTCCATAAGTCCTCGTAAGATTTAGCAGAATATTTTTTTTGAAAGTATGATTTTAGTAAAAAAATGCACTTTTTGTCAAATTTTTGTTTATAATTATAAAAAATATTTTATAAAGAATGCTTATGAAATGTGAACATTGCAGACTTGATTATGAGCAAACTCAAATGATAGCTTATAGCGATAAGTTTTTTTGTTGTAAGGGTTGTCAAAATGTTTGGGAAATTTTGCATGAAAATAAATTGGATGAATTTTATAAAAAACTTGGGAATCAGACTTTAAGTCCTGTTAATTTTGAAAATGATATTAAAAGTTATGATGAATTTATTATTAAGACTAAAGAGGGTTTTAGTGAGATTTATTTGATGATTCATGGTATAGAATGTGCTGCTTGCATTTGGCTTAATGAGAGAATTCTGGCTAAACAAGAGGGAATTTTAGAACTTGATATGAATCATGTAAATCATAAGGTACATATTGTTTTTGATGAGCATAGCATTTCTTTAATGCAAATTTTAAGACTTATTGAAAGCATAGGTTATAAAGCAAGTGCTTATGATCCTAGCAAAGCTTCTAAAAAAGCCGATTTATTAAAAAGAAAATTTTATGCTAAGCTTGTAGTAGCTATTGCTTGTGTGATGAATATTATGTGGATTGCTGTGGCAAAATATGCAGGATTTTTTACAGGTATGGATAAAGACACTAAAGATGTTTTAAATTTTGCAGAATTTATTCTTTGTTCTCCAGTGCTTTTTTATACAGGATCTCATTTTTATCAAAGCGCTTTTAAAACTTTAAAAATGCGTAGTTTGAGTATGGATGTATTGGTTATTAGCGGAGCAAGCTTAGCTTATATTTATTCTTTATGGGCTATGTTTTTTAGAGTGGGAGAGGTGTATTTTGATTCGGTAGCTATGATAATTTGCTTTGTATTTATAGGTAAATATCTTGAAATGTTTAGTAAAAAACGTGCCTTAGATACTGTTGATGGTTTAAATGATTTTTTGCAAAATGAAGTTTTGGTTTTTAATGGAGAGGAATTTGTACCTAAACAAGTACAAAAGGTTTGCATAGGTGATATGATTTTGCTTAAAACAGGAGATAAGGTATTAATTGATGGTATTTGTAAAAGCGGAGAAATAAGTATAGATACTTCTTCTTTAAATGGGGAAAATATTCCTAAGCTAATACAAAAAAATGATGAAATTTTTTCAGCTTCTATAGTGCTTGATGGTAGTGCACAATATGAAGCGACAAAGCTTTATAAAGATTCAAAATTAAGTAAAATTATCCAGCTTTTAGAATTAGCTAGTTCAAAAAAAGCAAAACTTGAAAGCTTGGTAAATAATCTTTCAGCTTATTTTTCTAGAACTGTTTTATTTTTAGCTTTTATATGTTTTTCTTTTTTCTTATTTTATAAAAAAATGGATTTTGAAATTGCACTTGTCAATGCTATTTCAGTTTTAATTATCGCTTGTCCTTGTGCTTTAGCTTTGGCAACTCCTGTGAGTAATCTTGTGGCTTTAGGAAGGGCTTTGAAAAAACATATTTTATTTAAAAGTTCTAGTGTTATAGAAGATTTAAGTAAATGCAATTGTGTAGTTTTTGATAAAACAGGTATTTTAACTAAGTTAGAATTAGAGCTTAAAGAGGTATTTTTGGACAAAGAATTAAATTTAGATGAATTGTATAATTTTGTTAAACTTTCTAAACATCCTATTTCTCAAAATATTGCTTTATATTTAAAAAAAATAGGAGCCAGAGAATTAAATTTTGACTTTAAAAAGCTTATGAATATCCAAGCTAAAGGTTTAAGTGCTTTTTTGGATGGAAAATTATTTTTAGGAGGAAATACTCAGTTTTTAAAAGAAAATCATATTTTTGTTAAAGATTTTGAAGGCACACATTTTATTTTTGCTAAAGAAGGAAAGGTTTTAGCTTTTTTTGAATTTGATAATGTTTTAAGAGAAGGAGCAAAAGAACTTATTGCTTATCTTAAAAAGCAAAAAAAAGAACTTATGATTCTTAGTGGGGATAATCAAAAAGCTGTAGAAAAAATCGCTCAAGAATTACAAATTTCAAATTTTAAAGCTTCTTGTTTGCCCGAAGATAAAATGACAATGATTGAAAAATTAAGTAAAAAATATAAAGTTTTATTTATAGGAGATGGGGTTAATGATGCTTTAGCATTAAAATACTCTAGTGTTTCTATCACTTTAAGAGAAGGGAGTGATTTGGCTATAGAAAGCAGTGATGTTTTGCTTTTAAAAAATGATTTATTTTCTTTAGAAAAAGCCATAAGATTATCTAAAAATACTTTTAAAATCATTAAACAAAATCTTGCTTTTTCATTAGTTTATAATGCTTGCACTATACCTTTAGCCTTTTTTGGTATGATTAACCCTTTATTTGCTGCTATTTCTATGTCTTTTAGTAGTATAATAGTGATTTTAAATACTTTAAGGATTAAAGAATGAATAATGTAATCATGATGATGATAGGGGTGTCAATTCTTATGTTTTTTGTTATTTTAGGGACTTTACTTTGGGGGATTAAAAATAAACAATTTGATGATGATTATAAATTTACCAGTTTAAATGATGATGAAGATGCCTTGCATGATGCTATAATACTTGAAAAGCGTAAAAAAGAACTTTTAGATAAAAAAAGGCTTTCCTAAGAAAGCCTAATAATTATTTTAAGGTTTGAATATATTGAGCAATAGCTTCTAAATCAGCTTCACTTAAAGAAGTCAATTGTATTTTCATAATACCGCCTTGACCAAATTTATTTCTTGTACCTGCTTTATATTCTTTAAGCGCTTGAGTGATTTCTTCTGCACTTAAAGTATTAAGAGCTGGAACTTTATTTAAATAAACTTTTTCAGCTTTTGCACCATGACATATAGCGCATTTTTTAAATAAAGTAGCACCGTCTGCAGCAAAAGCTGAAACCCCAAGACATGCTAAAGCAGAAACTGCTAAGAACTTTTTCATTGTTTTCTCCTTGATGAAAATTTTAGGTTGTGAGATATTATATATCTTTATTTTTATAAAATTCTTAAGAATTATAAGATAATGTTTATTTTCTTTTTAAAAAAGCTATATTATAATACTCATTATGAAAGTTAAAGCATTGTTTTTGGATAGAGATGGTGTTATAAATATAGATAAAAAATATGTTTATAAGATAGAAGATTTTGAATTTTGTGATGGAATTTTTGAATTTTGCAAATATTTTTTAGCTAAAGATTTTTTATTATTTGTCGTTACTAATCAATCAGGTATTGCAAGAGGATATTATAAAGAAAAGGATTTTTTTATATTATGTAATTTTATGTTAAACAAATTTCAAGAGCAAAATGTAAAAATAACAAAAATTTATCATTGCCCACATTTACAAGATTGTGAGTGTCGCAAACCTAAAGCTGGAATGTTGTTAAAAGCTAGAGATGAATTTCAAATCGATATGCAAAATTCTATTTTAGTAGGAGATAATTTAAGTGATATGCAAGCAGGAAAAAATGCATGCATCAATAATTTATTTTTAGTAAATACACAAAAGAAAGAAGGTGATTTTTTTAAACAGTTTGATAATTTAAAAGCAATTTTAAATTTTTTTAAGGAAAAGGAAAGTAAATGAAAATAGCAATCACAGGTGGTGCAGGATTTATAGGATCTCAACTTGCTTTAAATTTGCAAGAAGAACATGAAATTTTAATTATAGATAAAATGCGTAGTAGTGCTGTTTTTGAAAACGGTAATTTGCAAAGTTTTGGGCATTTTAAAAATTTACTTGAATTTAATGGAGAGCTTTTTGTAGGTGATATTAGCGATGAAAAAGTGTTGAAAAAAATTGAAGATTTTAAACCTGAGGTGATTTTTCATCAAGCAGCTATTTCAGATACAACAGTTTTTGATCAAACTAAGGTTTTGCAAACAAATCTTAATACTTTTAAAGATTTTATAGAGCTTAGCATTAAACTTCATGCAAAATTAATTTATGCTAGTTCAGCTTCTGTTTATGGTGATGCTTTAAGCCCACAAACTGTAGGAAAAGATGAAGAACCAAAAAATCCTTATGCTTTTTCAAAATTTATGATGGATAAGCTTGCTAGTAAATACTATGATAAGGCACATTTGGTAGGGCTTAGATATTTTAACGTTTATGGTAAGGGAGAATTTTATAAAAATAAAACTGCTTCTATGATTTTACAATTTGCCCATCAAATTTTAGCAGGAAAAAACCCACGTTTATTTGAAGGTAGTGATAAAATTTATAGGGATTTTACTTATATAAAAGATACTATTAGTGCCAATTTGGTAGCCCTTTCTTCAAAATGTGGGGTTTATAATGTAGGAAGTGGTCAAGCAAGAACTTTTCAAGATATCGTTGATATTTTACAAAAAGAACTTAATACAAATTTGCCTTGTGAATATATTCCAAATCCTTATGTAAAATCTTATCAATTTCACACTCAAGCTAAACTTGATTCAACTTGGCTTTATGAGCCAAAATTTAGTCTTGAAGAAGGAATAAAAGATTATTTAGTAGAGATAAAAAGGCTTTTTGAAAAGGAAGTGAATGCTTGAATTTTTAAGTCAGCAAAAACCTAAAATTTTAGTTGTAGGGGATTTTATGGTGGATAATTACATTTGGTGTGATTGTTCACGTGTGAGTCCTGAAGCTCCTGTTTTGGTAGCAAAAACTTTAAAAGAAGATAAAAGACTTGGTGGAGCTGCAAATGTTTATATTAATTTACAAAGTCTTGGTGCTGAAGTTTTTTCACTTGGAGTTGTAGGGGATGATGAGGGTGGAGATTTTTTAAAAAAGAATTTAAAAGGAAAATTTTTAACTCAAAAAGGACGTAAAACACCTTTTAAAAATCGCATTATGGCGCGTAATCAACAGGTTTTAAGACTTGATGAAGAGGATATAAGTGTTATTTTGCTTGAAAATGAACTTATAGCTTTATTTAATGAAGAAATTAAAGATTTTACAGCTGTGGTTTTAAGTGATTATGCTAAGGGTGTTTTAACTCCTAAAGTTTGCAAGGCTATGATAAAAAAGGCTAATGCTTTAAATATCCCTATTTTAGTAGATCCTAAAGGAAATGATTTTAGTAAATATAATGGTGCAACTTTACTCACACCTAATAAAAAAGAAGCTTTACAAGCTTTAAAATTTGATAATTTAGAGGGTGAAAATTTAGAAAAAGGTATTAAAAAATTAAAAGATAATTTTTCTTTGCGTTATTCTATTATCACACTTTCAGAAGCAGGGATTGCTTTTTTTGATGAAAGTTTACATATAGTTCCTGCTAAGGCTTTAGAAGTTTATGATGTAACAGGAGCGGGTGATAGTGTGATTGCTGTATTAGCTTTTTGTTTGGCTAATGGGATTGAAATTTTAAAAGCTTGTGAAATTGCAAATGAAGCAGCTGCGGTTGTAGTGAGTAAAATAGGTAGTGTGAGTGTAAGTTTTGATGAAATTCAAAGTTTAAAACAAATGAATTTTGAAAAAAAGATTAAAAATAGGGAAGAGCTTTTAAAGATTTTAAAGCAAAATACTAAAAAAGTTGTTTTTACAAATGGTTGTTTTGATATAGTGCATTTTGGACATATTAAATACCTTGAAAAAGCTAAAAGGCTTGGAGATATTTTAGTGGTAGGTTTAAATTCAGATTCAAGTGTAAAAAGATTAAAAGGTGAAAAACGTCCTATAAATTCGCAATTTCAAAGAGCTTGTATGTTGGCAGCTTTTTATTTTGTAGATTTTGTTGTAATTTTTGAAGAAGATACACCTTTAGAACTTATAAGTTTTTTAAAACCTGATATTTTAGTTAAAGGTGCAGATTATAAAGATAAGGATATAATAGGTTCAAATTTAGTTTCAAAAGTTGAACTCATAGATTTTGAAGAGGGTTTTAGTACCAGTAATATTATAAAACAAATTAAGGATAAAAAATGATAGATTTAGTAGAAAAAGAATGGCAAGAGCATAAAAAGATTGTGGAAGCAAGTGAAATTTTAAAAGGACAAATTGCTAAAGTAGCAGATCTTTTATGTGAGAATTTAAAACAAGATAGAAGAATTTTCATTTGTGGAAATGGTGGAAGTGCTGCTGATTCGCAACATTTTGCTGCTGAATTAAGTGGACGTTATAAAAAAGAGCGTAAAGCTTTATCAGGGATTGCTTTAACAACTGATACTTCGGCTTTAACTGCTATAGGAAATGATTATGGTTTTGAATTTGTTTTTTCAAGACAAATTGAAGCTTTAGCAAGAGAAAATGATGTTTTAATAGGTATTTCAACTAGTGGAAAAAGTCCAAATGTTTTAGAAGCTTTTAAAAAAGCTAAAGAATTTAATATGCTTTGTATAGGACTTAGTGGAAAAGGTGGAGGAATGATGAATAAGCTTTGTGATTATAATCTTGTTGTGCCAAGTAGTGATACAGCAAGAATTCAAGAAATGCATATTTTAATCATACATACTCTTTGTCAAATAATTGATGAGGGATTTTAATCTACGAGTTTGAAAATTTATTTTTAAAATAGCAATAAAATGATTAATTTTATTGCTATTTGTTGCACTAAGAGTTTGTGAAATTGAATCTATAAATATTAAAAATGGTTTAAAATTTGTTCTGCTTTTTTTAAATCTGTTAAATTGTCTATATCTAAACTTGTTATTTCATCCATTAAAAAATATTTTGTATTTTTTTGTAAAAAACTAGGTTTTTGACAAAATTTTTTTATATTTAAAATATAAATAGCGCCATTACTCATGTAAGTTTTAGGCAGTTTTTGTCTAGGCATGAAAGGATAATTATCATTGCAAATACCTTGTAGATTATTGTTTTTATCGCAAATGAAGGCTTTTAAAATTTTATTATCATATTTATATACACTAATTAAAGCGTCTGCTTTACTTTCTTTGTAGAGTTTGAAAGCTTCATCAATATGGATATTGTTTCTTAAAGGTGAAGTTGGTTGAAGTAAAATTACATTTTTATAATTTTTGTAAAAATTTAAAGCATGCAAAAGTACTGTTTGGCTTGTAGTGTTGTCTTTGGCTAAGTTATCAGGACGTTTTAAGCACTCAATATTATGAGTTTTAGCGTATTGTAAAATTTTTTCACTATCACTACTTACGACTATTTTATCAATACATTTAGCTTTTTGTGCTGCTTTTATGGTGTAGTAAATTAGGGGTTTATGGTTTAATAAAACTAAATTTTTATTTTTAATGCTTTTTGAGCCACCACGAGCAGGAATAATAGCTAAGGTCATTTTATATCCTAATGAAATTGATTTGCTTTATAAATTGCATTTTTATTTAAGATAAAATCCATATTATATATCTTTAAAAATCTTTTGTTTATTAAGTTTAAAAAATACTCCACTTTGTAGGTATTTAAAAAACAATTTTGAACTATCTAAGACTTCTAATTTAAAATCGAACAAATCTTGTTTTTTATGAATGCTATTGATTGCATTAAGAATTTCTTGGGTATTAGCATTGGTTTTGAGTATGTTTTGAGTACCTAATCTTCCATTTTGTCTTGTGCCAACTAATATTCCTGGGGTTTTTAAATATAAAGCTTCTTTTAAAATGCAACTTGAATTGCCAATGATAAAATCAGCGTGCTTTAAAAAACTTATAAAATATTCAAAACGTAAAGATGGAAAAATTTTAAATCTAGAATCATTTTTAAGTTCTTCATAGCTTTGTAAGATCAATTCAAAACCTAAATCATTATTAGGATAGATTACAATATAGTTTTTATTGCTTAATTTTAAAGCATTTACCAAATTATCAGTTTGTGCTTTGATGCTTGTAATTTCAGTTGTAACAGGATGAAACATAAGTAAAGCATAATCTTGAAATGGAATGTCGTAGTATTTTTTTGCTTCATCGAGTGAAATTTTATTGCTATTTAAAAGTTCTAAATCAGGAGATCCTATGATAAAGATAGATTTTTCATCTTCTCCAAGTTGCAATAAGCGTTTTTTTGCAAATTCATCATTTACTAAATGAATATGAGCGAGTTTTGATATGGCATGACGTAAACTATTATCAATAGTACCTGAAATTTCACCTCCTTCAATATGTGCTACTAAAATATTATTTAAAGCTCCTACAATAGCAGCGGCTAAAGGTTCAATCCTGTCTCCATGCACTACGATTAAATCAGGGTTGATTTCATTTACATATCTTGAAAAGCCATCTATTGTAGCAGCTAAAGCTTTATCAGTTTGATAGTATTTATCATAATTTATGAATTCGTAAATATTTTTAAAGCCATTTTTGTAAATTTCTTTAACTGTATAGCCAAAATTTTTACTCAGATGCATTCCTGTTGCAAAAATAAAAAGTTCAAATTCGTTTGAACAAGCAACTTTTTGCATTAAAGATCTAATTTTAGAATAATCAGCCCTAGTACCTGTTATAAACAGAATTTTTTTCACTCAAAATCCTCATACTGTAATTGTGTATCATTGGCTATATCCTTTAAAGCTCTTTTATTTAAAATATTTTCAAATTCGCTTGCACTAATTCCACCAAGACCTGGACGTTTAACCCAAATATTATCCATGGATAATATTTCGCCTTTTTTAATATCTTTGATACTTACAACACTAGCAAAAGCAAAATCAATGGTAACTTGTTCTTCTTTGCTTGCTTGTTTTTTAGCATTGAGTCCACGCATTATTGCCATTTGTTCACTTTGCTGTATAAGTTCTTTTAGGGCTTGTGTGTCCATAGAACAAATTATATCAGGTCCACTTCTATGCATAGAGTCTGTAAAATGTCTTTCAAGTATACAAGCTCCAAGTGCTGTTGCTCCTAAGCATGCAAGATTATCAGTAGTGTGATCGCTTAATCCAACCATGCAAGAAAATTCTTTTTTAAGTTCAAGCATGGCATGTAGTCTTACTAAGTGATGAGGTGTTGGATAAAGATTGGTTGTATGCATTAAAATAAAAGGAATTTCATAGTCTAATAATATTTTTACTGTAGGTTTTATACTTTGTATACTATTCATCCCTGTGCTTATGATCATAGGTTTTTTAAAAGCTGCAATATGCTTAATAAGAGGATAATTATTGCACTCTCCTGATCCTATTTTAAAAGCACTTACTCCTAAATCTTGAAGTCTGTTTGCGCCTGCACGAGAAAAAGGAGTGCTTAAATATACAAGTCCTAATTTTTCAGTATACTCTTTTAGGGCTAATTCGTCTTTATAATTTAGAGCACATTTTTGCATAATCTCATAAATACTTATTTTAGCATTTCCTGGTATGACATTTTTTGCAGCCTTGCTCATTTCATCTTCAATAATATGAGTTTGATGTTTAATGATTTTTGCTCCAGCGCTAAAAGCTGCATCTACCATGATTTTAGCAAGTTCTAAACTGCCATTATGATTGATTCCAATTTCAGGTACTACTAAAGGTGGATTTTGTTCATTTATCGTAATATTTTGTATTGTTATTTCTTTCATTTTAATTTCCTTGATTTATAATAATGTTTTATATCACTAGGTAATTTTAGTAAATTTTCTATCAATCTATAATAAATATTTTGTTTAAGTCTAGGTTTTTTAGAGACATTAAAGTTAATTGAAAAAATATCATAAGCTTCTTTAGAAGGTATTAATATATCTTTAATATAGTTTGATTTTTCTTCTAATTTAAAAGTTGAATTTTTTACGGGGGGGGGTGTTTTTATAAAATGACTTAAAGGGCTATTAGGGCATAAACAATAAAATTGAACTTCATAAGTTTTTTCTAAAAATTCTAAAGCTTTTATATCCATATTTTTAGTGTGTTTAATATTATGAGAATTATCATTTTTAAAATTAGGCAATAGTTTTATAAGATTATTTTGTTTGGTATTAAAAGCATAAAATGAACCATTATGATAAAAATCTATCCCTGCTAAATAAATTTCTTTATATCCTAAAGCAATAGCAATGGCACACATATAAATACCAGAAGTAATTCTTTGATTTAAATAAATTTCATGGAATTTGCAATAAGCATCAAATTCTTTTAGTGTTTTTAAAAAATCATAACCTAAATGAGCATCAGGAAAATAATTATAAAAAATTTTAGAAAAATTTTCATTTTCTAAATGAACTAGATTAAAAGTAGAACAAAAGATAAAATCAGTTTTGTATTCTTTTTTATCTATTAAATGTTTTAAGGTATAGTATTGTTCAAAAAAAAGACTAGGATTATAAAATACTGCTTTGCAATTTTTACCAAGATAATATTTATCTTCAAAATAAAACTGATTGCATCTAAAAACATCATAATCTATAGGAAGCTTGGTATAATCAATTTCTTTTAAACTAGGTCCATTTCCTGCGATAATGGCTTTTCTCACGTTTACCTTTCTAATTTATTTGCTTATTGATTATAGCTAAGCACGTTTTATCTTTTACTAAATTTAAATAAAATTTCAAATTTAATTACAATTAAGTGTTTATTATTTACATAATTTAGAAAATATTAAAAAATAGAAATTAATTTTTTAACTTCTTCTATAACCATTTGAGGTTTTAAATCTTGCATACATTTGTGATGTTTTAAAGGGCAAATTTTTTGCATACAAGGCATGCAATCAAGATTAAGATGTACTAATTTAGCATTTTCATTTTGCCAGGGTGAGGTTTGGGTAAATTTTGTTGGGCCAAAAATAGCTACGGTTTTAATTTTATATGCAGCACTAATGTGCATAGGACCGCTATCATTAGTGATAAAAATATCACAAAAAGCTATATTTTGACAAAGTCTTTTAATGCTAGTTTTATTGCAAAGATTTTTAACCTTGATATTTGATTTTTGTAAAATACTAGCAATTTTATCACAAAGTTCTTGCTCAGTTTTTCCTGCGCCAAAGATTAAAATTTCATGTGTTTTGGCAAAATTTAAAGCTACTGTTGCAAAATAATTTGCATCCCATCTTTTCGCGCTTCCAAAATGCGCACCTGGATTTAAACCTAAAATTTTTTTACCATTTTTTAATACAAGAGGAGCTTTAGATTTTAATTTAAAAGGAAGTTGTAATTGTTTAGAATCAATTTTACAAGAGAGTGAATTTTCTATAAAATAAAGATATTTTAAAACTTGATGCTCTTCTTTAAATTTGTATTTATTGAAAAAAAATCTTTGTTGTATTTTAAAAATATGTAAAATGATTTTAGAAGAAAAGGCTGATTTAAAAGAAATACCAAGATCAATTTTGCCAAGTTGATTACGTAAAATTAAAGCTTGTTTGTAGCGTGTTTTTCTATTTTCTATTATAATTTGTGCATTAGGAAATTCTTTAAACAATGCTGTTGAAGCAAAAGATCCATAAAGGATAAAGTGTGCATTTTTAAAATGATTTAAAATACCATATAAAGCCGATGAAGCCATAACTGCATCACCTAGCCAAGTTGGAAGATGAATAAGAATTTTCATAAAATTTCCTAAATTTTTGATAAAATTATTTTTGTTATTTTAGCAAAATTAGGAAAAAAATGCCACAACTTTCTATTATTATCCCGCTATTTAATTCTGAAATTTTTATTAAAAGAGCTTTGCAAAGTTGTATTGATCAAACTTTAAAAGATATTGAAATTATCATTATCGATGATAAGAGTGAGGATGAGAGTTTTAAAGTAGTTTTAGAATTTGCTAAAAAAGATAAAAGAATAAGACTTTTTAAAAATGATAGTAATTTAGGTACTTTTGCTAGTATAAATTTAGGAGTTTTGGAAGTAAAATCACCTTTTTTGATGTTTTTAGATAGTGATGATTTTTTAAATTTAAAAGCTTGTGAATTGGCTTTAGAAAAAATGAATCAAGGTTTTGATTTATTATGCTTTGATGCTTTTGTCCATAGGGTTAAAACCAAACGTTTTTATCGTTTTAAGCAAGATGAAATTTTTTCTAAAGAAGAGTTTTTAGAATTTTTGAGTAGACAAAGACATTTTTGCTGGTCGGTTTGGGCTAAATGTTTTAAAAAAGATTTAATTTTGCAAAGTTTTGATAAAATAAATATTTATGAAAATTTAAGTTATGGAGAGGATATACTTTTTTCTTATATGAATTTTATGCTTTGTAAGAAAATAGCTGTTTTTAAAGATTGTATATATCATTATGAATTTAATATAAATGGAAGATATGAAAATAAAAATAAAGCGATTTTATGTAAAAATTACAAAGATAAACAAAAAAGTAAAGAGCTTGTCAAAAAACTTTCTTTAGTTTATAAACAAGATGAATTTCATAAAAAATTCTTTCAAATTTTAGAAAAAGAAATTATGGATTTAAAAAAGAGGATTGATGAAACAAGAAATTAGTAGTTTTTGGTACACGCCTAAAGGCTTTAAAGGTATAGGTGTGATGGAAATTTTATCTATTAAATCTTTTATAGATAATGGTTATAAATTTATTTTATACACTTACAATTTAGATGATAAAATTTTTAAAAAACTAGATGAATTATTTGTTGATTTTGAATTAAAAGATGCTAATGAAATCATAGCTTTTGAAAATTATTTTAGCGATGATAGAAGTGCTGGTGTTGCTGCTTTTTCAGATTATTTTAGATTTAATTTGCTTTACCTTAGGGGGGGGGTATGGGCAGATCTTGATATGATTTGTTTAAATCATATAGATTTAAATCAAGAATATATTTTTTCTCAAGAAGTTGATGAAGATGAAACAAAAGCTAGGATAACTACTTCATTTTTAAAATTTCCTAAAGGAAGTAAATTTGGGAAAAACTTAATTGATGAAGCTAAAAAAATTATAAATCATAAAAAGTGTATCAAATGGGGACTTATAGGACCTAATTTTTTAGCTAAAGAAGTACAAAAATATGATTTTGAAGAATTTATTTGGGATTATAAAAAAACTTGTCAAATATCGTGGTGTAAAGCCAAAGATTTTGTAAAAAAATCAGAATTTGACACGAGTCAAGCTTTTTTACATTTGTATTCTGAAATGTGGAAGTTTTTTAAGTTAAATAAAAATTGTTTTTATGAGAATAGTATTTATGGTAAATTGCTTAAAAAGCATGAAATTAAAGATTTGACAATAAAATTAGGTTTGGTATTTTCATTTAAAGATAAATATTGTAAAATCTTTTTTATTTTTTATTCTCTTAAAGGATATATAAAAAATCTTAAAAGAATTTTTATTAAAAAATAAGATTTTTATTAACTTGTAAAGAGTTTTTCCCATTTTTGCATGATTACTTCTTTGCTAAATTCTTTTTTTATTTTTTCTTTAGCTTTTTTTCCCATGGTTTTTCTTAAATTTTCATTGTCCATTAAGATGCATAATTTTTGAGCAAAATCTTTTAAATTTCCATCTTGAATTAAAAATCCACTTTTTTGATCTTCTATGATATCTTTTGGACCTGTATGTATATCAAAGGCAAGTAAAGGAAGGGCATAGGAGCTAGCCTCTATTAAAACCATGGGAAAGCCTTCATAATAACTACACATAAGATAAATACTAGCGTTTAAATACTCTTGTTCTATTTCTTTAGTAAATGGTTTTAAAATAATATTTTTAAGATGATTTTCTTTGATTTTTTCTTGAATTAAATATTTTAATTCTCCTTCTCCTACTAGAGTTAAGGTCCAATCTTGATATTTTTTATGTATCAATTTCCAAATTTCAATAAGTCTTAAAAAACCTTTTTCATCATTACAAACCATTCTTCCTATGCTTAGGATATTTTTTTGTTTATAATTACTTTCTTTTTGAGATATAAAAGGGATAAAATTAGGTATTACATGTATGTTTTTATGATATTTTTTCCATTTATCAATTTGTTTATCAGAAAGTATTACTAAGTGATCAAAAAAATGTAATTTTTTTAATAAATCTTTTGAATAATATATAAAATTTCCATGCATAATTTGAATTAAATTAACATTTTTGATTTTGATTGTATTGAATAAAAAATAATTATTGTTAATAACAATATCATATTGTGAAATGATTTGTTTGATTTTTTGATTTTGAAAATATATTTTGATTTTTTCACAATAGTATTTATGCTTAAATATGAATTTAAATACTAGATATAATATAATGTTATATTTATATTTTTTATACGTATTTTTATTTATATGCTTATATCCTTTTTGATTGAAAAAATAAAGATTAATTTTTTTATCAAGTTTAAAAAATAATTCATTTTGTTTGTACATGCTTAATATATCAACTTGATGTTTTTTTGATAATAAATTGGCTAAATTGCTTACCACTTTAGCTACCCCACCTATAAGGGTTATATCAATATCTATAATTAAAATTTTCAATCTTTTCTCCATATTTTTAAAAATATATTATAATTTTATCTTAAATAAATATAATAAGGAAATTAGGTGCCACGTATCTCAATTATACTTCCAACTTATAATGTAGAAAAATATATAGCTAGAGCTTTACATACTTGTATAAATCAAACCTTTAAAGATATAGAAATTATTGTGGTTGATGATTGTGGAGAAGATAAAAGTATAGCTATAGCTAAAGAATATGCTAAACAAGATTCTAGGATTAAAATTATTCACAATCATGAAAATTTAAAACTTTTAAGAGCAAGATATGAAGGAGTAAAAGCAGCTAGTTCCCCTTATATTATGTTTTTAGATCCTGATGATTATTTAGAGCTTGATGCTTGTGAGACTTGTATAAAGATTTTAAATGATGAAGATGAGCTAGATTTTATATGGTTTGATTTTATATATGATACGGGTAAAAATCTTAAAAAAGATAATTTTTTAGAAGATAAATATTTATCTATTGTTGAGTATTGTGAATATATTTTAACTCAAAAAGATATTTCTTATTGGAATCTTTGTTCAAAAATCATTAAAACTGATGTTTATAAAAAAGCTTTTTTATGTATTGAAAATTTAAATATAAAATTAAATATGGCAGAAGATGCTTTAATCTATTTTTTTATAGTTTTAAATTCTAAAATCGTGGTTACTAGTTCAAAATTTATATATTTTTATTTTAAAAATTCTCAAAGTTATGTGAATACAAATGATATATTAAAAATTGAAGAAAGTTTAGATGATGAGAAAAAAGTTATTATGATTTTATCATCATTTTTAAAATCAAATCGATGTTTAAATAAACATATCATAGCATTTTTAAAAATTATGATCATGCAATTAAAAATTAATAAATTAAGCAGAGAGGTAAAGCAATATAAATTAAAGTATTGTTATATTTTATATAAGTATAAAAAAATTATTAATTCAATTTGCTCAAAATATTATTTTATAAATAAATTTTTTATTACAAAGCATATCCTATGAATAATCCTTTAATCTCAATTATACTTCCAACTTATAATGTAGAAAAATATATAGCTAGAGCTTTACATACTTGTATAAATCAAACCTTTAAAGATATAGAAATTATTGTGGTTGATGATTGTGGAGAAGATAAAAGTATAGCTATAGCTAAAGAATATGCTAAACAAGATTCTAGGATTAAAATTATTCACAATCATGAAAATTTAAAACTTTTAAGAGCAAGATATGAAGGAGTAAAAGCAGCTAGTTCCCCTTATATTATGTTTTTAGATCCTGATGATTATTTAGAGCTTGATGCTTGTAAAATATGTTCTTTATATTTTGATAAAAATTTTGATTTTATATGGTTTAATCTTAAATTTGATAATAAATTACAAGAAAAACCATTAAAAGATCTTTTTTTAACTCATGAGGAATACATAAAATATGCGCTTGTTGGAAATATATCATATTTATGGAATATTTGTTCAAAATTAATTAGTAAGCGCACTTATGAACAAGCTTTAATATGTTAAAATCCTATTGTCATTGTAAGTTAAATATGGCAGAGGATGCATTAATGTATTATTTTATTGTTTTAAATTCTAAGCATATTATTACTAGTTCTAAGATAATTTATAATTATATGCGTAATGATACTAGTATTACACAAAGTAAAGATTTAAAATTAATTAAGCAAGGTATTGATGATGAAAAAATGATAATTTCAATTATATTAAATTATTTAAACCATCATGTGTTAAATAATGTTACCTATATTTTTTCAAAAAGTATATTGTGCAAAATGTATATCGCAAATACGGGAAAGCAAATAGATTTTTATAGAAAGAAAAATTATATTTTATATAAATTATTTTATAAATTAAGATATAAAAATCAACAAAGAATTTATAAAATAAGGCAATGGTTTTATTTAAAACAGCTTATGATAAAGTTTAGACACATTAATATTTAAAAATGAAACTGATGATATATATTTATGATTTTATCTTCATTTAGCATGTTTTTATTTATTCTTGTTTGTAAGAGTTTTGGATATTTGTTTATAAATTGATCGATGCTAAGCCAGTTATTTTGTAAATTTAATCTCCTATGTTTTGCAAAAGGAAAGTGATAATTATTTAATTCTGTGTGGTAAACATCTTTATTTTGAAATTTTAGTATTTCATATGAACAATAATTATTAACTTGTGTTTTATTTTTTATCTCATTCCAATCAGGATTGTCGCTATCAAGTGCAACTTCTTCCCAAATTATACATTCATCTTTTTTTAATAATCAATGGTCTATAACATCTATAAAATAATGAGGTGTTATATACACTTTTTAATTATCAATTGCAATGTTTATTCTTGCATAACTAACCACATCATTGTCCTTCTTAGGTATATAAAAACTTTTATATAATTTTTGAGCATCATAAATATGATCTACATCTATTTTTTAATAAGCCATTCTCCTTGAGGTATAAAAGAAGCTACATAATTATAATAATGATATAATTTATTTTCTTCTGATTTTGGATTTGAATTTCATAAGGGTATTTAATGGGTATAAAAGAAGGATATTGTTTACAAAATTCTAAAATAATTTCTTCACTCCCATCATCACAATCATTATATCCTATAACTCCTCTTTGTATAGCAGGTAATATACTTTCTAAGGATGCTCTTAAAGTAATAGCTTCATTTTTTACTCTAATAAAAGCCCAAGGATTAAGTGGAGATTTAATGTCTTTAGCTTTAGGATCAAAGTCAAAAAAACCCTTATTCCCCCCCCATAAATATTTTTATTAATCTTGTAAAAATATTCGTTAGTATGATTTTGTATTTGATTGAGAATATTTTTTGGAAGTTTGGAATTTATTTTTTCCAAGCTAATAAGTTTATTATTTAAATTATGTCTTATTTTTTTTCTTAATGAACTAATAGGTATAAATACAAGCAATAAGTTGATGAAGTTTTTTCTTAATTTCATAATTTTATATCTTTATTTGTGTATAATTTAAAAAATAAAAAAGAAAGTATATATGAACAATCCTTTAATTTCTATTATCATACCTATTTATAATGTTGAGTCTTATTTAAAAGAATGTTTAGATAGTGTTGTAAATCAAAGTTATGCTAATTTAGATATTATTCTTTATTATTTAAAAAAAATGAATAGTGTTTATTATTTTAATAAGATATTGGTTTTTAATGTATCATATAGTTTTTAGTGCTGATGAAAATTACATAAAATATACTGCTGTTTTAATAACAAGTATAGTTTTAAATACAAAACAAAATTCTAATTGTAAAGATGAGAAATATTTTTTTCATATTTTAAGTAATCTTGTTAGTAATTCTACTCAAAAGAAGCTTTTGAAATTGCAAAATAATTTAAATAAAATTTTTTCATGTGAGATTGTTATTCATATATATGATGATCATGATTTTGCAAAATTTCCATTTTCTGGAGCTGCACATAATTCAAAAATTCCTTATTATAGGCTTAAATTAAGCTCTATTTTTGATAATAGTGTTAAAAAGTGTTTATATTTAGATTCTGATATGCTTTGTATGTGCGATATAAGAGAACTTTTTGCTATAGATTTAAAAGATAAAATTATAGGTGCTGTGGGGGATATTGGATCTAAGAAAAGTAAAATAAAATATATAAAAGATAATAAAAAAATGATTTTTAAATTTAATGAAAATTATTTTAATTCTGGTCTTTTACTTATAAATTTAGAAGAATATAAAAAACAAAATATAGAGAAAAAATGTGAAAATTTAGCTAGTAAGTGTTATTATATAAAAGCTGCTGATCAAGATCTTTTAAATGCTACTATACAATCTCAGTATCTTGTAAAATTAGATTTTTCTTATAATTTTAGTGTTATTGCCTTTTGTTATGTTGTTTGCAAAGATGAAAATAAATACAAATTAAATTATACAAGAGATGAATTTAATCAAAGTATAAAAAATCCTAAAATACTTCATTATGGAGAAAAACCTTGGAAATATTTAAAATCTTATTTTGATTATAATGGTAAAAATATAAATGATTATTGGTGGGATATTGCTTATAAAACACCTATTTTTAATAAAGAATTATTAGAAAATAAAAATAAAATAATAAATCATTTATTATGTGCTGGTTTAGGTTATGAACTTTTAAATGCAACTTTGCGTTGTAATTTATTAAAGATTAAATTTTTAGTCAAAAATACATCTCATGATCAAAAATATATACAAAAAGCAAAAAGTATACAAAATGATATTTTCGGAGTTTGTTGTATACTAGGAGTTGCAGTTTTATATGCTAGAGCTTATAATAAAAATTTTTTTAGTGTTTATTTGAAAGCTTTAAAGATTATTTATCATTTTAAAAAGTATTCAAATTTGTAAAGAGTTTTTCCCATTTTTGCATGATTACTTCTTTGCTAAATTCTTTTTTTATTTTTTCTTTAGCTTTTTTTCCCATGGTTTTTCTTAAATTTTCATTGTCCATTAAGATGCATAATTTTTGAGCAAAATCTTTTAAATTTCCATCTTGAATTAAAAATCCACTTTTTTGATCTTCTATGATATCTTTTGGACCTGTATGTATATCAAAGGCAAGTAAAGGAAGGGCATAGGAGCTAGCCTCTATTAAAACCATGGGAAAGCCTTCATAATAACTACACATAAGATAAATACTAGCGTTTAAATACTCTTGTTCTATTTCTTTAGTAAATGGTTTTAAAATAATATTTTTAAGATGATTTTCTTTGATTTTTTCTTGAATTAAATATTTTAATTCTCCTTCTCCTACTAGAGTTAAGGTCCAATCTTGATATTTTTTATGTATCAATTTCCAAATTTCAATAAGTCTTAAAAAACCTTTTTCATCATTACAAACCATTCTTCCTATGCTTAGGATATTTTTTTGTTTATAATTACTTTCTTTTTGAGATATAAAAGGGATAAAATTAGGTATTACATGTATGTTTTTATGATATTTTTTCCATTTATCAATTTGTTTATCAGAAAGTATTACTAAGTGATCAAAAAAATTATTTCTTTTTTTATATTTTTTAAAATTTAAATGTATTAAATTAATGTATTTAGTGTTTTTATTTTTAAAAAATGGAAAATGAGAGCAGTTGTTATAAATCATAATGTCAATATTTTTATATTTTTGTTTTAAAATATAGCTTTCATAATGTTTATAATAAAGTTTAAAAAAAATATTTTTTACTTGTTTTTGGGATTTTTGATGTAAGAAATTTACCCTTATGTTTTCATTTAAATTATAAGCTATAGTTTTATTTTTTTTGTAAAAGCTAAGTATATGTATTTCATGACCGGCTTCTTTTAAAGCATTTGCTAAATTTACAACGACTCTTTCAGCACCCCCCCCCGTGGTAATATCGCCTATTAAAAGCATTATTTTCATGATATATTCCAATTTATGTTTTTATTTCTTAGTGTGTTTAAGTAAATTTCATGGTTAATTTCAAGCATATTTTTGGAATTTTCTTTATGATAAATATGATAAGCTAAAGCATTAAATTTTAATCTTTTAAAAATTCCATTATTAAATAAAAATCTGGCTACAAATTCGCTATCTTCTCTTCCCCAGCCAGTAAAATTTTCATTAAAACCATTGATAGCTTCAAAATCGCTTTTATAAAAACTCATATTGCATGTTTTGCTTGCTTTGATTAAAGAAGATTTTTTAAAAAAACTTTTATCAATTTTAGAATACTTGTAAATTAGTTTTGCTAAAAAAATATTTCTTATATTTTTTAAGGTTTTTTTATCAAAAGCCAAAGCAAAATTATTTTTATTTAAAAGTTCTTGACTTTCTTTTTCATTTAAGATAATTCTTGAACCTTGTAAAATAACTTTTTTACATGAAAATTTTAAATGATCTTTGATGAAATTTTGATCTAAAATCATATCACCATCTATTAAAATAATATACTCACTATTTGATATTTTTATAGCCTTGTTTCTACTAGCAGCAGCACGAAAGCCTTGATCTTCTTGCCAAACATGTTTTAATATACAAGGAAAATTTTTTTGATATTTTTGTATAAGCTTTGCAGTGTCTTTTTTGCTTCCATCATCTGCTATTAAAACTTCATTGGGTAAAGGAGATAAATTTTTAACACTATCTAGAACAAGAGCTAATCTTTCTTTTTGGTTATATGTGGTTATGATTAAAGAACAAGTTTTTGCTTTATTTGTTTTTAATTCATATAATTTCATATATTTAAAAAAAGTGCCAAGTCCATTGCAAGTGCTTATGATAAAACCTTTATATCCATAAAAAATTCCTTTTTTAAAAAAATAATTTCTAAAAAATGTCCAAAATCCTCTTATAAAAGCTTTTAAAATTCCACTTTCTTTGTGAATATTTTCTTTGGCCCAAAGGCTAGAGTATCTTTGAAGTTTATCTAATAAATTTTCTATATTGTTAAAAGCATAGTGTAAAATAGCATTATTTAACGCAATTTTATTGCTGTCTTTTTTTAGGATTAAACTTTCATGAACTAAATTGTCATTAAATAAAGTATGATGTTTATTAAAAATTCTTAAAACTCTATCAGGCCACCATCCACAAGCTTTTATCCATTTGTTATTGTATAAATTTTTTCTAGGAAAACTTAAAATATCATTAGGTTGGAGTTTAATAGTTTTTAATTCTTCTAAGGTTGTTTTTTCTAAAATTTCATCTGAGTCTATATTGAAAATCCAATCATTGCTTGTATAAGAAATGGCTAAATTTTTTAATGTTCCAAAACCTATAAATTCACTTTTATATATTTTTAAATTATTAAATTGTTTTTGAAAATTTGTTGCAATTTTTAAAGTATTATCCGTGCTTTGATTATCAAGTAGTATGATTTCGCCAAAATCTTTTATAGAATTTAAACATTGTGCTAAGGTATTTTGCGCATTTTTAACTATTATCACTACGCTTATTTTTTTTAAATCCATGTTAAGCCTTTTTTTATTACAATTTAGATTTAAAATAAAATTAAAATATAAAAGTATATATGAACAATCCTTTAATTTCTATTATCATACCTATTTATAATGTTGAGTCTTATTTAAAAGAATGTTTAGATAGTGTTGTAAATCAAAGTTATGCTAATTTAGATATTATCTTAATAGATGATGGAAGTACGGATAAGAGTTTAGATATAGCACTTCAATATTTAAGAAAAGATGAAAGAATATTTTTGATTTCCAAGGAAAATGGAGGTTTGTCTTCAGCAAGAAATATGGGATTAGAATTTCTTAAAGGAACTAAATTAAGATCTTTTTTTGAAGAAGAACAAGATATACTTTCTTTTACTTCAACACATAGTTTTGAAAAAAATACAAAAATAATAAAAAAAGAGTATATTAAATCTAATTTTACTTTAATTGAAGAAAGATATATCAAAACAAAAATAGAAAATATCAATGATTTTATCATTCAAGAATTGCCTGATTGTATAATACATTTTTTAGATTCTGATGATTATTTTTTAAAAGATTGCATTAAACTTTGTGCAAAAGAAATGTTAGATAAAGATTTAGATATTTGCGCGCATGGATTTAGTGAATATAATGAAGAAAAATGTGATTTTGTAAATAATCCTTGTACTGATTTATTACAAAAAAGCCATAAAGTGTTTTTTGATAAAGCTTTGAATTTATTAAAAGAAAATCATTTTTTGCATTTTTATTTTACTTGGCAAGGGAGTTTTAAATCTCATATTTTAAACCAATACAATCTTCGTTTTACTCATGGTATATATCATGAAGATCATGACTTTGGAACTATTTTATTTTGTTTAGCCAGCAAAATATTTTATATTAAACAATCTTTATTGATTTATAGAATTAGACAAGGATCTATAACTAATTTTTATAATAAGAAAATGCCTAATATTTTGCCAAAATATTTAAATCCTTTAAGAAAATACTTTAATGATTATATAAAACTTAGAGAATATTTTAAAATATATTGTGATATTGTTATTGCAAAACGAATACAAAATTTTAACAAAAGCATTAATGATGCATTTCTTAAAAAAAGTGTTAAAATTTATTGTATGCCGTATTTTGATATTAAAATTGATAAGGATCCTTTAAATTTAAATAAAGAAATTAAATTCTTTATTAAAAATTTATATTTTTATAAATTATATAGAAATATAAGAATGTATGTACGTCATCCTAAAAAAATTTTTAGGATAAAAGATGAGTAAAATCTCAATTATACTTCCAACTTATAATGTAGAAAAATATATAGCTAGAGCTTTACATACTTGTATAAATCAAACCTTTAAAGATATAGAAATTATTGTGGTTGATGATTGTGGAGAAGATAAAAGTATAGCTATAGCTAAAGAATATGCTAAACAAGATTCTAGGATTAAAATTATTCACAATCATGAAAATTTAAAACTTTTAAGAGCAAGATATGAAGGAGTAAAAGCAGCTAGTTCCCCTTATATTATGTTTTTAGATCCTGATGATTATTTAGAGCTTGATGCTTGTAAAATATGTTCTTTATATTTTGATAAAAATTTTGATTTTATATGGTTTAATCTTAAATTTGATAATAAATTACAAGAAAAACCATTAAAAGATCTTTTTTTAACTCATGAGGAATACATAAAATATGCGCTTGTTGGAAATATATCATATTTATGGAATATTTGTTCAAAATTAATTAGTAAGCGCACTTATGAACAAGCTTTAATATGTTAAAATCCTATTGTCATTGTAAGTTAAATATGGCAGAGGATGCATTAATGTATTATTTTATTGTTTTAAATTCTAAGCATATTATTACTAGTTCTAAGATAATTTATAATTATATGCGTAATGATACTAGTATTACACAAAGTAAAGATTTAAAATTAATTAAGCAAGGTATTGATGATGAAAAAATGATAATTTCAATTATATTAAATTATTTAAACCATCATGTGTTAAATAATGTTACCTATATTTTTTCAAAAAGTATATTGTGCAAAATGTATATCGCAAATACGGGAAAGCAAATAGATTTTTATAGAAAGAAAAATTATATTTTATATAAATTATTTTATAAATTAAGATATAAAAATCAACAAAGAATTTATAAAATAAGGCAATGGTTTTATTTAAAACAGCTTATGATAAAGTTTAGACACATTAATATTTAAAAATGAAACTGATGATATATATTTATGATTTTATCTTCATTTAGCATGTTTTTATTTATTCTTGTTTGTAAGAGTTTTGGATATTTGTTTATAAATTGATCGATGCTAAGCCAGTTATTTTGTAAATTTAATCTCCTATGTTTTGCAAAAGGAAAGTGATAATTATTTAATTCTGTGTGGTAAACATCTTTATTTTGAAATTTTAGTATTTCATATGAACAATAATTATTAACTTGTGTTTTATTTTTTATCTCATTCCAATCAGGATTGTCGCTATCAAGTGCAACTTCTTCCCAAATTATACATTCATCTTTTTTTAATAATCAATGGTCTATAACATCTATAAAATAATGAGGTGTTATATACACTTTTTAATTATCAATTGCAATGTTTATTCTTGCATAACTAACCACATCATTGTCCTTCTTAGGTATATAAAAACTTTTATATAATTTTTGAGCATCATAAATATGATCTACATCTATTTTTTAATAAGCCATTCTCCTTGAGGTATAAAAGAAGCTACATAATTATAATAATGATATAATTTATTTTCTTCTGATTTTGGATTTGAATTTCATAAGGGTATTTAATGGGTATAAAAGAAGGATATTGTTTACAAAATTCTAAAATAATTTCTTCACTCCCATCATCACAATCATTATATCCTATAACTCCTCTTTGTATAGCAGGTAATATACTTTCTAAGGATGCTCTTAAAGTAATAGCTTCATTTTTTACTCTAATAAAAGCCCAAGGATTAAGTGGAGATTTAATGTCTTTAGCTTTAGGATCAAAGTCAAAAAAACCCTTATTCCCCCCCATAAATATTTTTATTAATCTTGTAAAAATATTCGTTAGTATGATTTTGTATTTGATTGAGAATATTTTTTGGAAGTTTGGAATTTATTTTTTCCAAGCTAATAAGTTTATTATTTAAATTATGTCTTATTTTTTTTCTTAATGAACTAATAGGTATAAATACAAGCAATAAGTTGATGAAGTTTTTTCTTAATTTCATAATTTTATATCTTTATTTGTGTATAATTTAAAAAATAAAAAAGAAAGTATATATGAACAATCCTTTAATTTCTATTATCATACCTATTTATAATGTTGAGTCTTATTTAAAAGAATGTTTAGATAGTGTTGTAAATCAAAGTTATGCTAATTTAGATATTATCTTAATAGATGATGGAAGTACGGATAAGAGTTTAGATATAGCACTTCAATATTTAAGAAAAGATGAAAGAATATTTTTGATTTCCAAGGAAAATGGAGGGCAATCTTCAGCAAGAAATATGGGATTAGAATTTCTTAAAGGAACTAAATTAAGATCTTTTTTTGAAGAAGAACAAGATATACTTTCTTTTACTTCAACACATAGTTTTGAAAAAAATACAAAAATAATAAAAAAAGAGTATATTAAATCTAATTTTACTTTAATTGAAGAAAGATATATCAAAACAAAAATAGAAAATATCAATGATTTTATCATTCAAGAATTGCCTGATTGTATAATACATTTTTTAGATTCTGATGATTATTTTTTAAAAGATTGCATTAAACTTTGTGCAAAAGAAATGTTAGATAAAGATTTAGATATTTGCGCGCACAATCTTTGTAGATATATTCAAAATGAAAATAAAATAGATAAGAATCATTATTTTGAAATACCAAATAATATACCAAAAAGTAATTATAATTATGCTTTAGACGCAATAATTGATTGCAATAAATATTCATTTGTGTTTACTTGGCAAGGGAGTTTTAAATCTCATATTTTAAACCAATACAATCTTCGTTTTACTCATGGTATATACAATGAAGATAATGATTTTGGAATCATACTTTTTGCAATGGCTAATAAAATTTTATTTTTAAATGAAACATTGCTTGTTTATAGGGTAAGAAAGGATTCTTCAAGTTCTAAAAATATTGATAAAAAATGCAAAATGCCTAAATATTTAGAAGAAATAAGTTGTTATTTTAATGACAGTGATTTATTAAAAAAATATTATCATTGTTATTGTATAGTTAGATCTGGTATTATTATTAATAATTTTTATAATTCTTATTTAAAGAATAAGCAATATAAATATGATTGTTTTTTTATCAATTCTCTTGCTTGGCATTGTAATTTATTAAAAATTAATTTAAAAATAGATCCATTAAACATAGTTAAACTAGTCAAAATGGCTCATCCAAATAAATTATATTTATTAAAACATTGTTTATATTATTTGATAAGACATCCTAAAAAGATTAAAAACATAAAAAATTTGTTTTATTTATATAATTCTTCACTATAACTAGCAAAGCGTCTATGAAAGAAAAAATACTCCCAAGGTCTTTTTTTAATCATTGCTTCACAAGTTTGTGCTTGATAAAGTGTAAGTTCTTCTAGGGTAGTATTTCTTGGATCTTTGGGTTTGAAAAATTCTATACAAAATTGATTGAATTTATTTTTATAAACATAAACAGGAATGATTAGAGCATCACTTTTTTGTGCTATAAAGCTTGCACCCATTTGATAATTTACTTCTTTGTTGAAAAAACTGATTTTTATGCTTTCATTGTCTGTGCAATCTTGATCGGTTAGCAATCCTAAAGATCTTCCTCGCTTTAAAGCACTTAGCATTTGTTTTAAGCCGCCTTTTTTATCAATAAGTTGTATATTAAATTGAGTGCGATTTTGGCTTAAAATTTTATACATAACTTCACTTTTTAGTTTTTTCCCTACTATAGATATAGGTCCATATTTTGCCGCATAAGCAAGACTTAAAATTTCCCAATTTCCATAATGTGCTGTAGTAAAAATGATAGGACGCTTATTTGCTAAAGCTTGCGTTAAAAAGTTTTCATTGATAAATTGAACCTTATTGAGTATTTTTTCTTTTGTAGTATTTTGATTTTTTAAGCAGTCAATACCAAGTTGGGCAAAATTTTTATAGATTTTTAGAGCAATTTTATCGCGTTTTTTTTTATCATAAGCGGGAAAGCAAATTTGTAAATTAGTATCAATAATTTTACGGTGTTTTTTATTAAGATAAAAAGTAATTCTTGCAGTGATTAAGGCTAAAAAATTTAATATGAAATGAGGCATAAAAATAATAAAAAATTTTAAAATGAAATAAAGACTAAGGTATAAATTATCTTTATTTTTCATTAAGCAGGCTTTTAGCGAGTTTAAAGATATCTTCTTCTTCTATAAGTGTGATGCAAAAATCACTTTTATCAATGTGTTTAGCATCTTGGATCTTTTTACCCGCATCAATAATTTTATTAATATTAGTTTTAAAAGCATTCCTATGGCTAGGTGTAGCACCAAAAATAGTAATAGAAGGTTTGTTTAAAGCAAAAGCTAAGTGTGTTGGTCCGCTATCATTTCCTATGATCAAGTTCATCATTTTAGTAAAAGCCATAAGTTCTTCAAGGTTGAATTTGGGTGCTAAGCTTATATGAATTTCATCAATACCACTAAGATTTAAAACTTCTTTGGCAAAATTATGTTCTTTTGTATTACCCCAAGCTAGCCAAATTTTTGCTTTTTGGAATTCATTGATTAAAAGTTTGCATAATATAGCAAGTTTGGTTTTTGGATAAATTTTATTTTCTACGCTTGAACCTACATGTATGAGTATATTTTGCTTATTTTTATCAAGTTGTAATTTTTCATTTAAGGCTTCTTTTAAATTATTATTAATTTTAAAAACATCTTGTTTAAAGGCTAAATCTTTAGCACTAAAGTCTGTATTAAGCATAAAAGAAGCAAGACTTAAATATCTCACAAAAACATTTTCATTGTAATCAATGCTGAGCTTTTGATTATAAAAATTATGTGCAAAACTTTCTTTTAAACTTGCTTTATCAAAGCCAAAATTATTTTTACTTAAAATTCTACTTACAATAGAAGATTTTATGAGTCCTTGTAAATCCATAACAGCATCATAATGGTTTTTTCTTGCATTTAAAAGAATTTTGAGACTTTTAAGTATTTTTTTATCTTTTAAAGGTAAAGCATAAAGTTTATCTATTAAGGGATGATTTTTAAGTATGCCTTCAAATTTGATATCTACAAACCAATGAATTTCTATATCTTTTTTGAACTTTTTGATAAATTGTAAAACTGCTGCACTTTGTATAATATCTCCAAGCGCTGATAAACGAACGATTGCTATTTTCATGAAAGAACCTAATTATTGAAAATTTCTGATATGATTTTAGCAAAATTATTTAAAAAAAGGTTAAAAAATGATAAAAAATAAAGATTATATTTGTGTTTTTGATTGTGAAAGTGTACCTGATGCTGATCTTATTCGTAAAACTTTAAATTTTCAAGGAAGTGATTTAGAAGTAAGTTTACAAGCATTAAAATGGCAAAAAGAACAAAGCGGGAATGAGTTTTTGCCTTTACCTTATCATAAAATTATTAGCATTTGTGCGGTTTTAAGCGATAGTTTTGGAAAATTTATAAAAGTCAATAAAATTGAGGGAAATAGCGAAAAAGAAATGATTGCTAGTTTTTTTAATTTTATTGAAAAATATGAACCAAAATTAGTGAGCTTTAATGGTAAAAATTTCGATATGCCTGTACTTGTTTTAAGAGCTTTAAAATATAATATTAAAGCAGCTACTTATCTTGATACGCAAAGTGATAAATGGAATAATTATAAAACAAGATTTTCAGAACTTAAACATTGTGATTTGTATGAATCTTTGGGGGTAAATGGGCGTGGAATTAAACTTGATCTTATATGTTCTATGGCAGGTTTACCAGGAAAATATGATATACATGGGGATGCGGTGATGGAACTTTTTTATCAAGATAAACTTGAAAAAATTCATGAATATTGTGAAAGCGATGTTTTAAACACTTATATGCTTTTTTTAAAGTATGAATTGATTAAATCTAATGTGAATCAAGAAGATTATATTTATTTTCTTACTTGTATGTGTGATTATTTACGTTTAAAAAAGGCAAATAGGTCTTATATGGAAATTTTTATTGAGGCTTGTGAGACTGAAATCTTAAATTTTCAATCTTGAATATTAAAAAAAATATATTAAAATTTCTTTTAGTCTAAATTTTAAGATAAGGAAAGATTAATGAAAATTCTTATTAGCGGTGGTGCAGGTTATATTGGTTCTCATACTTTAAGGCAGTTTTTAAAAACCGATTATGAAATTAGTGTTTTAGATAATCTTTCTAAAGGATCTAAAATTGCAATAGAGGATTTAAAAAGTATACGTCATTTTGATTTTTTTGAACAAGATTTAAGTGATTTTAAAAGTATAAAAACTCTTTTTGAAAGGGAAAAATTTGACACTGTTGTTCATTTTGCTGCTAGTATCGAAGTTTTTGAGAGCATGCAAAATCCTTTAAAATATTATATGAATAATACTGCAAATACAAGTAATTTAATACAAACTTGTATACAAACAGGGGTGAAGAATTTTATATTTTCTTCAACAGCAGCTACTTATGGAGAGCCTCAAAGTTCTGTTGTAAGTGAAACAAGTGCTTTGATGCCTATTAATCCTTATGGGCGTAGTAAGTTAATGAGTGAAGATATTTTACGCGATGCAAGCATGGCACATCCTGAGTTTAAATATTGTATTTTAAGATATTTTAATGTTGCAGGTGCTTGTATGGATTATAAATTAGGTCAACGTTATGAAAAGGCAACCTTGCTTATAAAAGTTGCAGCTGAATGTGCTGCGAAAAAACGAGATAAAATTTTTATTTTTGGAAATGATTACGATACAAAAGATGGTACTTGTATTAGAGATTTTATTCATGTTGATGATATTTCTAGTGCACATTTAGCAGCTTTAGAATATTTAAAAGATCATGAAAGTAATATTTTTAATGTAGCTTATGGACATGGTTTTAGTGTGAAAGAAGTTATTGAGACTATGAAAAAGGTTAGTGGGGTTGATTTTAAAGTTGAGTTTGCCCCACGTCGCGCTGGAGATCCTAGTGTATTGATTGCTGATGCAAGTAAAATAAGAAGTCTTACTTCTTGGCAGCCAAAATATGATGATTTAGAGCTTATTTGTAAGTCTGCTTTTGAATGGGAAAAACAGTGTTAAGAAAACTTTTTTTTATTTTAAATAAAGAGGATAAAAAATTTTTATTTTTTTTACTTATTTTTTCAGTATTTATTTCTTTTATAGAAACTTTTTCAATTTCTTTGGTAATGCCTTTTATTGCTTTAGCGAGTGATTTTTCTTATTTTGATAAAAATGATTATCTTATTAGGATAAAAGAGTATTTAAATATCCCTATTTTTGAAATTGTTGTTTATTTTGGTATAGGATTGATTATCTTTTACCTTTTTAGATCTTTATTAAATGCTTATTATTTTTATCTTTTGGCAAAATTTTCTAAAGGGCGTTATCATGTTATAGCTTATAAGGTTTTTTCTAGATTTTTAAACATTAATTATGAAAAATTTAGTGCAAAAAATCAATCTGAAGTTTTAAAATCTATAACAGGTGAGGTTTATAATCTAAGTACTATGATTTCATCCTTTTTATTATTAATGAGTGAAATTTTTGTAGTATTTTTACTTTATTCTTTAATGCTTTTTGTTAATTATAAGATCACTTTATTGTTGAGTGTGTTTATGATATTTAATGCTTTTATTTTAGTTAAAATTTTAAGTCCTATTATTAAAAAAGCTGGAAATAAACGTGAAGAATCTATGAAAAATTTTTTTGAAATTTTAAATACTAATTTGAATAATTTTAAATTTATTAAACTTAAAACCAAAGAAGAAGGAGTGTTAAGCCTTTTTAAAAAACAAAGTGAAGTTTTTTCTAGGGCAAATATTATTAATGAAAGTATAGGAGCTATTCCTAGGATTTATCTTGAAGGCATGGGCTTTTGTGTTTTGGTTTTTATTGTGGTTTTTTTGGTTTTAAAAAATGAGGGTGATATTTCTGGAATTTTATCTACAATTTCTATTTTTGTTTTAGCTCTTTATCGTTTAATGCCAAGTGCTAATCGCATTATTACAAGTTATCATGATTTATTGTATTATTATCCTTCTTTAAATATTATTTATCAAAATTTGCAACAAGAAGAAGAAAATTTAGGGGAAGAAAAGATTGATTTTAATAAAGAGTTAAAAATTGATAATCTTAGTTTTGCTTATGAGGGTAAAAAATATTTATTTAAAAATTTAAATTTAAAGATTAAAAAAGGTGAAAAAATTGCTTTTGTTGGAGAAAGTGGCTGTGGAAAAAGTACTTTAGTAGATCTTATTATTGGACTTTTAAAACCTAAAGAAGGACAAATTTTCATTGATGATCAAGAATTAAGTGCAAAAAATGTTAAAAATTATCGTCAAAAAATAGGTTATATTCCTCAAAATATTTATCTTTTTAATGATAGTATTGCTAAAAATATTACTTTTGGAGATAAAATTGATGAAAAAAGACTTTATGAGGTTATTAAACAAGCTAATTTAGAAGATTTTATCAAAAGTCTAGAACAAGGGGTATATACTAAAGTAGGTGATGGGGGTAATAATTTAAGTGGGGGACAAAAACAACGCATTGCTATAGCAAGGGCTTTGTATTTAAAACCTGAAATTTTGGTCCTTGATGAAGCAACTTCAGCACTTGATATTCAAAGTGAAGCAAAAATTATGGATGAGCTTTATAAAATTTCAAAAGATAAAACTATGATAGTTATCGCTCACCGTCTTTCGACAATAAAAGAATGTGATAGGATTTATTGTTTGGATCAAGGTGAACTTAAAGAGGGGAAATAGTGATGAAAATAAGTTTTATTATAGCAACTTTAAATTCTGGTGGAGCTGAACGTGTTTTGGTAACTTTAGCAAATGCATTTTGCAAAGAACATGAAGTAAGTATTATTAAATTTCATCCAGAAAATTCTTTTTATAAGCTTGAAGAAAATATTAAAATTATTACTTTGAAGCAATTTAGATTTGATAGCTTGTATCATAAAATTTTTAGTCGTTTTAAAAAAATATTTGCCCTAAGAAAAGCTTTAAAAGAAAGCGAAGCCGATATTTTTATTTCTTTTTTAGATACAACAAATATTGCCTGTATTGTTGCGAGTTTGGGGCTTAAAATTCCTTTAATTATTTGCGAACATAGTAATAAAGCTTATTTAAAATCTAAAATTTGGTATTTTTTAAGACGCATAAGTTATCCTTTTTGTGATGCTTTAACTGTGCTTGGAAATGATGATAAAAAATATTATGAAAAATTTGTTAAAAATGTAAGAGTATTGCTTAATCCTTGCCATTTTAGCGATGCTGTTTTTTTAGATTCTGATTTGAAAAAAGAAAATTTAGTTTTATTTATCGGGCGCCTAGATCAAAATAAAAATCCTGCAATGTTTTTAAAGGCTATAGCCCATTTAGATAAAATTTTGCAAGAAAGTTGTGAATTTATTGTAGTAGGAGATGGGCAATTAAAACAAGAGCTTGAATATAAGGCAAAATCTTTAAAAATAAGAGTTAAATTTTTAGGTCATATTGAAAATGTTCAAGTTCTTTATGAAAGAGCAAAAATACTTTGTCTTTGTTCTTTTATGGAGGGCTTGCCAACCGTTTTAATTGAAAGTTTATATTTTGAAGTTTGTAGAATTTCAAGTACTTATTATAGTGGAGCTAAGGATTTAATTAGGCATGATTATGATGGGTTTTTGGTTGCTTGTGATGATGAAATAGCTTTGGCAAAAAAAATTGAATTTGTTTTAAAAAATGAATATTTAAGAAAAAAAATAGTATTAAATGCTAAAAAACGATGTAAAGATTTTGAAATTTTAAATATTAAAAATCAGTGGCTTGAGCTTATAAATGAGGTAAAAAATGCCTAAACTTTCTATTATCGTTCCTACTTATAATCGTTCAGTTTTATTAAAAAAGGCACTTGAAAGTATTCAAAATCAAGATTTTAAAGATTTAGAAATTATTGTAAGTGATGATAATTCTAATGATAATACTCAAAGCGTGATTAAAGCTTTACAAAAAGATGATCAGCGTATCAAATATTTTTTAAATGAAACTTATAAACAAGGACCAAATGGCAATAAAAATAATGGTTTAGATAAAGCTAGAGGTGAATTTGTAAGTTTTTTAGATGATGATGATGAGCTTTTACCTCATGCTTTAAGTGTTTTAATGCAAAAAATTGATGAAGGTTATGCTCATGTTTTTGGAAATTGTTTGATAGAAAAAGAAGGTATTTTAAGCAATGAGTTTAGCGGAAAAGGTTTAAATCAAGATAGTGAAATTTCAAAAAAAGATTTTTTAATGGAGAAATTTCATGGAGAATTTTTTTCTATTTTTAAAAAAACCTTATTAGACAATAAACGCTTTAATGAGGAATTTTATGGAAATGAAGTTACTC
The DNA here is from genome assembly GCF_001687475.2 of Campylobacter hepaticus. NCBI lineage: Bacteria > Pseudomonadati > Campylobacterota > Epsilonproteobacteria > Campylobacterales > Campylobacteraceae > Campylobacter > Campylobacter hepaticus. The sequence continues at coordinate 272,349 of NZ_CP031611.1, forward strand.
TTTGGGTGAATTTATATCAAGAAAAAAGTTTTTACATTCATAAAGCTTTGAGAATTTATCGTATTTTTAGAAAAGATAGTGTGACTTTAGGATCAAATAAACACGCTTATAGGGTGTATTTAGGTTATTTAGAGCTTGCTAAAATTTTAGAAAATGAATTTAAAGTGAGTAAAGATAAGGATTATAAAAAAGTTTGTGCTAGGCATTATAAAATGGCAGCATACTATGCAAAACTTGCTCAAAATTATAAAAAATTATATCAATGTTTATTTAAAAGTTTGAGTATAAAAATAAATACTCCTGCTTTGATATTACTCATTTTAAGTATAATTCCAAGTAAGTGGATTGTAAAATTATCAAAAATTCGGGTGGCTTTATGCAAAAACTAGCAATTTTTATTTATTCTTTAGGAAGTGGTGGAGCTGAAAGGGTTGTGGCAACTTTGTTACCTATTTTGAGTTTGAAGTTTGAAGTGCATTTGATTTTAATGAATGATAAAATCTCTTATGAAATTCCTGAGTGTAAAATTCATTTTTTAGAATATTCAAAACCCAATGAAAATCCTATTTTAAAATTTTTAAAATTACCTTTTTTAGCTTTAAAATATAAAACAATTTGTAAACAATTATGCATTGATACAGAATTTGTTTTTTTAAATCGTCCCAATTATGTAGCTTTAATAGCGAAAATTTTAGGAAATAAAACACGTCTTGTGATCAATGAATGCACGACTCCAAGTGTTATGTATGCAAAAAATAATCTTAATGCTTTAATAAATAAATTGTTAATTTCTTTACTTTATCCAAGAGCAAATTTGATTTTAGCTAATTCTCAAGGAAATTTAAAAGATTTAATCCAAAATTTTAACATACCTTCTCAAAAATGTGAAATTTTATATAATGCTATTGATTTAGAAAATATAGAACAAAAATCCCTTGAAAAAATCTCCTTAGAAGATAAATTTATTTTAAGTGTAGGTAGACTTGATGAAGGGAAAAATCATGCTTTGTTAATTCGTGCTTATGCTAGATTAAAAACTGACTTAAAGCTTGTAATTTTAGGCGAAGGTGTATTAAAACATGAACTTTTAGCTTTAATTAAAGGATTAAATTTGCAAAATAAAGTTTTGCTTTTGGGTTTTGATAATAATCCTTATAAATATATGTCTAGGTGTGAATTTTTTGCTTTTGCTTCAGTGTTCGAAGGCTTTTCAAATGTTTTAATTGAGAGCCTTGCTTGTGGATGTGCTGTAGTTTGCACTGATCATAAAAGTGGGGCAAGAGAACTTTTTGGTAATGATGAATTTGGACTTTTAGTTGAAGTTGATAATGAAAATTCTATGTTTAATGGTTTAAAAATCATGCTAGAGGATGATAATTTAAGGCAAGCGTATAAAAATAAAGCTAAAAATAGAGCTTTAGCTTTTGATAAAGTGAAGATTGCACGTGATGCTTTGAAATATTTATTAGGGTAAAAAATGTTAAAAAGAGAATATTTAAAAAATCCATACTTACTTTTAGGTTTAACGATCTTATTTACTTATGTTTTTAGTGTGATTTGTAGGCTTTATTGGATTTGGTGGGCGAGTGAATTTGATGAGTATTTTTTTAATAATCAATTAATGATTATTTCAAATGATGGCTATGCTTTTGCTGAAGGTGCAAGAGATATGATAGCAGGTTTTCATCAGCCTAATGATTTGAGCTATTATGGTTCTTCTTTATCTACTCTTACTTATTGGTTTTATAAAATACTACCTTTTTCATTTGAAAGTATTATTTTGTATATGAGTGTTTTTTTATCTTCTTTGGTGGTTATTCCTATCATTTTAATAGCTCATGAATATAAGCGACCTTTAATGGGTTTTATTGCTGCTCTTTTAGCAAGTATAGCAAATAGTTATTATAATCGCACTATGAGTGGATATTATGATACTGATATGCTTGTGATTGTTTTGCCTATGTTTATTGTATTTTTTATGATAAGAATTATTTTAAAAAAAGATCTTTTTTCTTTAATTATGTTACCTTTATTTGTAGAAGTGTATCTTTGGTGGTATCCTTCAAGTTATACTTTAAATGTTGCATTAATTGGTCTTTTTTTTATTTATACTTTGATTTTTCATAGGCGTGAAAAGATTTTTTATTTAGCTCTTATTTTATCTTCTTTTACACTTTCTAAGATAGCATGGTTTTATCAAAGTGCTATTATAACGATATGTTTTGTTTTGTTTGTTTTAGAACAAAAACGTTTAAATTTTTTAACCATAGGTATTTTGGGATTTTTAACTTTGGTATTTTTGATTTTAAGTGGAGGAGTAGATCCTATATTGTATCAGCTTAAATTTTATATTTTTAGAAGTGATGAGAGTGTAGGTTTGACTCAAGGATTTATGTATTTTAATGTTAATCAAACCATACAAGAGGTTGAAAATGTAGATTTGAGTGAATTTATGAAAAGAATTAGCGGTAGTCAAATCGTTTTTGTGTTTTCTTTGTTGGGTTTTGTTTTATTAATGAAAGAACGTAAAAGTATTATAATGGCTTTACCTATGCTTTTTCTTGGATTTTTAGCTTTAAAAAGTGGATTAAGATTTACTATATATGCTGTGCCTATAATGGCTTTAGGTTTTGGTTTTTTATTGAGTGAATTAAAAAATATAGTATTTAAAAAATATCATCAATCAGCTTTAAATATTTGTATTTTTATTGCTGTTGTGGCTTTAATTCCTATATTGATTCATATTTACAATTATAAAGCTCCAACTGTTTTCTCTCAAAAAGAGGTTTTATTATTAAGTCAATTAAAAAATATAGCTGATAGAGAAGATTATGTAGTAACTTGGTGGGATTATGGTTATCCTGTGCGTTATTATAGCGATGTAAAAACTTTAGTAGATGGAGGAAAGCATTTGGGTAAAGATAATTTTTTCCCATCTTTTGTTTTAAGTAAAGATCAGCAAGCTGCTGCTAATATGGCAAGACTTAGTGTTGAGTATACGGAAAAAAGTTTTTATGCTTTAGGACATGATATTTTAAAAATAGATATTTTAAAAGCTATGATGAAAGATTATAATCAAAGCAATGTAGATTTATTTTTAGCTTCTTTATCTAAACCTGGATTTGAAATTCATACTCCAAAAACTCGTGATGTTTATCTTTATATGCCCGCTAGAATGTCTTTGATTTTTTCTACTGTGGCGAGTTTTTCTTTGATTAATTTAAATACAGGTGTTTTGGATAAACCTTTTACTTTTAGTACTGCTTATACTATTGATATTAAAAATGGTGAAATTTATCTAAGTAACGGAGCGATTTTAAGTGATGATTTTAGCAGTTTTAAAATAGGTGATAGCGTGATTTCAATCAACAGTATTATAGAAATTAATTCTATTAAACAAGGTGAGTATAAAATTACTCCAATTGATGATAAAGCCCAATTTTATATTTTTTATTTTAAGGATAATGCCACAAGATATACTCAGTTTATTTTAATGGATAAGCTTATGTTTAATAGTGCTTATGTGCAAATGTTTTTTCTAGGAAATTATGATAAAAATTTATTTGATTTAGTTCTTAATTCTAAAGATGCTAAAGTTTTTAAACTTAAAATTTAAGGATAAAAATGAGAATAGGTTTTTTATCGCACGTAGGATCAAGTATTTATCATTTTAGAATGCCTATTATTAAAGCTTTAAAAGCTAGAGGAGATGAAGTTTTTATCATAGTTCCGCAAGATGAATACACGCAAAAACTTAAAGAACTCGGTTTAAATTTGGTGATTTATGAGCTTAAAAGATCAAGTTTGAATCCTTTAGTGGTTTTAAAGAATTTTTTTCATCTTGTTAAGATTTTGCAAAAATTAAATTTAGATTTTATTCAAAGTGCAGCGCATAAAAGCAATACTTTTGGAATTTTAGCGGCAAAATGGGCTAAAATTCCTTATCGTTTTGCTCTTGTAGAAGGTTTAGGATCTTTTTATATAGAAAGAAATATAAAATCAAGATTAATATGTTTTGTGGTTAATATGCTTTATAAAATTAGTTTTAAAATAGCCTCTAAATTTATTTTTGTTAATGAAAGTAATGCAAAATTTATGCAAAATTTAGGACTTGATGAGAGTAAAATTTGCATAATAAAATCAGTGGGAATTAATCTAAAAAAATTTTTTCCTCTTTATATAGGACAAGAGCAAAAACAATTATTTTGGAAACAGTTTGATATAGATAAAAAGCCTATTGTACTTATGATTGCAAGGACTTTATGGCATAAGGGTGTGAAAGAATTTTATCAAAGTGCTAAAATGTTAAAAGATAGGGCTAATTTTGTATTAATAGGTCAAAGAGATGATAATCCTTCTTGTGCAAGTTTGGAATTTTTAACTTCAGGTAATGTGTATTATTTAGGTTTTAAAGACGATGTAATAAATTTTTTACATAATTGTGATATTTTTGTTTTACCAAGTTATAAAGAGGGTTTTCCTGTAAGTGTTTTAGAAGCAAAAGCTTGTGCTAAGGCTATAATAGTAAGTGATTGTGAGGGTTGTGTAGAAGTAATTTCTAATGCTTATGATGGACTTTGGGTTAAAACAAAAGATACTCAAGATTTAATTGATAAAATTGTACTTTTATTAGAGGATGAAACATTAAGATTTAATTTAGCCAAAAATGCTGCTAAAGATGCTTTAAAATATGATGAAAATGTAATTGCACAAGAATACTTAGCACTTTATGATGAAGAGGTAAAAAATGTATGAAAAATTTATGAAAAGAATTTTTGATTTTATTTTAGCTTTGGTTTTTTTAATACTTTTTTCTCCTATTATTTTATTGATTGCTTTACTTTTAAAAATTACTCAAGGGGCGGTGGTCTTTACTCAGGAACGACCTGGTTTAAATGAGAAAATTTTTAAGATTTATAAATTTAAAACTATGAGTGATGAAAAAGATGAAAATAACCAACTTTTAAGTGATGAGTTGCGTTTAAAAACTCTTGGGAAAATTATTAGAAATTTAAGCTTGGATGAACTTTTACAGCTTTTTAATATTTTAAGAGGCGATATGAGTTTTGTAGGTCCTAGACCTCTTTTAGTCGAATATTTAACTCTTTATACTAAAGAGCAAAAAATGCGTCATAAGGTGCGTCCAGGTATAACAGGATGGGCTCAGGTAAATGGGAGAAATGCTATTTCTTGGTATAAAAAATTTGAACTTGATGTTTATTATGTAGAACATATTTCTTTTTGGTTTGATTTAAAAATTATGTTTTTAACGGTTTTAAAAGTTTTAAAGCGAAGCGGGGTAAATAAAAAAGGTTATGTTACAACAGAGAAATTTAATGGCAAAAACTGAAAAAATTTATATTTATGGTGCAAGTGGACATGGACTTGTTTGTCAAGATATAGCTAAAAATATAGGTTATAAAGAATGTATTTTTTTGGATGATTTTAAAGGAATGAAATTCCATCCTAAATTACCTAAATATGATTTTTTTATAGCCATAGGAGATAATATTATTAGAAAGCAAATTTATAAAAAAGTTTTAGCAAGTGGTTTTAAGATTGTTAATCTTATTGACAAAAATACTTTTATAAGTCCTAGTGCAAATATAGAAGAAAATTCTGGAATTTTAATTATGCCTTATGTAGTAGTTAATGCTAAGGCTAAGATAGAAAGAGGTGTTATTTTAAACACTGCAAGTGTAATTGAGCATGAGTGTGTTATAGGAGAATTTACTCATATAAGCGTAGGTGCTAAATGTGCAGGAAATGTTAAAATAGGAAAAAATTGTTTTTTGGGTATTAATTCTTGTATTTTGCCTAATTTAAGTTTGGCTGATAATAGTATTTTAGGTGGTGGAGCAACTTTAGTTAAAAGTGAAAATGAAAAAGGGGTTTTTATAGGAGTTCCTGCAAAAAGAAAAATATCAATATGAAAATCTTATAAAAATTTTTTCTTTTTTATCAATTTTTTTCGCTAGAATATATTTGATTTGATACAATATTTCTTTTATATAAAAGGACAAATAATGAGATTTTTTCTTTCTTCGCCTCATATGAGTGGCAATGAATTAAAATACATAGAGGAAGTTTTTAAAAGTAATTATATAGCTCCTTTGGGTGAATTTGTAGATCGTTTTGAACAAAGTGTAAAAGAATATACTAAAAGTGAGAATGCTTTGGCTTTAAATTCAGCTACAGCTGCTTTGCATTTAGCTTTAAGGGTGGCAGGGGTGAAACAAGATGACATAGTTTTAGCCTCATCTTTTACTTTTATAGCTTCAGTAGTTCCTATTTGTTATCTTAAGGCTAGACCTATTTTTATTGATTGTGATGAAACTTATAATGTTGATATTAATTTATTAAAACTTGCTATTAATGAATGTGAAAAAAAACCAAAGGCTTTTATTTTAACTCATCTTTATGGTAATGCTGCAAAAATGGATGAAATTGTTCAAATTTGCAAAGAAAATAATATTATTTTGATTGAAGATGCAGCAGAAGCTTTGGGAAGTTTTTATCAAAAACAAGCTTTAGGAACTTTTGGGGAATTTGGAGTTTATTCTTATAATGGCAATAAAATCATTACCACTTCAGGTGGGGGTATGCTTATAGGTAAGGATAAAGAAAAAATTGAAAAAGCAAGATTTTATAGTACTCAAGCAAGAGAAAATTGTTTGCACTATGAACATTTAGATTATGGTTATAATTACCGTCTTAGTAATGTTTTAGGAGCTATTGGGGTAGCGCAAATGGAGGTTCTAGAGCAAAGAGTGCTTAAAAAAAGAGAAATTTATCAATGGTATCAAGAATTTTTAGGGGATTATTTTGTTTTTTTAGATGAATTGGCTAATTCAAGAAGTAACCGTTGGCTTAGTACGGCTTTGATAGATTTTGATAAAAATGAACTTAATGCTTATGAAAAAAATATTAAAATTACTCAAAAAAATATTCTTTTGCATCCTAAAATTACTAGGATTATAGATGATTTAAAAAATCAACAAATTGAAACGCGCCCACTATGGAAAGCTATGCATACTCAAGAACTTTTTAAAAATCAAAAAGCTTATGTTAATGGTAATAGCGAGTTGTTTTTTAAAAAAGGAATTTGTTTACCAAGTGCTACTTCAATGAGTCAAGATGATGTTTATGAAATTTCACAATTAATTTTAAAGAGTATAAAGGCTTAAGTATGATTTTTCATAAAAGCAAAAGGTTGACCTTTTTTTTGATTTTTGATACTGTTTTGATTTTGCTTAGTGTTTATTTAGCTTTTTCTTTAAGATTTAGTGGTGATATTCCTGGTATTTTTTATCATGGTATGTTAACTTGTGCTATGATTTTGCTTTGCTTAAAACTTATTTTTTTATTTATTTTTAGAATTTATAAGGTAGCTTGGAGATTTTTTTCTCTTAATGAAGCGAGAAAAATTTTTATTGCTTTAATCTTAGCAGAGCTTTGTTTTTTAGTGATTTTTTATTTTTTTAGTGATTTTTTTAATCCTTTCCCAAGAAGTATTATTGTTATAGATTTTGCACTTTCTTATATGTTCATAGGTACTTTAAGGATTAGCAAAAGAATGCTTGTTGATTTTAAACCTTCAAAAATAAAAGAAGAGATGCCTTGTATTGTTGTAGGAGCTACTTCTAAAGCATTGCATTTGTTAAAAGGTGCAAAGGAAGGAACTTTAGGACTTTTTCCTGTTGGTGTTGTAGATGCGAGGAAAGAACTTATAGGGACTTATTGCGATAAATTCATTGTAGAGGAAAAAGGAAAAATAAAATCTTATGTAGAAAAAGGCGTTAAGACGGCTATTATTGCTTTAAAACTTGAGCAAGAAGAGTTAAAAAAACTTTTTGAAGAATTAATTCACTATGGAATTTGTGATGTAAAAATTTTTTCTTTTACGCAAAATGAAGCAAGAGATATTAGTATAGAAGATTTACTTGCTAGAAAACCTAAGGATTTAGATGATAGGGTTGTAGCTACATTTTTAAAAGATAAAGTGGTTTTAGTTAGTGGGGCAGGTGGAACTATAGGAAGTGAGCTTTGCAAACAATGTCTTCAATTTGGAGCAAAACATCTTATAATGATTGATCATAGCGAATATAATCTTTATAAAATTAATGAGAAATTAGCTTTATATAAAGAAAAAATTACCCCTGTTTTGTTAAGTATTTTAGATCAACAAAGTTTAGATAAGGTGTTAAAATCTTATAAACCTGATCTTATTTTACATGCAGCAGCTTATAAACATGTCCCACTTTGTGAACAAAATCCTCATGCAGCTATACTAAATAATATTTTAGGTACTAAAATTTTGTGTGATAGTGCTAAAAAAAACAAAGTAGCTAAATTTGTAATGATAAGCACAGATAAAGCTGTGCGTCCTACTAATATTATGGGTTGCACTAAAAGGGTTTGTGAGCTTTATACTTTGAATATGAGTGATGAAAATTTTGAAGTTGCTTGTGTACGTTTTGGTAATGTTTTAGGTTCAAGCGGGAGTGTTATACCTAAATTTAAAGCACAAATTGCAAATAACGAACCTTTAACTTTAACTCATCCTGATATAGTGCGTTATTTTATGCTTGTAGATGAGGCAGTTCAACTTGTTTTGCAAGCTGGGGCAATTGCAAAAGGAGGGGAGCTTTTTGTACTTGATATGGGCAAGCCTGTGAAAATTATGGATTTAGCTAAAAAAATGCTTTTACTTTCTAATCATAATGATTTAGAAATTAAAATTACGGGTTTAAGAAAAGGTGAAAAGCTTTATGAAGAACTTTTGATTAATGAAGATGATGTTAAAACGCAATATGAAAGTATTTTTGTTACAAAAACTGATAAAGTGGATTTAGTTTGGCTTAATGAGGAAATTCAAAATTTGCAAATTAGTGAAGATGTTTGCAATGCTTTATTGAAGATTGTTCCTGAATTTAAGCATAATAAAGAAGGAATATAAATGTATATAAAAGATATACAAAGATTTGAAGAGAATCGTTATCGTGCTAGAGCTTACATGAGTTATATTTTAACAAGAAATTTACCCAATAAACTTCCAAATATTCATCTAGATAGTATTAAAATAGCTTTAGATAAAATAGTACATGATGTGAGTGTTTTTGATGCTTTATATGTTTTAGATGCTTCAGGCATACAAATAGAAAATACTATTTCTTTAAATAAAATTTATGAAACAGGAAAGGGTGAAGATAGGAGCTTGAAATCTTATTTTTATAGAGTGGTAAAATTAAGGCGTTGTGTTTTAAGCGATCCTTATCCTTCTGTTTTAAATAATGAATTATGTGTTACAGCATCAATGCCTATTTATGATGATAAAAATAATTTACTTTTTGTTGTATGTATTGATATAAAGCTTGAAGATATATTAAAAATTATCAAAGCGGGAAAATTTGAATTTATCTTTACTCAATTTAGTCGTTTTATATATTTTTGTTTTGCTTTAGTTTTATTTATTATTACTTGTTTTTTATTTAAAAAAGGTTTTTTAAGTTTATTTGATAATCAAGCTATAGGTATAGAAAATATGTTTGAAAGTACTATTGCTATAACTTTAGCCTTGGCTATTTTTGATTTAGCAAAAACTTTGATTGAGCAAGAAGTTTTGGGTAGGACTAAAGAAGAAGAAGGTGGTATGCAAAAAACCATGGTAAAATTTCTAGGTTCTATTATTATAGCTTTAGCAATTGAGGCTTTAATGTTAGTATTTAAACTTGCTATTGGGGATTTATCTCAAATGATTTATGCTATTTATCTTATTAGTGGAGTGAGTTTACTTTTACTGGGATTAAGCGTATATTTGTTTATGGTTAAATATAAAAATAATAGTATTTGAGTTAAATTTTAAGTAAAAGATGATATAATTTAGTTTGTAAATTTTTGGCTTGATTAATAAGACCAAAAAGGGTAAAATATAAGAGTACAAAACTTTGAAAGGAAGAGATTGTGAAATTGTTAGTTGTTGATGACAGTTCTACTATGAGAAGGATTATTAAAAATACCCTAACAAGACTTGGACACGATGATGTTTTAGAAGCTGAGCATGGAGTGGAAGCTTGGGATTTATTGACTAAAAATGAAGATGTTAAAGTATTAATTACAGATTGGAATATGCCTGAAATGAATGGCTTAGAGCTTGTAAAAAAAGTAAGAGCTGAAGCAAAATATGAAGATATGCCTATTATTATGGTTACAACTGAGGGTGGAAAAGCTGAAGTGATTACTGCTTTAAAAGCTGGTGTAAATAATTATATTGTAAAACCTTTTACTCCGCAAGTTTTAAAAGAAAAACTTGAAGATGTTTTAGGAACTGGTAGCGCAGAAGGTGCAGCAGAGTAAGACTCATTTTTGAAATTTTAAATGCAGAAAAAATATTATGAATTATTTTTTATCGTAGAAAACCGGTATAAAAATCTATTTCTTGAATTTGTTTTTGACTTAGGTGTAGAAGCTATAGAGGAAAAAGATAACGGTATTTATATAAGATCTAATGAGAGTTTAAATGAACTCTCATGGGCACTTGAAATATTTGCTCAAAAACTTGCAATATCTTTTAATTTAAACCATGATATTATTTCTAATTTAACACTTAAAGAAAAAGAAAACAAAGATTGGATAAATGAATATAGAAAAGCTATAAAACCTATTTTAATTGATAGTGTTTATATTCATACAAGTTGGCAAGAAGAGAAAAAAGAATATATTAATATAAAAATTGATCCAGCTTTAGCTTTTGGTTCAGGTCATCATGAAAGTACGTATTCTTGTGTGAAATTTTTACAGCAATTTGCTACACCTAAATTAAGAGTTTTAGATCTTGGTTGTGGTAGTGGAATTTTAGGTATTGTTATGGCAAAATTATCTTGTGAAGTTGAAATTTGTGATACTGATGAATTGGCTATTGATAGTGCTTTAAAAAATGCAAGATTAAATAAAATAAATTTTAAAAAAACATGGTGTGGTTCTATAAATAAGGCAAAAGGTTTATATGGTTTAATTGTTGCAAATATCGTTGCTGATGTAATTTTAATTTTAGAAAAAGATATTAAAAACCATTTAGAAGATAATGCTATACTTATCTTATCAGGAATTTTGGATAAATATAAGATGAGAATTAAGAAAAAATTTCAAGATTTAGAGCTCATTGATGAATTGCAAATCAATGAGTGGTATAGTTTTGTATATAAAAATAATAAAAAGGATAAATAATGAATAATAACACCCAAAATAATAAGGGTAATCCACAAGGTAGTAATTTTTTTAATAAAAATCCTATTGTTATTTTTGCGATTTTTGCAATTGTGATGATAATTATTTTTAAAGGATTTTTTGACGGAAATGGTTCTTTTGGTGGAGCATTAACTGGAAATGAAACAAGTAAAAATGTTCCTTATTCAGAATTAAAAAAACTTATTGAAAATGGACAAATTAATCAAGTAAGTATAGGTCAAACTACTATTAAAGCAATTTCAAGTTCACATAATATTATTTATATAGCTAAAAAAGTTAATGATCCTGAACTTGTGAATTTGTTAGATAGTAAAAATATTGGTTATGGAGCTTATTCTGAAACAAATTGGTTAATGGACATACTTGTTTCATGGGTTTTACCAGTATTTATTTTCTTTGGTATTTGGATGTTTTTAGCAAGTCGTATGCAAAAAAATATGGGTAGTTCTATACTTGGTATAGGAAGTTCTAAAAAACTTGTAAATTCAGAAAAACCAAAAGTTAAATTTAGTGATGTGGCTGGAGTAGAAGAAGCGAAAGAAGAAGTTAAAGAAATTGTAGATTTTTTAAAATATCCTGAAAGATATATTAAACTTGGAGCAAAAATTCCAAAAGGACTTTTACTTGTTGGACCTCCAGGTACAGGTAAGACTTTACTTGCTAAAGCTGTTGCTGGTGAAGCTGATGTACCGTTTTTTAGTGTATCAGGTTCATCTTTTATAGAAATGTTTGTAGGTGTAGGTGCCTCTCGTGTAAGAGATTTATTTGAAAATGCAAAAAAAGAAGCACCAGCTATTATTTTTATTGATGAAATAGATGCTATAGGTAAAAGTCGTGCTGCAAGCGGTATGATGGGTGGAAATGATGAAAGAGAGCAAACCTTAAATCAGCTTTTAGCTGAAATGGATGGTTTTGGAACGGAAAGTTCTCCTGTTATTGTTTTAGCGGCTACAAATCGTCCTGAAGTTTTAGATGCGGCTCTTTTAAGACCAGGAAGATTTGATCGTCAAGTTTTAGTTGATAAACCTGATTTTAAAGGTAGATGTGATATTTTAAAAGTACATATGAAAGATGTTAAAATTTCTTCCAAGGTTAAAGTAGAAGATATTGCACGTTTGACTGCAGGACTTGCAGGAGCTGATCTTGCAAATATTATTAACGAGGCAGCGCTTTTAGCAGGAAGAGATTCTAAAAAATATGTAGAACAAAATGATCTAGTAGAAGCTGTTGAAAGAGCAATTGCTGGACTTGAGAAAAAATCACGACGTATCAATGAAAAAGAAAAGAAAATCGTTACTTATCATGAATGCGGACATGCGTTGATTGCTGAAACTACTAAAGGTGCTAAACGTGTTAGCAAAGTTTCTGTTATTCCTCGTGGTCTTGCAGCGTTAGGTTATACTTTAAATACACCAGAGGAAAATAAATTTTTAATGCAAAAGCATGAACTTATTGCTGAAATAGATGTACTTTTGAGTGGACGTGCAGCTGAGGAAGTGTTTATTGGTGAAATTTCAACTGGGGCAAGCAATGATTTAGAAAGAGCTACTGATATTATAAAAGCTATGATTTCTATATATGGTATGAGTGAAATTGCAGGACTTATGGTTCTTGAAAAACAAAGAAATACTTTTTTAAATGGTGGGCAAACTATAAAAGACTATTCTGAAAAAATGTCACAATCTTTAGATGATTATGTTAAAAAAACTTTAGATGAGCGTTATGAGGATGTAAAAAATACTTTAAGTACTTATAAGGGAGCAATTGAAGCCATGGTGGCAGTATTGTATGAAGAAGAAACTATTGAGGGTGCTAAAGTACGCGAAATTATTAAAGATTTTGAAATTCAAAATAATCTTCCAACACGTTTGCAAGAAATTGATGAAGTTAGTAGTGAAGTAAAAGAATGAAAGAATATATTGCCAAAGAAGGATATTTAAGCTTAATTTTTATAATTTTGCTTTTTATCCTTATATGGATTTTTTATTCTTTTTCTGTTTTATTATTATTAATAATTTTATTTTGTTTTTTTCTTTTTAGAATACCTAAAAGAGATTTTATTTGTAATGATGGAAAAGCTATTTTTTCTCCTATAGATGGTAAGATAACCAAAATAGAAAATGTTTATTATCAAGATCTTGGCGAATGTGTAGAAATTAATATCAAAAATGCTTTTTATGATGCTGGAACTTTTAATGCACCTTGTAATATGGATCTTATAGATATTCGCTTAAAACATGGACTTTTTTTGTGCAGTGAGTTAAAATTTGCAAAAATCATGAATGAAAGACTCTGTATTTTAGCAAAAACTAAAAATGATAAAATCATAGCTTTACGTATTTATGCAGGTTGTTTTGATAGGAAATTAAAATTAGAAAATATTTCCTATGATTTAAAAGTAGGGCATAGAATGGGATTTTTAATTAATGGCTCTATAAGCTTGCTTTTGCCAAAAGACACTAGAGTTCATATAGGTATACATGATGAAATTAAAGCAGGCTCCTTGCTTGCTTATCTTGTATAGGAAAATTATGAATAATAGACCACAACTAATTTATATTTTGCCAAATCTTTTTACGGCTGCTTCAGCATTTTTAGGTGTTATTTCTATTATAGCTTCTATGCATCAAAATTATTGCATGGCTTTGATTTACATTATTTTATCTTTAATTTGTGATGGGCTTGATGGTCGTGTGGCTAGGCTTACTAATTCAACTTCTAAATTTGGTGTAGAGTTTGATTCTTTAGCGGATTTAGTAGCTTTTGGTGTTGCACCTGCAGTACTTTTTTATATGTGTATAGGAATACATTTTGAAAAGTTAGGTTCTTTAATTACAGCTTTTTTTGTTGTTTTTGGTGCTATTCGTTTAGCAAGATTTAATGTTACCACAGGCGCTTATGAGCCTTCTGTTTTTATAGGTTTACCTATACCAACAGCAGCTGTAGTAAGTGCTATATGGACTTATGCTTTTTTTAGTTATGATTTTTTAAAACCTTATGGGGTGGTTTTTTTAATTTTACAGGCTATTTTAGGTCTTTTAATGGTAAGCAATATACGTTATCCAAGTTTTAAAAAAGTTGACTTTAATCGCTCTAGTGTTTTGAAGGTTTTGGTTTTATTAATAATTGTATTTTCATTTTTATATCTTTATCCACTTGAAAGTTTGGTAATTTTGGCAAGTTTGTACGTACTTTATGGTATTGTACGTGTTTTATATACTATTATTATTTCAAAATTGAAAGTAAAAAATTAAGAATAAATTTTCTCAAGTTTTTCACATTCTTCTTGTTTAAAACCAGCTTTTATTCTTGCTTTGAGGTTTATTTTTTTACCTGCAAGAGGAAATTGCTTAAAGATTTTGCAAAGATCTATGAAGTCATATTGATTTTCATTAGCAAATTTCCACCAAGTATCTCCTTTTTTTACATGTTTTATTTCATCATTAAGAATGATATCTAAATATTCTATTAAGAGCTTTTTAATAGGATGATTAGAGCTTTGAAGTTTTTTTACAATATAAGGATTAGCATCTAATCCTTTTGCTTCTAAGCCTCTATGAACAATGCCCATTCTAAAATTTAAAGAATCTTTAGTGGCTTCTAAAGCAGCTTCTAAATTATCATGAACTGCAAAAGATCCGTATTTATAGCCAAGTTCTTCAAGCGCAGAATTTAAGAGTTGAAAATGTTTAATTTCTTCACTAGCTACTTCAAGCCAATCTTGATAAAATTGCATGGGTAAATTTTTAAAACGGTAACTTGCATCAAGGGCTAAATTAATAGCACTAAATTCTATATGGGCAATAGAATGTATGATTTTAGCAAGAGCATGGGTTGAATTAACAAGTTTAGGTCTTCTTATACGTGTAGGATGTAATAAGGTTATATTTTGGGGTGTATTTTTTTGAAAAATACTTAAAGATTCATGATTAAAAATAAATTTATGACTTTTAAAATCTTCATAAAAATTTTTAAAATGATCAATTTTTTGTTTTATATCTTTTTGATAGAGTATATTTTGAAGTTGATTAAAAAATTCTTTTTGCATTTGAAAACTTTCTTAAAAATTATAAAATCATATTTTAAAATTGAAATTTTAATTATATAATATAAAAAATGATTTTACCAAGGATTAAGTATGAGAAAGTTAAATGAGGAAGAAAAAAATATTATTTTAAATAAAGGAACGGAAGCTCCTTTTAGCGGAAAATATAATGATTTTTATGAAAAAGGGATGTATCATTGTAAACAATGTCATGCAGAACTTTATAAATCTGAAGATAAATTTAAATCAGGTTGTGGGTGGCCTAGTTTTGATGATGAAATAAAAGGAGCAATTGAAAGAATTCCTGATAAAGATGGAATTAGAACAGAAATTATATGTGCAAATTGTAAAGGACATTTAGGACATGTTTTTATAGGAGAGGGTTTTTCTGTTAAAAATACAAGACATTGTGTGAATTCTATTTCTTTGGAATTTGTAAAAAGTGAGAATTAAAATATGCTTTTTAATATGGAATTTCAAATCCATTTAATGTTTTTTGCTGGGATTACTTTGCTTGCTGTGTTAAATCCTTTTGGAAATTTAACACAGTTTTTAGCTATGAGTGATGGTTTATCTTTAAAACTTAGGAAAAAACTTTTTAGAACTATACTTTATACTGCTTTTGCAATAGTTTTAATATTTTTATTATCAGGACCTTTATTTATGAATTATATTTTTAGGGTTTCATTGGATGATTTAAGAATTTCTGGTGGTTTAGTACTTATTATAATGGCTATTAAAAATTTACTTTTTTCAACTAAGATTGCTATGAAAGACTTTAGTAATTATCAAAATATGGATGAAGAAGAACTTCTAAGACAGAGTTTAATTCCTATGGCTTTTCCTATGCTTGTTGGCCCTGGAACTTTGGCTAGTGTTATAGTTATATCAGAAGATAAGGGAGTTGATATTGCACTTGGGGGTATTGTTATAGCTTTTATTTTTATGTTTATTCTTTTTCATTTTGCAGCAACCATAGAAAAAATAGTTGGAAAATTAATTTTGCATATTTTTTCTCGTATAGCTCAAGTTTTTATTGTTGCTATGGGAATTAAAATGGTTATTACAGGTTTAAAAGATATATTTAATTTGTAAATATCTTACTAGGTGTTTTTATTTTTAATATATAACTTTTTAATTTATTGCTTATCAATTTATCTACTATAAAACTTTAAAATCAAGAATATCAAATTACTTATATAAAAATTATTTGAAATAACATATTGACAATTATCTATATAAAAGATTATAATATAAAAGATTATAATATATAGATAAATATCTATATAAAGGAGAAAAAATGGATTTTGAGTCAATATCAATAATATTTAAAGCATTATCTGATGTAAATAGATTAAAAATAGTTTCTTTATTAAGTGAAGGAGAAAAATGTGCTTGTGTTTTATTGGATAATTTTCAATTTAAGCAATCTACACTTTCTTATCATATGAAATTCCTTGCGGAGTCTAAAATTATTTATGCGCGTTCTGAGGGTAAATGGATGTATTATTCTTTAAATAAAGATAATTTAAATGTGATTATTGATACATTAAAATCTTTTAATAAGGAGTAAAAATGGAAAAATTGTATATTGTTTGGCAATTTATTGAGTCTCAAATTTTAGGAATGGAGTGGCTTAGTGTATTAATTACTAAATTATTATATTTTTTTAATATAGATCAAGTTTTTATTTATGATTGTATAAAAATATTTATCTTATTAGCCGTTTTAATTTTTATCATTTCTTATCTTCAAAGTTATTTTTCACCACAAAAAACCAAGCAAATACTTTCAAAATATAGCGGTTTAAAGGCAAGAATATTTTCAGCTTTATTAGGAACAATAACCCCTTTTTGTTCTTGTTCATCTATTCCAATTTTTATGGGATTTACAAGTGCAAGATTGCCAATAGGTGTAACTTTTGCATTTTTAATATCTTCTCCTATGGTAGATTTAGCATCAATTATACTACTTAGTTCAATATTTAATTTTAAAATTGCAATTTTATATATTTTTTTGGTTTATTACTTGCAGTTATTGGTGGAAGTTTGATTGAATATTTAAAAATGGATAGATATATTGAAGATTTTATAAAAAATATGCAATCAACTCAAATAGATATTATCGAGCAAAGTAAGATTGAAAAATTAGTTTATGCAAAAGAACAAGTAATTTTTACTATTAAAAGAGTGTATATTTATATTTTTATAGGGGTATTAATAGGAGCTTTAATTCATGGAGTGATTCCTCAAAGTTTTATACAAAGTATATTAGGTCAAGATAATCCTTTTGTTGTTGTTTTATCTACTTTATGCGGTATTCCTATTTATGCAGATATTTTTGGTACTCTTCCTATTGCTCAAAGTTTATTAGAAAAAGGTGTGGGTTTGGGAACTGTATTATCTTTTATGATGGCAGTAACTACTTTGAGTTTACCTTCTATTATTATGTTAAAGCGCGCACTTAAGCCTCAATTATTATCATTATTTGTTTTTATTTGTGTTATGGGAATAATTTTACTTGGTTATTTATTTAATTTTTTAGCACCATTTTTAAAATAATAAGGAGAATTGCAATGAAAATATTTAATTTATTTAAAAAACCTAGCCCATCTTCTTGTAAAGAAAAAGAAAATTCAAGCTGTAATTTAGAGATGCAATATAGTAAAATATTGTAAAAGTTTTGGGTTTAGGTTGTATTTCTTGTAAAACATTGTATGTTAAACTTCAAAAACTTATTGAAGAACTTAATTTAGATGTAAAATTAATTTATATTACAGATTTAAAACTTATTGCAAGCTATAATATTACGACTATGCCTATTTTAATTATCAATGAAAAAGTGATTTGTTATGGTAGAATACCTAATGATGAGAAGCTTAAAGAATTTGTTTTAAATAATATTAAAAAATAAATATATTTTTATATGACATTATTTTTATCATTTTATTTTTAAAATAAAATGATAAAAAATGTTTAACATAAGCAAATTAAAATAAATATGTTTTTATATTAAATTTTTAAAATTATTAAATCCGCTGTCTTGATTACATTTTTGTTTTAAAATATCTAAAAATTCTTTCCTAGGAATATTTTTTGCACCCATAAATTCTAAATGTTTATTATAAATTTGACAATCTATTATAAAATCATAAGGTTTTAGCAATTTACAAAGTTCAATCATGGCAATTTTAGATGCATTTTTTTTAAGACTTACCATGCTTTCCCCAAAAAAAACTTTGCCTAAAATTAAGCCGTAAATTCCTCCTATGAGTTCATTATTTTCATAAAGTTCTAGACTATGTGCATAACCTTGATGAAAAAGTTTGTTGTAAATTTCAATAAATTCATTATCTATCCAGCTTTGATCACGTTGATTTTTGCAAAGAGTGATTAATTTTAAGAAGTTATCATCAAGGCGTATTTCATAAAAAGAGATAAATTTTTTTATATTTTTTTGAATATGAATTTCTTCAGGTTTTAAAATACATCTTGGATCAGGACACCACCAAGTTGCAGGTTTGCTTGTCCATGGAAAAAGACCAAAGCTATA
Organism: Campylobacter hepaticus; assembly: GCF_001687475.2. NCBI lineage: Bacteria > Pseudomonadati > Campylobacterota > Epsilonproteobacteria > Campylobacterales > Campylobacteraceae > Campylobacter > Campylobacter hepaticus. The sequence goes on from NZ_CP031611.1 coordinate 291,193, forward strand.
AGCTTTTAAAAGAAAATTAAGTTCTAAATTTGGACTTAAAAATACAGGTTTATCTTTAGGAGCATGAAGTAATTTAGAATATAAGTTCAAGTCCATTTTTCCCAAGTTTGATTTTGGCTATACCACCTTTTTTTAATTTTCCAAAAAGTATTTCATCGCTAATTTTTTCTCCAATTTCTTCTGAAATAATACGTTTTAAAAGCCTGACCCCAAATTCTTTATTATAGGCTTTTTTGGCAAGATATGTTTTTGTTTTTTCATCAGCAATTAGAGTGATATTTTTTAAATTTTTAGAAATTTCATTCAATTCTTTTTCAATAATTTTTGATAAAATTGCATCATTTAAATTGTTAAAATGCAAGATTTTATCAATTCTATTAATTAATTCAGGGGCAAAAAAATCCTTAATAGCACGCTTGCTTTTTTCTTCATTTTGGCTTAAAAATCCTAATTCATTGCTTTCTTTAAGACCTAAATTTGAAGTCATTATAATAATGGTATTTTTAAAATCTACTTTTAATCCTGCATTATCTGTAAGTTGGGCATTATCAAAAATTTGTAAAAAGGTATTTGTTAAATCAGGGTGTGCTTTTTCTATTTCATCAAATAGTACTAATGTGAAAGGATTTTTTCGTATAGCATTGCTTAAAAGTCCACCATCTTCATAACCTACATATCCAGCAGGAGATCCAATAAGTTTGCTTAAGGCATGTTTTTCTGCATACTCACTCATATCAAAACGTTCTAAATTTAATCCTAAATAATGAGCTAATGCTTTGCAAAGTTCTGTTTTTCCAACTCCACTTGAACCAGTAAATAAAAATATTCCACGTGGAGTATTAGAATTTTTAAATCCTGCAAAACTTTGTTTTAATGTTAAAACAAGACTATCTATAATTTCATCTTGTCCAAAAATTTTTGTTTTTAAGTTGGTATTTAAATTGAATAAAGCCTTATTTTGATCAAATTCAAACATTTTATGATGATGTGTCATTTTTGTTAAAACATTTTCTAAATCTTTTAAATTTGCATTTTTTTTAGCCTTTGTTTTTAAGGCAAAAGAGGCTCCAAGTTCGTCTATTAAGTCTATGGCACAATCAGGTAAAAATTTATCGTTAAAGAATTTTTTACCCCAAATAACAGCATATTCAAGAATTTCATCACTTAATTTTATATGGTGAAAATTTTCGTATTTGCTTCTTAGACCTTTAAGAATTTCTAAACTTTCTTCTTGAGTAGGTTCATCAACATTGATTTTGGCAAAGCGACGACTTAGAGGTTTATTTTTATCAAAGGTGTTTTTGTATTCTATAAAGGTTGTTGCACCTATACATTTTAAACTTCCATTGCTTAAAGCTGGTTTTAAAAGATTTGAAAAATCTGTATGTGATTCACCTGTACTTCCAGCTCCTACTATAGTATGAATTTCATCTATAAATAAAATAGCATTAGGTATTTTTTGAAGTTCATTTAAAATTTCTTTAATTCTTTTTTCAAAGTCTCCACGGTATTTTGTTCCTGAAAGTATACTAGCCATATCAAGACTAAAAATTCTTGCATTTTGTAAATTTTTAGGTACTTTTTTTTCACTAATAGCTAGTGCTAATCCTTCTATGATAGCAGTTTTTCCAACACCTGCTTCTCCAACTAAAATAGGATTATTTTTCTTGCGACGAGAAAGAATTTGCAATATTCTTTCTAATTCAAATTTTCTTCCTACTAAAGGATCGATTTTGCCATTTTGAGCTAATAATGTTAAATCGCTTGTGTAGGTATTTAAATTTTGTGTATCTTTATTATTTTTAAATTCTTGAATTTTTTCAAGATTGATGTGATGTTTTTTTAAGAGATAACTTGAATAAGATCTTTGATCTTGTATGAGTTGCTCTATGAAATCTATAATTTTTATTTCATCATTTTTATTTTTACATGATATTAAGATATCATTTAAAACAATAGATAATGTAGGTTCTATTTCTTGTTTTATTACTTGATTATTTTTTGAAATATAATTTTTTAATTCATTTTCTAAAAGATTTAAATCTCCATGTGAAAATTCCTCAAAAATGTCTTTAAAATCTATACTGAGTTTTAATAAAGCAAATAATACATGCTCGCAAGTAACAAATTCATGATGATTTATTAAACTTAAATTTTTAGCATTATCAAGATATTTTTGTAAATTTTCTTCATATTTCATTCTTCTTCTACCTTTACTTGTAAGGGAAAATTAGCAAGTTTAGCACTATCTATAACTTTTTTTTGTTTTGAAAGTGCTATTTCTTGAGTATAAATACCACAAATTCCAGACCCTTTATGATGAATTTCTAGCATAATTTTGCTAGCTTTTTCAAAATCTTGATGAAAAATATTCATTAATACTTCTATAACAAAATCCATAGTGGTTACATCATCATTAAGAAGTATAACTTTATACATCTTAGGTTCATTAAGTTTTGTTTGATCTAAAATTTGAATTTTTGGCATTATTTTCCTTTATAAATCTTATTTAAATCTTCTTGCATAAGTTCTGTAGGAATTTTACCAAGATAAAAATGGGTTGGGGTATAATTATTCCAATAATCGCTAAGTTCTTGGTAAATTCCATTTTTTAATACAACTTTAAAAGGTAGTTGTTCCATATTTTGATAATCTATGTCTTTTAAAATTTGAGCAATAATGCGATCATTAGATTTATCATTGCTTAAAAAATAATAAGCTCCATAATCATTGGCAAATTTTTTAACTGTTTCATCACTAACATTTTCAAAATGAGTTAATCCAATGATAATAAATTTATTAGAATTGCTTTTCCAAAGTTTACTAAGATCTAAAGCTTCTTCTTTACAAGGTGTGCAAAAAGTTCCAAAAAAATCAAACATAAGAATTTTATTTTCTTCGCCTTCTACTACAAAACCTTTTTGCGTTCTTATTAAAGTTTTGCTACCACCATTAATACTATTTAAAACTATTTTGTCACCTTTATGATATTCTTCAAACATAAAATCATTTTGAATTTTTTCCTTAGAGCAAGCATTTAAAAAAAATGCTAAACCTATTAAAATTACACTTAATTGTTTTTTCATCAAGATTATATCCTTTATTTATAATTTTTCATTGCAGCTTTAGCTTCTAAATCAGCTTGTTTTTTCTTTAAACTTTCACGTTTATCATGTAAATTTTTTCCTTTGGCTAAAGCAAGGGTTGTTTTAACTTTATTTTTTGTATTAAAATAAAAATCTAAAGCCACGATAGTATATCCTTGGATGCTTACTTTACCTAATAATTTATCAATTTGTTTTTTATGCATTAATAACTTTCTAGGCGCTTTTTCTTCATGTTTATAAAAATAATGACTTGTATTAAGCAAAGAAATATGGGCATTAAGTAGAAAAATTTCACCTTTTATAATACGAACGAAAGAATCTTTAAGATTTGCCCTTCCAGCTCGTAAAGCTACCACTTCACTTCCTTTTAAAACAAGTCCAGCTTCAAAGCGCTCAATAATACTATAATCAAATAAAGCTTTTTTGTTTCTTACAATAATTTTCATTTGCTAACCTTAAAAACGGTACTTCCACTCCCGCTTAAAAAGAAATCTTGTTTTAAATAAGACTTCATTTTAGGGTATAAATTTACACAAGGAGTAAATAAGTCATTTAGTTTTTCATTTTTAAAATTATGTAATAATTCTTTTGTACTAAGTTTTTTATAAATTTTAGCTTCCTTATTATTTTTCTCAAAATCAAAATTTGTTTTATCAAATTCATCATAAACGGCTTTAGTATGACAGGATATTTTAGGAAAAATCCAATTTAATTGAGGTATATCATCTTCAAATTCTTGTATGATTTCTCCACAAGAACTAACATTAGCTGCATTAAAACCACTCAGAAAAAAAGCAATATCGCTTCCTAATTCCATGCTTAAATCAATAAGTTTTTGTGTATTTAATTTTAAATTAAGAGTTTCATTCATAAGCTTTAAAAAAGTAGCACAATCACTACTACCACCTCCAAGTCCAGCACATATAGGAATATTTTTTGTAAGCTTTAAGCTTTTAGTACTAAATAATTCTTTTAATTCATTCTTATATGTTTTACAAAGCAGCAAATACGCTTTGTTAATAATATTATTTTCGCATTTAAAATCACTAATGATTTGGAATTCTTGTTTAGAATTTACTGGTTTGTCTACAAGTTCAAGTTCATCAAAAAGATCTTTTAAGAGTATAAAACGTGATTCTAAAAGATGATATTTTCTTAAGTCAAATCCAGTAAGTTTTAAAAAAATATTTGCTTTAGCATAAGCTTTCATTTGATTAGTTTTTTACTCAAAACATCTAATTTTATATCATTTTGAATTACAGAATGTAGGTTTTCATCTTTAACTTGTTGTACAAGTTCTTTACGTAAAATCATAAGAGATTTTGGAGCTTGTATGCCTATTTTAGCATAACCTTTACCTGTTTGTATTAATTTTATTTCTATGCCTTCACCAATAATTATACTTTCATTTTCTTTTCTTGATAATATTAACATTTTTCAACCTTATTTAAAAGATATTTTACTGTATTTTCTTTAATATTGATTATACTAAAGTATTTTTTTGTTTGAATATAATAATCTCCTTCATCATGAAATTGTAAATCTTCAATGAAAATTTTAGTACCATTTTCAAGTTTATTTAAATCTTTGATAAAATTAGGTTTTAAATTAAGATATTTTAATATATTTAAACTTTTTTCATTTTCATAGATAAAATCACCTTCTTTAATCCGTTCTAAAGAGCTTAAAGTAGCATGAATATTTAATTTTTTAGCAAAAAGTTCACAATAAGATCTTATATAAGCTCCTTCGCTAACAGTTATTTCTATATTTAAAAAAGGATGATTATAGCTTAGAATTTTGCAATTAAAAATTTCCATTTGACAAGATTTTAAATTAGCTTTTAAACCTTTTTTTGCTAATTTATAAGCCCGAATCCCATTTATTTTTTTAGCGCTAAATTGCGGTGGTATGTAAGAAATTTTTCCTTGCATTTGATGAATAAGATGATTTAATTTTTCAAGATTAAATGCTTGTAAGATTTTAATTTCTTGAATATTTTGATCATCAAGACTTAAAGAATGTGTACCAAGCCATAAGGTAGCTTTGTAAGTTTTTGGAGTTTTTCTTAAAAAACGAAATAATTTTGTATATTGTCCAAAGGCCACGATTAAAACTCCTTTTGCAAAAGGATCTAAAGTGCCAGAATAACCTGCTTTTTTATTTTGATATTTTTTTTTAAGTTGATTTAAAAAAGCATTAGAGCTTAAAGTTCTAGGTTTAAAGGCTACAAAAATTTTATTCATATAACTTTTTCTACAAAACTTGCTATAATCATACGCATTATGCCTCCAAAATTAATATTAAGTTTTGTTTCTTTATCGTTTTGATTGATTTGAACAATTCTACCAATACCAAAAATTTTATGTTTTACTAAATCTCCTTTATGAAAAGAAGTTTTATTCTTGTGCGATGAATCAGTGTTATTTAATAGACTTTCTTGTAGAAAACGACTAGGACTGATATTTGTTCTTAAACCATTATGAAAACGGGAATTTGCAAGACTTAGGGTTAGAGATTTTTTAGCACGAGTAATAGCAACATAGGCAAGACGACGTTCTTCTTCAAGATTTGCTTCGTGATTTAAAGGAAAAAAACCCTCATCAAAACCTATTATAAAAACATGGTCAAATTCTAAGCCTTTGCTAGCATGAATACTCATTAAACAAACACATTCTTCATCCAAGCCATCTTGATCACTTAATAAAGAAATTTCGCTTAGTAATTCTTCTAAAGTGGCATCAGGTTTTTCTTTAAGTTTATCCTTTAAGTTAGCATAAAATTCATCAAGATTGCGAACTCTTTCATCTGCTTCATCTTGTTTTGAAAAATAATCTTTAATTTTAAATAATTTTTCTATATTATCAAAAAGATCTTTTAAATTATCAAAACTCCTTAATATATGGATATTTTGTATAAAGATATTTGCTTCATTTTGAGCTTTTTTACTAGATAAAATTCCTATACCATTGTCATTTTCGCATAGGGCATCAAAAAGTGAAATTTGATGTTTTTGTGCATATTCTTCTAGTTTTATTAAGGCTTTTGAACCTATAGATCTTTTAGGGCGATTAATGATACGTTTAAATGCTAGATCATCATTAGGATTAAAAACAAGTCTTAGATAACAAATAAGATCTTTGATTTCTAATCTTTCATAAAAGCGCATCCCACTAAGTAATTTATAAGCAATTTTTTCTTTCATGAAAGTTTCTTCTATAGCTCTTGATAGAGCATTTACACGAAATAAAATAGCAATTTCTCTAGCTTCAATTCCAGAATTTAATAAATTTTTTACTTTTTGTGCTATACATAAGCTTTCAGTTTTTTCATTTTCATTTTTTAAAACTTTAACGCTTTCACCTGTTTGTTTGGTACAAATTAAATTTTTTCCTAATCTTTGTTTGTTATGAGCTATAAGGTTATTAGCAGCTTGTAAAATAGTTCCTACAGATCGGTAATTTTGTTCTAATTTTACAAGTTTAACATTGCTAAATTCATTTTTAAAATTTAAAATATTTTCAATTTTAGCCCCACGCCAACTATAAATACTTTGATCATCATCACCTACAACAGTAATATTTTCATGGGCATAGGAGAGATTTTTTAGAATTTTATATTGTAGGGTATTTGTATCTTGATATTCATCAACTGTAATATAGCGGTAAAGTAAGCTTTGTTCTTTAGCAAAATTCTTGTCGTTTTCTAAAATAATATTGCTCAATAATAAAAGATCATCAAAATCTACAAAATTATATTTTAATAAGTATTCTTCATAAGCATGATAATAATTAGCAATTTTATTCATAATTTGATATTTTTCAAAACTATGTTCTTTTAATAAATTTAAATCTTGAAATATATCTTTGGATCTTTTGCTTTCATTTTTAAAATAAGATATATATTTAATAATATCATAAACATTATCTTGATTTTTATCAAAAATTAAATCTTTAATGATTTTTTTAGTATCATCAGTATCTATAACAACAAAATTATTTTTTCGTTGTAATCTTTCAAAATGAAGTTTTAAAAATAAAAGTCCAAATTTATGAAAAGTGCAAAGTAAAGGGTTTTCGTTTCCTTTTAGAAAACTTAGTGCTCTATTTCGCATAATATTTGCTGCTTTATTTGTAAAAGTTAGAGTAAGAGTGTTATAAGAGGGTATGCCTACTTCACCAATTAAATAAGCAAGACGTGTTGTAATGGTTTTTGTTTTTCCGCTACCTGCGCCTGCTAAGATAAGCATAGCTCCATCAATATGCGTTACAGCTTCTTTTTGATTTTTATTTAAGTCTTTGAACAAATTCATTTTTTAAAAATATCTTTATTTTTAGGATTATTAAGAAATATTGTTTTTGATTTTTCAGAACTGTCATTTTGTTTGCGTTTATATAAGCTAAAATTAACAAAAATAATATTATTTTCTACCTGAATTTGTGTAATTGCCCCTAAATCAACTTTTACAAAACTGTCAAAATCATCATTACCAAAACCAGCATGAAATTGAATATAATCTTTTGTCAATTGGATGGATTTAAAAGTATATCCTCCAAGAGCAAAAAGAGTATAAGGGTTTTGTTTAAGATCTAATTCTTTGGGAAGCTCGGGATTAAAATCTATAAATTTTGTATTAACAACTATAGAAAATTCTATATTTTTTTGAGTTAAAATCGTAATAATTTCATAACAATATTTTTGCATGGTAATGATAAAATCATTATCTTGTAAAATTTTATCTAACATGTTTTTAACTCCATAAATTCATCAATTAATTTTTTAATTTCTTTTATGCCTATTTCCCAAAAATTTTCATCTTCTATGTCAAAACCAAACATTTTTACGAGATCTTTAGGGCTTACACTACCACCTAAAGAGAGCATTTTTATATAAAGTTCTTTAAAATTAGGGCATTTTTCACTTTTATAAAGTCCATAAAGCGCTAAGACTAAAAGTTGTGCATAAGCATAAGCATAACAATAAAAAGGTGAATGAATAAAATGAGGAATATAGCTCCACCAAAAAGCATAGTTTTTTGTAAGTTTTACGCTATCTTGAAACATTTTTTGTGATTCTTCTATCCAAATTTTATTTAATTCTTCAGTGCTGAGTTCGTTTTCTTGGGCATGTAAACGTCTTTCAAAACAAGTAAAATTAATTTGCCTATAAAAAGTTGCGAAAATATCTTCAATTTTATTTGCATATAGTGATAAAAGTTCTTCTTTTTTGAGTTTATCTTTAATAAAGTCAAAAACTAACATTTCAGCAAAAACTGAAGCGGTTTCTGCTGTAGTTAAAGGTGTGTTTTGATTTAAATAGCTTACATTATAAGAAAGTTGTTGATGAATAGTGTGCCCTAATTCATGAGCAAGTGTAAAAAGATCACGTCTTTTATTAGTGTAATTTAATAAAATAAAAGGATGAGCATCTGCAGTAGCAGAATGTGAAAAAGCTCCACCTTGTTTATTCTCTTGAGGATAGACATCTATCCAACCTTGATTAAAAGCATTGTTTGCTATTTCATAAAATTGAGGTGAAAAAGTTTTAAAGGCTTCTAAAATAATATTTTTACTGGTTTGAAAATCAAAATGAGCTTCTTTGCCAATGGGTGCATATCTATCATAATCTTTTAATTCATCATAACCTAAAATTTGTTTTTTTCTTTTATAAAATTGTGATACTAAGTTAAAATGCTTTTGTGCACTTAAAATTAAGGAGTCTACGCTTTTTTGAGAAATTTGATTGCTAATATGCCTTGAAATTTCAGCATTTTCATAACCTCTTAGTAAGGATATATTTTTTCTTTCTGTTTTAATCATATTAATAATAAAACTTAAAAGTTTGCTATTTTTTTGTAAAGCTTTGGTAAATTTTTTAGCTGCTTTTTTACGTATTGTTCTATCTGCATCATACATTTTACTTAAGATTTCTTCTTCGCTAAGTTTTTTACCTTCAAATGGAATTTTTAAAGCACTCATGTTTTCATCAAATAGTCTGCTAAAAGCGTTTGCACCTGTGTTGGAGAGATAAAGCATGATGCGTTCTTCATTTTTACTAAGATTGTAGCGTTTATTTTGGAGTAAATTAGCAAGGTAAAAACTGTAATCTTGACAAAAATTCACTAATTCCTGAGCTTTTTTAGATTCTAATTCACAAAATTCAAGTTCAAAAAAAAGCAAATTTTCTTCAATTTTTTTACATTCTTCTTCATATTTAGCATAAAAAGATCCATTTTGAGTATTTTTTGCAAAAAGCAAATAGGCATAAGTCATAATTTTGCCAAGGGCTTGATTTAAATTTTCATAATCTTTTAAAGCTTGTAAAAATTCTTTAGTACCTAATGTTTGAAGTTTATTTTCATAATTTTTTTTAAAATTTAAACTGGTTTGGATGTGTTTTTGAGTAAAATTTTTTAATTCGTCTTTGTTTTTAAATAAAGTACTTAAATCCCATTCTAACATATTTTATCCTTTGTTTTCTAATATTAATTTTTTAAGAATAGCCATTCTAATAGCAATACCATTTTTTACTTGTTTTAAAATTAAAGTTCTTTTATCTTGCATCATTGTATCGCTGATATCTATATTACGATTTACAGGACCTGGATGTAATAAAATGAGTTTTTTGTTTTTAATAAGATTTTTTTGAATACAAAAATCATTAGCATAGTCTTGAAGTGAAGCATAAACAATTTTATTGTGCCTTTCAGTTTGCGTTCTAAGACTCATAATAATGTCTGAGTTTTCTATAATATCTTTATCTAACTGATAAAATTGTTTAAGATGAGTCTTAGGCATAAAATGTGGAGGTCCAATTAAATTAATATCAAGACCAAATCTTGTTAAAAGTTCTATATTAGAGCTTGCAACGCGTGAATTTTTAATATCTCCTACTATACTAATTTTTTTATTTTTGATATTGCCATTAAAATGATTATAAATAGTAAATAAATCTAATAAAGCTTGAGTAGGGTGAGCATGTTTTCCATCTCCTGCGTTAATAATAGGACAGTGTACATATTTTGTAAGCATGAAAGGGGCGCCTGAATTTGCATGTCTTATTATAATAGCATCAGGATTCATAGCATCTAAATTTGCAACAGTGTCATAAAGTGTTTCGCCCTTGCTTGAGCTTGATCTTGAAACATCAAGACGTAAAACTTTAGCGCCTAATCTTTGTGCGGCACTTTCAAACGATGAAAGTGTACGTGTTGAGTTTTCAAAAAAAATAGTTATAATTTGTTTACCTTCAAGGTAGCTTCTAGCTTGTTCATCTAAGAAATCTTTCGCTTCTTTAAAAATTTGCATGATTTCATTTTTGTTTAAATCTTTTGTGCTAAGGAGATGACGCATATTTTTTACCTTATTTTATATTATAATTTAATTTATTTTTGGAACAAATTGCAGTAAAAAGAACATCTGTAGAACTATTTAAAGCAGTTTCAACACTATCTTGAATAATGCCTATAATAAAACCTATAGCCACAACTTTCATTGTTATATCATAATCAATGTTAAACAAAGAACAAGCTAGAGGTACAAGTAATAAAGAACCACCTGATAAAAAAGCTTGTAAAAGACTAATTTCTATACCAACAGTATTAGCTGCACTTAAACTTAAAATTGCTATAGTAATGGCTGCTCCAGCCATATTGATATTTGCGCCCAAAGGTATAGCAAGACTATAAAATTCTTTATCTATACCGAGTTTGGAACAAAGTGTCATATTTACAGGAATATTTGCCGCTGAGCTTCTTGTAAAAAAAGCAAAAAATGCACTGTGTTTTAGACAAATAAAAATTAGGGGAAAAGGATTTTTTTTGGTATAGCAAAAAACTATTAAGGTATTAATTACAAAATTAACAAAAAGCATAGTACTTACAAGTAAAAATAATACTTTAACATAACTTAATAAACCTTGTGTTCCTGTTTGTGCGACAGAATTAGCTACAAGCCCAAAAATTCCAAAAGGTGCAAGTTTTACGATAAATTGAACAATTTTTAAAACTCCTTCATTAAGATTTGTAAAGATTTGTTTAGTTTGTATAGAACAATGTCTTAAAGCAATACCTCCAGCTATAGCCCAAGTTAAAATACCAAGGTAATTTCCATTAGCAAGAGCATGAACAGGATTGTCAACAATTTTTAATAAAAGTTCTTTAAAAATCTCGGCAATATTTGCAGGAGAGGGATTTGTAGCAATTTGAATATTTTCTAAAACAAGAGTTACAGGAAAGAAAAAATTAGCAAAAACTGCACATGCTGAAGCAATAAAAGTAGCTATAATGTAAAGTATAATAATATTTTTAATCTTACGACTCTGTCCAGAGAAATTTTTAGTACAAATTGAAGATAAAATTAAGATAAAAACGAGTATAGGAGCAATAGCTTTTAAGGCATTGATAAATAAAATTCCTAATAAATTAGCTATTTGAGCTAAATCTTTTGAAAATATACTTAGTATAGTTCCTAGAACAATACTTGTGCAAATTTGGAGTATTAAATTTCCTTTAGCATATTTTTGGATCCATTTTGAAAACATGATAACCTTTAAACAAAATTATAGTTTTGATTTTATCTAACTTAAGCTTAATTTTTGTAAATATTACTTTGTTAAGAGGGTGTTTTGTGCCACTTAATTTTGAAAATAAGTAAAATTATTATTTTTATAAAAATAGTTTATAGTGCTTTTTATAAGATATTTTTATTTTAATAAATTAAATAAACAATTAAAGTTTATTAAAATTAAGCTTTAGCAAGTTTAATTAAGTTAGAATGTCATTTTATTTTTTAATTTAAACAAAAGGACTTTTTATGTATCTATTCACTTCAGAAGTCGTAAGCGCAGGTCATCCAGATAAATGTGCTGATATAATCGCTGATACAATAGTGGATATACTCTTGAAAAATGACAAAAATTCAAGAGTGGCGAGTGAGGTTTTTGTCGCAGGAAATAAGGTTGTGATAGGTGGTGAGGTAAAATCAAATCACAAGCTTAGTAAAGCTGATTACGATAATTTAGTTAAAGATGTTTTAAAAAACATAGGATATGATGGAGCAGGATACTTTAGCAAGGATCAATGTTTACATCCTGATGAGGTTGATGTAATGGTGTTTTTAAATGAACAAAGTCCAGATATCAATCAAGGCGTAGATCAAGAAGATGGAGAAACAGGTGCAGGAGATCAAGGTATTATGTTTGGTTTTGCAAGTTGTGAAGCAGACGAATATATGCCAGCAGCTATTAGTTATGCTAGAATGCTTTGTGATAAGGTGTATGCTTATGCAAAAACTCATCCACATGAACTTGGAGTAGATATTAAAACCCAAGTGACGATTGATTATGGCACTAAAGCAAATTTTGAAAATTGTAATCCTCAAAGTATTCATACTATAGTTGTTTCTGCACCTTGTGTTGCAAGTATGAATATACAAGATTTAAGATCTTTAGTAATGAAATTGATTTTAGATAGTAATTTGCCGCAAGAGCTTTTTAACCCTGAGCAAACTAAAATTTTAATTAATCCAACAGGTAAATATGTTAATCATTCTTCTTTGCATGATAGCGGTTTAACAGGAAGAAAGCTTATAGTTGATAGTTTTGGGGGTTATTCACCAATAGGTGGAGGTGCACAATCTAGTAAAGATTATACTAAAGTAGATAGAAGTGGTCTTTATGCGGCTAGATGGCTTGCTAAAAATATAGTTGCAGCAGGGCTTGCTAAAAAATGTATAGTTCAGCTTAGTTATGCTATAGGTGTTGCAAAACCAACTTCTATCAGTGTTGATTGTATGGGGACAAATGCAAGTGTAAACGATGATATTTTAAGTGAAT